>NZ_JBHMIS010000019.1:0-103561 GCF_048060415.1 Micromonospora sp. LOL_024
GACCCCAATCGACACGTCAGCCCAGCTCACAGCCCCGCACATCGACAACGCAAAGACCCTGATGCCGGCATACCGGACGCGATGGCGTCGCCGGCAGCAACGCCCATCATGGCAGCCTGCACGATGCCCTGGGCGATCCCTGCGGCGTCTCCGACCACGTAGATCGGTAGGCCCCGCACCTTGCAGTCCTCGTCGACCGGGACCCGGTCCCACAAGAACTCGACCTCAGGCCCGATCACGAGAACATCGTCGACAAGGTCATCCACGGACAAGCCGGCGTCGGCGTGGTCCAGAATCGAGCCCATGACCCGGCGGAGGCTCTCGATAAGGCTGACGTGCTCGGCGCCGGTGAACAAGCTGTCAAGCCGGGCAGTAGTCAAGTCCTTGACGGACGGCTCGAACGTCACTGCCGCAGCCAACTCCGGCCAACTACGCGGCTCGGCCGTCTTGTTCATGAACGCGCGCAGACTCTGCGCCACCGGCCGGCCTCCGCTGAGCCGCCAGTAATCGGACAGGATCTCGGCCCGGACTTCGGTGCTGGTGCCGGGTCTGGCGAGCTGGCACAGCAGCCCGAAGTTGGCTGCCAGTGAACGTCCCCCGGGAAGGCGTTCACTGGTTTCGTGCCCGTCGAGAGTGATCACTTCCCGCCCGAAGGAGCGCTGGTAGTTGGTGAACTTGATCCGACCACCGTTCGGGCCGCCGCAGAAACAGAACGTCTTCGTCTTACGGTCCACTCGCTCTAACTGGGTGATCTTCAGATCGGGGTGCTCGACGCCGATCGCGGCCAGCACCTCGGCCCTCGTCTCGAGACGTACGCCGAGCGACATGTCCGGGGCGATCGTCTGCACCCCGAACGCCGTCAGGAGGTTGTGAGTGGTGGTCACCCCGTGCCGGCCCGTGGCCAGCACCAGACGTGCCGTCTCCACGGTGACGAGGCCACCGTGGGTCGCTACCGCCAGCGTCAGGCGGTCCCCCTCCAGGGCGGCGGTGACAAGTTCCGACTTCTCCCAGACGGCCAGAGCGTCGTTGCGGAAGCCGTGCAGCGCCGTGAGCATGTCCCGGACCTGCGTCTCCCCCAAGACCGCGACCGGGTACTCCCGGATGGCCAGGCCGTTCCCGGCAAACGCTTTGATGACTGGCGCGCCAAGCCTCGTGCCACTCAGAGTGGGTGGCTCTGGCAGTGGAGCGGTCAGGAACTGGAACGCGCGCTCGCACAGTTCGTCCGCGCGGTCCTCACCGAAGTGATCGACCAGGCGGCGGCCGGACGGCAGCAAGCTCAACTTCACCCCGTCTCCGTAGTGCACACAGCCACCAAAGCCACTGATCACGTTGCAGATCCCGGCGCACCCCGTGCAACGCAGCCCTCGGTCGACCGGGCACGGCCGATTCCGCATCCCCCGCCCGGCCTCCAACAGCAGCACCCGCAGGCCCTGGGCCTGGCGCACGACCTCGTGGGCACAAGCCAGACCACCTGGGCCAGCGCCGACGACGACGACATCGAAGAACATTGCGGACATTCCTTCCAACACTCGCAGGCGATCGGGAGCGAACAGCCATCCCCGCCGCCGGACGCGCTGCATGTCCGTGGCTGGATCAGCAAATCGGCAGCAGCCGCGGCCAGCGCGATGATCACCACGTAGGGCAGCGAAGGTGCCGTCCGGACAGCTATGCGCGGACGATCCGTCCGGGGGCCTTTCGGGGAAGGCTCACTTACAGTCGCCGACGTCGGGTGTTGTCGGACAGGCATGTCATCGGACTATGACAATCCACCGACACCCGCTGCCGCGACCGCATCCCCGCTTGCCCTTTCGGTCCGACCGCGAACCCGGAGTGCTCGGCAGGGTTAGCTGCTCGTGCCCGTGCGACGATGAATCTATGAACCACAGCAGCGCCGGCTTGGTCATCTGGGACGTTGACGGGACGCTCATCCCCGCGGACTTGCGTTGGCTGACGCGCGCGATCGCTCGTGCGTACGGCATCGCGCAGTCCGAGGTTGTCTTCCCTGACAAGAAGGTGCATGGGTATACGGACGAGTCGATCGCCGTGGACACGGCGATCGCTTCGGGCGTGGACCCGTCAGCCGCGGAGGCGGGCGTACCCGCCTTCCGTCAGGCCATCGCCGCGGTCATGCAGGAGGGTCGGCAGGAGTTGGCTGAGGTCCAGCCGCCATATTCAGGTGCTGCGGCGAGCATCGCGGAGCTGCACGAACGTGGCTTCGTTCAGACCGTGCTGACCGGCAACCTGCGTTCGGCCGCCGAGGTGAAGCTGGACGTGGCGGGCTTGGATGAGCTTCTTGATCTTCGCATCGGCGGGTTCGGGTCGGACGCTCGGGATCGCTTTCAGCTTCCGGCGGTCGTAGCTCAGCGCTACTCCGCGGTCTACGGTGAACCGCTGGATTCCGCTCGGGCGATCGTCATCGGGGATGCGCCCAACGATATCGCTTGCGCACGTCACGCCGATTTTCGCGTTGCTGTCGTCGCTCACCGGATTGGGCGCCAAGAGCTTGCATCCTACGAACCTGACCTGGTACTTGACAGTCTCGACCCGACGACCGTGGTAGCCGCCGTCAGCTCGCTGTTGAGTGCGGGCGGGTCGCCGGCTGCCCGCTAGGCGGCCATCTGCTCCTCGAGTTCGAGGACAACCCGCTCGTCGCGCCATCGGGCCAACCGCTGCCGGGCTCGTTGAGCTCGAGCGATGCCTCGATGGTTTCCACCTGCTTTCAGCTGATCGTACGTGTTGCCGAGCAGGGTGCAGGATTGCTCGAGTTCGCCGGCCTCGGCGTAGGCGCTGGCGAGGTCTACGGCTGCCGCCAAGGCGACGTTGACGTTGGCATGGTCGTGTTCCAGCATCTGTACCGCACTTTCGAGCACGGTCACAGCCTGGTGGGGCTGGCCGAGAAGAAGATGGCATGTGCCCGCATAGACGAGGAGGCGGGCGCTGCTCCAGTCGCTGTAGAGGCCGACACAGTCAGCGGGTGACAAGTCGTTGACCGCTTCTTCTGCCCGCTTCAGGGCCGCCGTGGCCTCCCGGGAAAGTCGCAGGGCAGCGTAGGCCTGGGCCTGCTCGGCAGCTACCCGGGCTCGTGCGGCGGGACTGAGATCGGTGGACGCGCGGGCAGCCTCATCGAGGAGCCGCAGACCGATCATGACGTCGCCGTCTGCGTCGATCAGCGTGGCGGCCTCCGAGTGGAGGTTGCTCTCGAAGATGCGTGCTGTCGCGCTGATCCTGCGGCTGCCGAGCCTGTCGCCGAGCTGGCGAGCGTAGGCACAGTGAGCGAGCGCGAGGCCACGGTTGCCCTGTGCGCTCCACAGCCGGCTAGCGACGATCGAGGCTTCGGCGAGCATCGCTCCGATGTCAGCGCGGATGGGCGCACGGCCGGCTTTGCGGTACAGCGTCGACAGGCAATCACGGTGGGCCTCGATTAGACCCAGTAGTGCGTCGGGTGACACGGCCTGGCGCTGCTGAGCCAGCATGCTGGTGAGCGTGGAGAAACTGTTCCACTCGCCCATCAGGTAGTCGGTTCCGGGCGTGCGAGCGACCGTCTCCACAGCGGTGGAGGACGATGGATCCGCCGCGGCCTGAAACGTCTGAGTGGTTGCCATGCCGCTGGGCATGTGCCGGGTGCTGGCGAGCCGGATGCGGTCGTATTCCTGGGACAGTCTGCCGCCGGTCCCCAACAGTTCGTCGCTTCGGGTCCAGAAGTCGCGTCCCACTCGCTGCCGGCCGGTCTCGACGTTCGCGATCGTGCTCCGTCCATAGCTCACCCGAGGCGCGTACGTCTCTTGCGTGTAACCAGCGGCTTTACGGCTGCGGGCCAGCATCTGACCAAGAGCGATCCATGCCCTGGCCACGTCTTGTGGTGGCACGCTCGACATCAGCAGCTCCCGATGGGTGCGAACGCTCGCGCGAGGCGAGACACAGTGGCGTGGGAGCACTGTAGTGCAGGTCTGTGATGCGTCGGCTACTCAGCGGCTTCTTCCAACATTCTTCCGACAAAGCTCCGACATCGCCCGCGGGAGTTCGGAACTCACGTGACCTGCAATTCTCGTATGCTCCCTGCTCGTGACCCACGAGCCAGCGAGCAATGATCATGAGGTTGAAGCCAAGTACCGCGTCGACGACCTGCAAGAGTTGATCACCGCGCTCGCCCGGCGGCAGGTGGTGTTGACGGAGCCGTCGGTGCAGGACGACCAGGCGTACGCACCAGCCGGCTGGTCGTACGGAATGTCGAAGGTCGGTGTTCCGTTCGCGCGTCTGCGCACGCAGGATGGGCGCCATCTGTTCACCGTGAAGAAGCCGATCGACAACGAGATGGCTTGCCTGGAGCACGAATGCGTGATCTTCGACCGTGACGCGATGCACGCTGCTCTAGGGACGATGGGTTGGGTGCCAACCGTACGAATCGTCAAGCAGCGCCGAACCGGCGATTGGGACGGCGCGACGGTATGCGTGGACGTCGTCGACGGGCTCGGCGCGTTCGTCGAGGTGGAGCGGGTGGTCAGCTCCCAGCGCTCGGGTGAACAGGTGCAGCATGAACTCGACGCGATGATTCGCTCACTCGGCGTGCCGGTACTGCGGGTCGTGGACACCTACGACACATTGATTTGGAATCTGACGAGCGCGGCTGTCAGGACGTCGGCGCCGGTCTGAGGTGGTCGAGTTCCAGGGCTGTTGCCGCCCCGCCTGTGCCGGCTGTAGCCTGGGCCGTCGCGCTCGACTGTCTTCAAGGGAACTGCAGGAGTGGCACGTCGTAGAGGTCGGTTTGGCGGACGCGCCTCATCGATGGCCCGGCGATCTCCACGATGATCATTTCGGTGAGGAATTGAACGGTCGCAGCGAGCAGGTGGCTGGTGTGGGCGGTGGCGCTGTGCGCTTTCAAGCCGACGGTGAGGTGAATGTGCGGCTGGATGGTGTCGGTGTCGGGGTCGTAGGCGAGGGTGCCGCCGCCAAGGGCCTCGATGTTGGTCAGATGGACTTTGGACCAGACGAGGGCGTCGGGGTTGTCGAGGCGTTCGCAGGTGCCGGCGATGTCCGCGGTGGCGAGGCCGGCGATGAAGGTGGGTATGTAGCCCTGACGGATGTCGTGGGCGCGGCAGGTGCGGTCGAGGGCGTCGTAGAAGTCTTCCCCGTGGTCGAAGACGGCGGCGATGGTGCGGCCGGGGACGACTTCGCGGCTCCGCAATGTGGGCTCCTTCGAGTTTCGGCTGGCGCGCAGTGAGTGGTGGGTGCCGCCGGGAGAATTGTGTCGCGTGGCGGAGTGCTGGCCTATTGACGGGTAAGCATGGCGAGGGTGTCCTCGAAGCTGCGGGCAAGGCTGGCGAGCACGGCCTGTCCCTTGGCTTCGGTGGCCAGTGATGGTTGCCCGATCACTCCGGTGCTCGTGTAGGCGATCATGCCGAGTGTCAGGAGGTGCGGCCGTTCCGTGAGGTGATCGGCGGTTCCGAAGTCCGGGCCGACGGTGTGCGGTGCGGCGTGGAGAAGGATCGACGTTTCGATCTCTCCGGCGTGCATGTCGTCGTGGGTGGTGCTGCGCAGTCCGGCGTCGTGGCGTGCTTGGTCCCAATCCTGGCGACCCGGGAACAGTGCGAGGCGTGGCCGGTCAGTGTTGGCCTCTTGGACGATGTTGGACAACACATAGTTGCCGCCGTGCCCGTTGACGAGAACGAGATGGTCGATGCCTTGCCTATGGAGGGACGCCACGACGTCGTTGATGATGGCGGTGAGGGTGGTCGAGCTGAGACTGACAGTTCCTCGCCACGCAGCGTGCTCGTGAGAGCAGGAGAGGGTGATTGGCGGAAGTAGAAACAGGTCGTAACGTTCCGCCAGCGCGGTGGCGATGGCGCTGGCCACGATGGTGTCGGTGGCGAGCGGTAGGTGTGGGCCGTGTTGTTCGAAGCTGCCGATGGGGAGGACAGCGACCGTCGCTTGGCGGCGGGCTTCGTCCGCCGCCGTCGCGATCGTCCAGAGGGTCACTGGCCTATTCTGCCGCTCGTCTGGGAAGACGTACGGGACGTCAAGGGAGCTTCGGTGTTGCCAGTACCGGCACCGCGCCCGCCGGCACGCCGTATGTCGATGTCGGCGCTATGCGCCCAGTGGTCGGTGAGGCCTTCAAGCCGAGGTTGGTTCAGGTAGGCCGCGGCTGCCAGATGGGGCAGTAACCCGGGGCCGGCGTGGAGGTAGTCGAAGCGGTATCCGTTGCCGGCTCGGCCGATCCAGCTGTGTGCCTGCACTTCGGGGTGCAGAGTCCGGTGGACGTCGCAGAGCCCGAGTGCGGTGAGGGCGTCGAGGAAGTCGTACTCGAAGGGTCGGAAGCCGGGGTAGCGGGGTTGGTGGTCGCGGCTGATGACGTTGTAGTCGCCGCCGACCATCAGATGTGCGCGGTCGGTGGTGGGTAGTCGGGCCAGGGTGTCGGTGACGGTGGTGAGGAAGGTCCGCTTCTTGGCGAGCTTGGTTGGTGCCCGGTCGCTGGAGGGGACGTAGAGGCCGAGGATTGTCACGGCAGGGTCGGTGTCGAGGGTGAGGGCGGGGGCCCGGCCAGGCAGGCTGATACCTGCGGTGAGATGTGGGGCTGGGCGGGTGGGGATGCGGCTGGCGATGGCACAGCCGCGGTCGCCCTCGGGTGAGGGCTGGTGAGTGATGAACAACCCGGCTGCGCGCAGGCCGGTGAGCAGGTGCCGGGTGCCGGGTCCGTTGCTGGTTTCGGTCAGGATGACCACGTGGTCATCGCGCTGCAGCAGCCAGGTCAGAAGGTTCTGCGCACGGGCGAGGGCGGCGGCCTGCACGTTGATCGTCAGGATGGACAGCACGGTGAGCCTCGCTGGTCAGGGGCCGTCGGCGGGTAGCAGGGCGAGAATAGTGTCCACGACCTGTTCGGGGTTGAGGCCGTGGCAGGCGACGACGTGTTGGCGCCACTGCTGTCGGTGCAGGTGGGTGGCGGCGTCGCGGTAGAGGGCGAGTTCTTTCTCGGGTGAGCCGGCCAGTTCCAGCCTGGTCAGGTGCGGCCTGGCTGCCAGGCGGGTGCGGATGACCTCTGGGTGGTCTTCGAGGTAGATGACGGTGGCGGGCAGGACGTAGCGGTTGTAGGACCAGATTTCGCCGAGGTCGAGGCCGTCGATGCGTTGCAGCACCAGTGAGGAGGCGACGTACCGGTCGGTCACGACGTGGAGTCCGTCGTCGAGCCGGGGGATGATCTCCGTCTCGATGTGCGCGGCGCGGTCGGCGGCCAGAGCGAGGGCCAGTGCCTTCCCGTGCAGGAAGGATTCCTGCCGGCGCAGAAGTTGGCCCAGAGGCGTGCGGGTGGGCTCGCCGGTCAGGTGGACCCCGGCCGGTCCGAGTTCGGCGAGGCGGTCGGCCAGAAGGCGGGCGACGGTGCTCTTGCCGACTCCGTTGGGACCCTCCACGGCGATGAACAGGCTGCTCACCCCTTGGCTGGGTATAGCGGGAGCAGTCGACGGCCGTGTGGTGCTGTGACGGGGCACTGCTCGGTGTCGACGTCGCCGATGCGCCCACCCGCGGCGACGACCGCGGCGGGGCAGCCCTTGCCGCACTGTCCGGCCAGCGTGCAGGAGCCGCAGGTCGGGTTGGCTCCGAGCCGATGGCGGCCGTGGAAGTCGTAGGCGTCGAGGCCGGTGACAACCTCACTATCGAGGATGTTGCCGGTCAGAAACTCGGTGTCGTGGTGCGTGGAGGCCGGCGTGCGGGCGGCGAAGACCAGGTAGGGGCACACGGCGACCTGCCCGTCGACGAAAACATAGATCAATTTCCCTGCGTCGCAACCGCCCAGCGGCAGGTCGTCGTTGGGGAACCGGATGCGCACGAGGTCGAGCTGGTCAGCGAAGCGGTCGGTCACCACCGCAATGGCGTCCATGGCCGCCATGGTGGCGGCGAGCTTACTGCGGCTCTTCACCCCTCGCCCGAAGGAGGACAGCGGATTCATCAGCACGTACTCGGCGCCGACGTCGACGGCGAAGGCGCACAGGTCGGCGAACTCCTGCGGCACGGTCAGCGCGTTGGGCGTGGACAGCAGGCCCTTGAGGAGGCCGGCCTCGGCGAACTTGCGGGTGGTGGTGACGGTGGTGGCGAACGACGACCGGTCGCCGCGGAACTTGCCGTGGCTGTCGGGCCGGAACCCGTCAAAGGACACGTTGACGTGAACGTTGCCCAAGGCGGCCAAGGCGGCTATATCGGCGTCGCGGGTCAGCGTCGCGTTGGTGCAGATGCCCACCGGCAGTCCCTGATCGGCCACCGCCTGGCACATGGCGATCAGCTCGGGGTGGACGAAGGGCTCGCCCCCGGTGAGCGTGAGGCGTTCGACTCGGGCGTCGAGCAGCCGGGGCAACACTCGGGTGGTGAAGTCGCCCAGGGACAGGTCAGACCCAACTGCGGTCGAGGAGACGAAGCAGTGGGCGCAGTGCAGGTTGCACCGTTCGGTGATCTGCACCAACGCCTTGCGTCCATCCCCGCCGACGGAGGTGCGGAAGTAGCAGGACGAGGCGTGGGTGTCCACGATGAGGCGCTGCATAAGGATCTTCCCGCGGTAGTGAGATGAACTCCGGACGCGCCAAACGGGGCGGCGTCGAGCAGTTGCGCGGCAGCGTGCAGTTGGCGGTGCACGACCTGGGCGTGAGAGCCATCGGTGTGGGGCTGATGGTGGCCTGCGGCGGCCGTGGTCAGAAACCACCAGGCTGCCCACACGCGGTGCCATCCCAGCGCCCACTGAGCCGCCGGCAGGCCACCGCGGTCCGAGTGAGCGTCGGTGCTGCCGCCAGCCTCGACATAGGCGCTGATCAGGCGGGTGAGTTGGGCGGGGTCTGCGGCGTTGCGGGTGCCGAACCAGGTGGCGAGGTCGAGCAGCCCTGGTCCGGTGATTGCTTTCGCCCAGTCGACGAGACGGCATCCCGCGCGGCTGACGTGCAGCGAGCTGCGGTGGAACTCGCCGTGGCACAGCCCGAAGGGTTCTCGCTCGGCGCCGTCGGCGCGTCTGCCCGCCACGGCCGCCAGCCGCCGCAGCAGTTCCTCGGCCGCGCCGGAGTCGACGAAGCGACCCTGGCGGTGCAGCTCGTCGAGCGCGGCGAGCGCCTGCTCGGGCAGGCGCGCCAGGGTCCGCTGTTCGAACACGGGCAGCGTGGGCACCGGCGGGATGGCGTGAATTGCGCTGGCGACGGCTGCGGCCTCGGCGATAGTTGCTGGACGGAGGGGGTCGCCGAGGTCGTCCGTCAGCATGCCCAGTGCATGCGGCCGTAGCGTGTAGCCGTGCAGGTGGGGCACGGCGGCGCCATGTTGGTTGAGGTGCCGCAGCACAGCGGCTTCGCCGGTGAACGGCGATGTGGCGAGCATGCAGATCACACTGCTGCCGTCGCCTAGGTGCAGCCGCTGCACTGTCGACAGCTCCCACTCCTGGGTGATCTGCCAGCCGGCCTGTTCGTGGCCGGCGGCGGTGAGCAGGTCACGGCGCAGCTGGTCCGCGAATGCGGCACTAATGGCGATCATGGTTTGCTCGCCGCCTGAATGCCGGTGGCGGCTCTCTCGAGCAGCGCCAGCGCGGTGTCGAGGCGTGCCGACATCGCGGCCGGCACTCGGGGATGGGCTGCCTGGTGAAAGGCCCGGAAGTGCGGCAGCAACGTGAGCAGCGCCGGGCGCCTGCGGAGGAAGTCGGTGACGTCGCCGCTGGTATGCGCCCGTCGCAGCAGCGATGTCAGCGCGACGATCTTGTCGGCGGTCGAGGCGAGCAGCACCGGCAGGTCGTCAACGCGGATGGGCGGGTCCGGCATGTCGAGGGCCCGGTGCTCGGCCTGCAGGGCGGCGATGATCCTCGGTACCTGCGGGCCGTAGGCGACGGCGAGAACCTGGTAGATGTCCGGCGTGCGGGGCGCGAAGTCGGGGATGTCGTGCAGCAGCGCTGCAGCTATCAGATCCGGGTCCGGGTGTAGCACATGTTCGCCGATGGTCACGGCGACCCGGACCGCGTGGGCCAAGGCGGGGCGGTCGTCGATGGCGTGTCCGGTGCACCATCGCTGGGCGTCGCGTAGGGCGCGGTCGACGGTGGCGGGCCGGGGAGGGGATAAGACGGTCATGGCCTGATACCTCCTGGTTGCCGTAGCATCTGCGCCATGTCCGGGCCGCTACCGCAGTGGTGTGAGCAGACGTGCGTGGTGTGTCCCGCCCAGCAACTCGGGCCGGGCCAGTTCGACGTGGTCGACCGGCCCGGACCCGAGTTCGCCTACAACCCGGACATCGGATGGCGAGTCACCACCGAGGGCATCGCGGTGTGTGTGCACCCGTACCGGGTCGGACTGCCACCGGGCCGATACGCCTCACGCGGTGAGCCTGTCCCCGACCAGACCTCACGACCGGCGCCGACGCCTGCATCCCTGGTGCTTCCTGCCGACCTGGTGGATCTGGAAGGCTGGCTCGTCGCCGTGCTGCGCGACGCCCCGTCGGAGCAGATCTTCGGTGCCGTCGCCCGCGCCGAGCGCCTCGCCGGCGAGAGATTCGACCCGAAGCAGGTGGTGGCGGCCATGCGGCGGGTGTTGTCGGTGGAGCTGGCTAACCGCTGACCCCGACGGGCGCGGTCGCCGGGTCCGGCTGGTCGAAGTCGAAGTCGTGGCTGCGTCCGTCACGTCCCAGGCCCGCGGCCTGGTAGTGGGCGTTGAGCTGGTTCAGGCGGCGGGTCACCTCGGCGGAGTCCAGCCAGTACCGCAGCGGCTGCGGTCCCCAGCCGGCGGCGGCGTAGTACGCGTCGGTCAGGCAGCCGCGGGTGTAGGTGAACTCCTCCAACTCCGTGGCGTGCGGGAACGTGACCCCGAGGTCGCGCTGCATCCGGGACATCAGGGTGAACTGGGCCAGCACGGCGTGGATCATCTCGTCGACCGGCGCCGGCACCAGCAGCTCCGCGGCCTCCTCGTCGCCGCCGGAGAGCTCGAACACCGCGGCCTTGAGCGCCAGGACCCGCATCGCCTCGGTCAGCAACGGGCCCGCGTCCCGGTCGAGGGACCACTGGCTGATCGCCGGGTACCCGGTGAAGGTCGCCCAGCAGCTGGAGTACTTCATCGACGAGCTGCGCAGCCGCTCGGACGACGAGTGGCGTGTGATCAGGTCGAGGATCTCGGCGGCTCGGCGACCGACCTCAGCCGGTTCGGGCATGGTTCGTGGGGCCATGGCACATCCCTCCTACGGGAGCGTTGGGCACAGGCAGGCGAACCAGCCGGCGGCCGGCTCGCCCGTCACCGATGTCCGCGCCGCTGGCGCTCACGGTGATGCCCCATTAACGGCCGCGTGCGCGGATGTCGATAACCCGATGCCCTGACCTCTGACAAAGCTCCGACATTGACCGGCCCGGACATTGGGCGGCCTCGACGGGTCAAGCCGCGGTGCAGCGCGTCGGTAGGCGATGTTCGTCGGCCATCCCAGGCGCGCTGGCCGCCATCGAGTAAGGGCGGATTGTCGGCGGATTGTCAGACGTGCACGGCGAGCCTTACCGACATCGACGGTCTTCGCCTTTAGTCACTCTCGTCGCCGACGATGCCTGGGTTATGCCCCGGCCCGTTGCAGAGCAAGACCGTAGCGCGGAGGACCGCGCCAATTCGCCGGACCGTGGGAAGGACTGCTGTGCCTGTCGCTCGGAGGCTTGCGCTCCTGCTGCTGATCCCGTTGGCGGCGACTCTGGTCTTCGCCTCCTGGGGTGTGGCATCGACGAGCCGTCAGGCGCGCAGCGCCGACCGCCTGCAGTCGCTGGTGGCGGTGTCGGCCGCGGTGGGTGAGGTGCTGCACGAACTCGACCGGGAGCGGCAGGTCGCCGGCGGGCTGGTCGGTGATCCGGCGGGTAGCCTCAACGGTTATCTCGAGCAGGTCGCGGCATCCGACAGGGCGGTGGACGCCTACCGGCAGCGCCGCGGCGAGCTCGATGCTTCGGCTTCGGTCAGTCGGCTGGTGGGGCCGTTCGACGAGCAGCTGCGGTTGCTTCCGGTGTTTCGGGAGCAGGTCAAGGCGCGGTCGGCGTCGCTGACGGCGGTGCTGGTGCGGTATCGGGCGGTGCTCGCGCAGGGGCTGGCGGTGCGGGAGACCGTGGGTCAGGTCGGCGGTGCGGACGGTGCGGTGGCCGACCAGTTGCGGGTGGCGGCGGCGTTGTCGCAGGCCGGACAGTACGCGGGTATCCAACAGGCAGCTGTTGTCGCGAACAACGGCGCCGTGGTGTCGCAAGCCGTGCAGCGGGAGCTGGCCGCGACCCGTGCCGGGTATGACGAGGCGTTGCTGGCGGTGTCGCAGCGGTCGCCGGCGCGGTGGCGGTCGTGGCTGGACAAGGCGCTGTCCGGGCCGCAGGTCCTCGCGGCGCAGCGTCTCGACGACGAGGTCGCCCGCACTGAGGTGGGTCAGCGGTTGCGGGTGAACGCGTCCCGGTGGGCTGCGGCCAGTAGTGAGCGGCGCGACCGTCTGCACGAGGTGCAGACCCGCGTCGACGCGGACATCGCCGCCGAGGTGGGGCGGCAACGCCGACAGCAGTGGATGACCACGGGTGTGCTGTCGGCGGTCGCCGTGGCGCTGACCGTGGCCGCCGCCGTGCTGGCGTGGCGGCAGGGTCGGGCGTTGGCGCGGCGGCTGCGGCGGGTCCGTGACGCGGTGACCCGGGTCGCGGAGCGGGACCTGCCGGACCTGGTCCGCCGCGTTGAGGCGGCGGATCCTGCCGACCCGGCGTCGGTTCCGCCGCCGCCTTCCGCGCTGGCACCCGGACCGGCGCGGGACGAGGTGGACGAGGTGGCCGCCGCGTTCGACACGCTGGCGTTGAACACGTACCGGATCTCGACGGATCTGGCGCGGCAGCGGCGGGTGGCCGCCGGTGCGGTGGAGGCGGTGGGTCGGCGGTGTCAGGGGATGACGCATCGGCTGCTGCGCGAGTTGGACATGGCCGAGCGGGACGAGAAGGACGCCGCGACCCTGGCGACGTTCTTCGCGGTGGACAGTCTCGCCGCGCAGTTGCTGCACGCCACGCAGAGCCTGTTGGTGCTGTCGGGACGGTCGTTGGGGGCGGTGCATCCGCAGCCGGCGGAGCTGGTGACGGTGGCGCAGGCGGCGCAGGGCCGGATCCAGGAGTACCGGCGGGTGCGGCTCGGTGTGATCGACGAGCGGGTGCTGGTGCCGCCACCCATAATCGACGACCTGGTGCACCTGTTGGCGTCGCTGCTGGACAACGCGACCCGGTACAGCCCCGGCGACGCGGTGGTCACCGGGCATCTTCTGGGCAACCGGGCGATCATCCAGGTCACCGACATCGGGCCCGGCATCAAGCCGGACCTGCTGGCTCGGCTCAACGCCGAGCTGGCCGAACCCGCGCCGATGATCGAGGTGGAGCACATCCGGCGCCAGGGCCTGGCCACCGTCGCGCTGCTGGCCGCGGCGCACGGGTTGCGCGTGCGGCTGCTGCCGGGACAGCCGCACGGCACGGTCGCGGAAGTCGAGATCCCCGCCGACAAGCTCCTGATCAGCATTCCTGAGCCGGCCGCGCTGCCCACCGGCCCGATCGCCGGCCGGCGTGCTCCCGGCGGCACGCCCGCGTCCACCCTCACCCTGCCCACGGCGGTACCGGCCCGGCGCGGCGGCTCGGCCGCGCTGCCCACCCGACGCCGGTCGTCCACCCCGAGCGCGGCGGACGGCCCTACCCAGGCGCTGCCGGTGATTCCGGTGCCCCGTCGGGCGACTGAGTCGGAGTCGACGCCGGCCTACGACGAGACAGCCCGACACCTGCCGGCGCCGGCGTGGTTCGTCGAGGGCGCCACGGTGCACATGCCCTCCACCCCTGCGCGCGGGCTGCCCGGGCAGGACACCACCACGGCCAACGGCCTGCCGAAGCGGCAGCCCATGTCCGCGTTCACACCCCCGCCCCTGCCCGCTGCCGACGCGCCGGTCCGCTCGATCGATGGCCTGGCCCGTACGGCGGGGGCCTACCAGCGCGGCCTCGAGCGCCGCTTTCCCCAGTCGAAGGGCCAGTCATGAGCGATCTGAGTTACCTGCTGAACACCAACCTCGTCGCCCGCGTGCCCGGGATCAGCCAGGCCGTGGCCGTGTCGGCCGACGGGCTGCTGCTGGCCTGGACCGACGGGCTCAACCGGGACGCCGCCGAGCGCCTCGCCGCGGTGGCGGCCGGAATGAACAGCCTGCTCAACGGTGCCGCCCGCGACCTGTCCGCGGGCGGGGTGCGGGGCAACCTGACCGAACTGGCGCACGGGTTCCTGATTCTGGTGGCGGTGAGCACCGGCGCGTCGCTGCTGACCCTGGCCAGCCGCGACGCCGACCTCGCGTTCGTCACCGAGGAACTCGGCCGTTTCGCCGAGCAGGTCGGCGACCAGCTCACCCCCGCCTTCGCCGGCACACTCACCACCGCGGCGGCCGGCCGGCGATGACCGCACCCGCCCTCACCGTCCGGCGACCCGCCGGCGGGCCGCCGAGCCTGAAGATCGTGCTCACCGGGCCGTTCGGCGTCGGGAAGACCACCCTCGTCGGCGCGGTCTCCGACATCGCACCGGTCACCACCGAGGCCCGCATGTCCGCCGGCAACGCCGACGACGACACGACCCTCATGCCGGCCAAGACCACCACCACGGTGGCGATGGACTTCGGCCGCCTCGACGTCGACGGCGTCACCGTCTACGTCTACGGCACCCCGGGCCAGCACCGCTTCTGGTTCATGTGGGACGCCATCGTCCGGGGTGCCGCCGGGTCCGTGGTCCTGGTCGACACCCGCCGCCTGCAGGACTCGTTTCGGCACCTCGACTACGTCGACCATGTCCGGCTGCCCTACGTCGTCGCGGTCAACCAGTTCCCCGGTGCCCGCTCCTTCCCCGCATCGGCCATCCGTGAAGCCCTCGCCCTAGCCGCGGACGTGCCGATCGTCGACATCGACGCCCGCGACCGCGACAGCGTCCGCCGGCTGCTCATCGCCCTCATCGAGCACGTCATCACCCAGGCCACGTCCCGCTCGCCGGTCGCGCAGCCCTGAGCACCTGCGGAACCCACCCCTCGCCCCTGACGAAGGAGCATCTTCGATGTCTGATCCCCGACCACACCCGCGACGTGGGCTCGCCGCCCTGACCGCTGTGGGTCTCCTGCTGACCGGCGCCGCGTGCAGCAGCACCCCCACCGACTCCGGCTCGGTCCGTGTGGGGCTGCTGGTCTCACTGTCGGGCACCTACGCCACCGTCGGCGAGGACATGCAGCGCGGCTTCCGCCTCTACCTCGACACTCATGACGGCAAACTCGGCGGCCGGAAGGTCGACCTGGTCGTGGCCGACGAGGGCGACGGCCCCGCCACGGCCGTCCCCGCCGCGCAGAAGCTCCTCGAACGCGACCAGGTGGTCGCCCTGACCGGGCTGGTCGGCGGCGCGACGGTCGACAAGGTGCAGACCCTCACCACGCAGCGGAAGATCCCCTTGCTCGGCGCGAACGCCCGACCGGCGTTCGCGCCGGTCGGCGGCAAGCCGCGCGACCTGGCCTACACCTGGCACACCTCCTACAACTCCGACGAGCCGGGCATCGCCATCGCCGAGTACGTCAAGGCACAGGTCGGTGACGGCCAGGTGTACGCGATCGGCCCGGACTACCAGGGCGGCTACGACGAACTGCGGGGCTTCACCGACACCTTCACCCGCCTCGGCGGGAAACTCGCCAACCCCAACGGGAAGACGCTGTTCACGCCGTTCCCGGCGACGGAGAACTTCCTGCCGTACCTGAACAAGGCCGCCGAGACCAAACCGAAGGCCGTCTACACCTTCTACGCCGGGGCCGCGGCGGTGGCGTTCGTCAAGCAGTACGCCCAGTCCGACCTTGCCGACGTCCCGCTCTACGCCGCCGGCTTCCTGACCGAAGGATCCGTACTCACCGCGCAAGGACCCGCGGCCACCGGCATCCGCAACGTCCTCAACTACAGCCCCACCCTCGCCAACCAAGCCAACCAGGACTTCGTCGCCGCCTGGTCCGCCGCCAGCCACCCGGGCCAGCCGACGACCTTCGCGATGGCCTCCTACGACGCCGCCGCCGTCCTCGACCGGGCCCTCGCCGCCATCGACGGCGAGGTGAGCGGGGAGAAGCTCAACGCCGCGATCGGGCAGGTCGGGCGGGTCGTCTCCCCGCGCGGGGACTGGCAGTTCCACCCCACCGAGCACCGCCCGGTGCAGCGCTGGTATCTGCGCGAGGTCCGCAACGACGGCCCAGTGCTGTCCAACGTCCTGGTGCAGGACCTCACCACCCTGCCCGCCAGCTGACCAGACCAAGCACACGAGAAGGGGGTGCGGTGCGCGTGGACGCCTACCTGATACCCGCCGTCGACGGCGTCGCCTACGGGCTGCTCCTGGCCATCGCCGCCGCAGGGTTGACCGTCGCGTTCGGCGCCGGGGGTGTGCTCAACCTCGCGCACGGCACCCTGATCGCCACCGGAGGCTACGTCGCCGCCGCCACCAGCTCGGGGACCTGGCCAAGCCTCGCCGCCGCCGTCGCAATTGCGGCCGGTGTGGGAGCCGCCGGCGGCGGGGTGCTCGCCGCCGCGACCGCCGCACTGCGGGGTCGGGGGCACCTCGACCAGGCGCTGCTCACCTTCGGTGTCGCGCTCATCGGCGCCGACCTGCTCACCACCGCCTACGGCCCCGACACCCTGCGACCTCGCCTGCCTGAGGTATTGGAGGCGAGCGTCCGAGTTGCCGGGCACCGGTATCCGGCCGACCGGCTCGCCGTGCTAGGCGTCGCTGTCGCTGTCGTCGCGGGAGGCTACGTGGTGCTGCACCGCACCCGCGCCGGACGGCTGATCCGCGCCACGGCCGACGACCGGGCGATGGTCGCCGGCATCGGGGTGAACCCCCGCCTGGTGGACGCGGCAGTCCTGGTCGCCGCCGGGGCTCTCGCCGGCCTGGCCGGGGCGTTGACCACGCCGCTCCTCGGCGTCGGCCCGCACACCGCCGATACCGCGCTGCTCCTGTCGCTGATCATCGTGGTCTGCGGTGGCCTCGGCTCCGTGCCCGGCGCGCTCGCCGCCGCCCTCGCCGTGGGCGTCGTGCAGACCGTCGGCGTGACGTCGTTCCCGGCAGTCGCCCCGTACCTGCTGATCGGCGCCATGGCCGTGGTGCTGCTGGCCCGCCGGACCGGCCTCGGGGCGTCGGCGTGAGCGGTTCACGGCACGACATGGCGGCGACGGTCGTGCGCGCGCTGGCACGACGCGCGCACCCGTGGTCGGCGCTCGGCCTGGCAGCGGCGGTGGTGGGCGCGGTGGCGGTGTCACCGGATCCGTACCTGCACGCCACCGCCGCGCGGATGCTGCCGCTGGCGGTGCTGGCGGTCAGCGTCGCGGTGGTCACCGGCCACGCGGGACTGCCCACGCTCGGCCAGGTCGCCCCGTACGCGGCCGGCGCCTACACCACCGCCCGGCTCGCCCTCGCCGGCACCGACCTCGCCCCGCTGCACCTGCTGGCGGCGGCCGGGGCGGGAGCCGTGACCGCCGGGGCGGTCGGCGCGGTGCTGGTCCACTACCGCGCCACGGTGTTCCTCATGCTCAGCCTCGCCGTCGCGGAACTGACCGCGATCACCGCCGCCCAGTGGCGCACGGTCAGCGGCGGCACCGACGGGCTCGCCGGGATCCCCGCCCCCCGTCTGCTGCCCGGCCTGCCGCCGCTGACTACCGACCGCACGGTGCTGCTCTACGCCACGCTCGTGGCGATCGCCGCGATCGCCGCCGCCGTGGCACTGCTCGGCGGCGACCGGCGCACGCTGCTGGCGGCCGTGCGCGGCAACGGGGCCCGCGCGAGCGCCAGCGGCCACCACGTCACCGCCTACCTGTGGACGGCGCACACCGGCGCGGGCGCCCTCGCCGGGATCGGCGGGGCCCTGCTCATCCACACCCACCGGTGGATCACTCCGGCCGATGTTGGCTTCACCACCGCCGCCCTCGCGCTGCTCGCCGTGGTCATCGGCGGCGCCACCTCGTTGCCCGCCGCCGCCGCCGCCACGATCGCGGTCCTTGCCGTGCGCGACGTCGTGGGTGCGTGGCTGCCCGGTCACGCGCCCCTGCTCCTCGGCGCCCTGTTCGTCACCGCGGTGTACCTGCTGCCCGGCGGCCTGACCGCTCTTCCCGCGCGACTGGCCAGCCTGCCCCTTCCTCGTCACGGTCGGCGCCGTCCCGCTCTCCACATGCCCGACGGCCCGGCCCAGCCCGTCACCAGGAGCACCCCGTGAGGACCGTCCACCGCATCGACCCCGACGGCGTGCCGTCGCAGCGCGAACCGGGTGACATCGACCGCGCCCACGGCAACGGCCTCGTCGCGACCGGCCTGCGCCACGCCTACGGACAGCTGACCGTCCTCGACCTGGACACGTTCACCGTCGCCCCCGGCGACCGCCACGCCGTCATCGGCCCCAACGGCGCCGGCAAGTCCACCCTGCTAAACATCCTGGCCGGCACCACCCGCACTCAGGCCGGCACCATCACCTACAACGGACAAGTCGTCACCCGCCGCGGCCCGGCCTGGCGGGCCCGCGCCGGCATCGGCCGCACCTTCCAACACCCCCGCGTCTACCCGAACCTGACCGCGCTGGACTGCGTGCGCATGGGCGGCTGGCACCACCGCCACCAACCCGAACGCACACCTCTGGAAGCCCTCGACCTCGTCGGCCTACTCGGGTACGCCGACTACCCGGCCGCCGCGCTGTCGCACGGGCACCGCCGCATGCTCGACCTCGCCGTCGCCCTGGCCGGGCAACCCCGCGTGCTGCTACTCGACGAGCCCGCCGCCGGCCTCACCGACACCACCCGCCTGCTCGACATCCTCGGGCGCCTACCCGGCTGGATGGCGGTCGTGCTCGTCGAGCACCACATGGACGTCGTTGCCGCCCTCGCCGACTGGACCACCGTCCTGCACCACGGCCGCCGCCACACCGACGGCCCCACCGACACCGTGCGCGCCGACCCCGCCGTCACCGCCCTCTACCTCGGCACCGGGGGTGACGATGCTGCGCATCGGTGACCTCGCCGCCGGCTACCGCCCCGACACCCCCGTCCTGCACCACATCACCGTCGATCTGGCGGCCGTCGCCGTACACACCGTGGCCGGGCCCAACGGCGCCGGTAAGACCACCCTGCTACATACCCTCGCCGGGCACCTGCGACCCACCACCGGGCGGGTTCTGCTCGACGGCCGCGACGTGACCGGCTGGACGCCCGTCCGCGCCGCCCGCGCCGGGGTCGCCCTCGCCCCGCAGGGACGACGGCTGTGGCCGTCGCTGACCGTTGCCGAGCACCTCACCGTCGCCCGCCCGACCGCTCGCCGCCCGGACAGCCGGGCCTGGGCGATGGACGAACTGCTGGAGATGTTCCCGGCCCTGGCGGCCCGGCTGCGTCACCGCGGCCACGAGCTCTCCGGCGGGGAGCAGCAGATGCTCACGATCGCCCGCGCCCTGCGCACCGCGCCCCGCCTGCTGCTGTGCGACGAACCCACCGAAGGACTCGCCCCCACCGTGGCCGCACACGTCACCCACGCGCTAAGGGACCTGCCCCGCCACGGCGTCACCATCCTCGCCGCCGTGCCGCACGCCCGCGCCGCCGCCACCCTCAGCGACACCGTCCACGTCCTCGCCGACGGACGCCTCACCGGACCCATCGCCACCAGCGACGGACAGGCCGAGCAGGCGCTGCGCGACCACCTCGCCCTGGTCTCACCCGCCCTGCCCAACCGTGGGCAGGCACACCGGTGACCCCCACCACGGCGACCATGGCGGCCCTGGTGGTGCTCGCCGCCACCGCCATACCCGCCGTGACGACGCCAGCACCGATCCCCGCCCAGCCCAGTTCCGTGCACTGTCCCACCTCAGCGGCGCCGCGGCCCATGCTTGCAGCGGCGCATCGAAGCACCGGTCACCAGGGAACTCAGGTGGCGTACCCGCAGCCGGCGCGTGCTCCGTTGCTGGCGCTGGCGGCACGACTGCGGGCCAGCGCGTGCGACACCGCTGCGGGCCGGTATGACCTCGTGCATTACCGGCAGTGGAACAACCCCGCCCGCTCCGGGGCGGCGGTGCGGGAGGTGGTCCGCTGGCGCGGCGATGACCGCTCGGGCGGCCAACTCGCCACCCAGCACCCCACCGGCGTCGTTCCGGTCACCCACGACTGGTGGCAACCAGGCGACCTCTACAGCGTCGGGCTGATCGACCCCTTCACCCGCACCGACGTGCTGCGGGAAGACCTGCGTATCAATGAGCCCTCACCAGCCGACCCCACCGAGGTGCTGGCGAACCTGGCGTACCTGTCGACCTGGTACAGCCCTCGCCGGGACGGCCGCGCCGCCACCCTCGATCTGCTGGCCGGCCTGAGCCCGCTCACCTACTACCCGCGCGTGGTCGACCGTTCCGGCCGCCCAGGCATCGCGGTCGCCGCCACCAGCGGCGACCGACGCGCCCTGCTCGTCCTGCACCCAGACACCGGGGAAGTCCTCGCCTACGAATCCGCCCACCTGGGTCCCTTCGGCTGGCGAGCGCAGACCTACCTCGTCTACCTCGCCCACAGCCACGCCACCCGCCGCTGGTGGGAACCCGCCGCCCGTCCCCGGCCAGCCACGCCGTCCTTACCGCTGTACCCGCGGCTGCAACAGCACTGGCTGCTGACAACGCCCCTGCCCTGCCTCACTACGACGACCCAAGGAGTCACTCCATGACGGCCACCGCACCCACGCAGCGCTACCAGTTCCGCAACAGCCCCCACCAGCTCCACCCCCTGCAGGAGATGCTCGACCCGGTCACTCTCGACGACCTGACCCGCCTGGGAGTCAACCCCGGACACACCGCCCTCGACGTCGGCGCCGGAGCCGGCTCCATCGCCCAGCACCTGTGCGAACTCGTCGGCCGCACCGGAAAGGTCATCGCCGTCGACATCGACACCAGCATGCTCAACCCCACCGGCGTGCTCGACGTCTACCAACGCGACCTGCGCACCCAGCCGCTGCCAGTCGAACCCGGCACCATCGACCTCGCCACCGCCCGCTGCGTCCTGGAACACCTACCGAACCGGCACCTGCTGCTCCACCAGATGATCAACGCGCTGCGCCCCGGCGGGCACCTCGTCCTCGGAGAGATCGTCTACGCGCCCGTGTCCGCGCACGCCCCCGCCGACAGCGACAACGACCTCATCACCCGCGTCGTGCACACCATCCTCGACGTACTCGCCGGCCGGGGGGTCGACCTGCACTGGGGCGACAAGGTTCCCTCCTTCCTGCTCGCCAACGGCTTCGAGCAGGTCCACACCCGCTGGGTTGCCGAGACCTGGGCCGGGGGCAGTGCCGGCTGCCGCCTGTACGCCGACAACGCCACCCAGCTACGCGACCGGCTCCTCGCCGAAGACCTGTCCCACGACGAGCTGGACCGGTTCGCCGAACTAATGGCCGACCCGGCGGTGCTGGTGCGTGGCTACCAGTTCGCCTCCACCACTGCCCGCAAGCTCCGCTGAAACTGGCACGCGGGGCGGCCGAAGCCGGTCGCCCCCGGCCGGGAGGCTGTCGGGCCGTGTGCGTGACCCTCGCTGCCGACTATCTGGCGAAGCCGCACGTTGGTTCTTCATCCAGCCCGAGAACATGTTGTGAGCGCCGTCAGCCGGGGCCTCGCGCCAGCGGTCGGGCCTTGGGCACCGGGCCGGCGAATGCTGCGAAAGAGGCACCCGTGGGACGAAGGTGGCCCACTTCGGATACCTGCCGGCGCTGGTCTCATCCCGCGAGGCGGGGACCGCGACGCCTCCGGTCGATCTTCTTCGCGACCGCGTCTGCGGCGTCCTGGTGCATCCGTTTGGTGACGCTCTGGTAGGTGTCGCGGGTCAGGGTTGTGGTGGAGTGGCCGAGTTGCTCGGAGACGACCTTGATGTCGATGCCGGCGTCGAGGGCGATGGTGGCGGCGCTGTGGCGCAGGTCGTGTAGCCGGATCGGGGGCATCCCTGCTTTGCGGACGAGCTTGCGGAACCGTTGGGTGACGGCGTTGGGGTGCCACGGTTGCCCGTCGGGGCGGACGAAGAACAGGCCGGTGTCGGGCCATGCGTCGCCGGCGGCGAGTTGCCAGGCGGCGCGGCGGGCCTTGTAGGCGGTGAGGACTTTGGTCGTGTCGGTGTCGAGGGCGACGTCGCGGTTCCCGGCTCTGCTCTTCGGCGGTTTCTGCACGGCGGTGTAGCCGTGGGTGGCGATCTGGTTGTTGATCGTGGTCTCGCGGCGGTGCAACCGCACCTCGCTGTCGCGTAGGCCGCACGCCTCACCCCGGCGGGGCCCGCGGTAGGCCATGTAGTGCCACATCGGGTACAGGTCGGGGGCGTGTACGGCGGCGTAGTCGAGGAACTGCACGACCTGGGAGTCGGTCCAGACCATCACCGGTCCGGGGACCTCGCCGGTGGCCTTCCACCGCCGTACGCGTTCGTCCTCCCACACGATCGGCAGGGGCCGGTCGGCGGGGACCTTGACCAGGGCGGCGGGGTTGGCGCCGACGATGAGTTCGTCGGCGAGGGCGTCGTTGATCGCTTTGCGCAGACAGGCGCGGATGCGCTGGCGTGTGCTGGCACCAGTGGGTCGCACGCCGGTGACGGACGCGCGGATGGCTGGGTCGCTGCTCGCCTTCGCGGCGGCGATCTCGTCGTTGCGGCGCTCGATGGCGGCGAACATGGCGCGGATGTGGGTGGTGCGCAGCTTGTCCAGCGGGATGTCGCCCAGGTGTGGGATCAGGTGGACCCGCGCGATCGATTCGTAGCCGCGCTGTGTGTTCGCGTCGATCGTGAGGTGGGTCAGCCATCCGGTGAGGTACTCGGCGACGGTGGGCATGTCGGCTAGCGTGCCGTCGCCGCGCAGCCGCTGGCGGATGCGGTCGACCTCGGGCAGGGGACGTTTCGCGCGTACGGCGGTTTGCAGCAGGTCGGCAATCTCGGTACGGCGGCGCCGGTCACCGTCGGCGAGGGCGAGCAGGTCGCGGGCGTGGTCGAGTTCGTCGGCGGCGGCGCGGCGGGTGGGAAAGCTGGAGCGGCGCAGCTGCCGGCGCCCGCCGTCGGTGGTGGGTGGTAGTTCGAGTTGGTAGGCCCAGTGGCCGTGGTCGGAGCTCCAGGCGCGGTTCGCGCGGCGTAGTTTCGGGCAGTCGTTTCCCAGTGGCTTGCCGGTGTCGGGGTGGCGGCAGCCGCAGCGCTTGAAGATGCTTCCGTCTGGCATCGGTGGTGGTGCTCCCGTTCGTCTGGGTGGTGGGGCATCGGTTTGGTCGATCGACATCCACGCGTGACCGGCGGCCAGGATCAAGTCGCGGTTCCAGGTCCGGTGGTGGTCCATGCGCTGGGGGCCGGTGACCGGCGAAAGTCAGATGCGCCCTGCCGAGGGAGTCTGGGATCCTGTCCGGTTCGCGTGAGATCGGGCATGGAGGACGGCCAATGGTGGCGACAGATGACGTGGCGAGGGGCCGAGTGCAGCGCCCACAGCTGCACGCGGCAGTGAGCCAGTTGATGGCGGCGGTGCTCGGCGACTTGGCCGCTCGCGACGGCGTCCCGGTGTTCGCAACCGTCCCCGACTTTCGCGAGTGGCACCGCCACGACCAAGAATCGTTCGTCGCGATCCGCCGCGAGGTCTGGCAGATGCCGGGCCGGGTCACCGACTACCGGTTCTTGGACACCTTCGCCGAGATGGTGGCGGTGCGGGCCGTCGTGGCCGCCGATGAGGTGCTGCGCGCGCGGGTGGACTGCCTCGTGGGGGTGGAGTTCGCCCTCACGCTCCGGCAACTGGGGTGGACGCTGGTTAAGCACGTCCTGGAACCCGTGGTTGCCGCCGTCGGGGGTTACCGGTTCGACCAGGATGCCTTCGACGCCGCGTACAGCAGGTTGGAGGACGGTCTGCTGGCCACGCGGGCGCGGCTGGTCGAGGTGGTCCCGCTCAACGCCTTCACCCCCACCGCGGGCATCGAGGCGGTCACCTTGCCGGACGGCCTGGTGCTGCAGGCGATGAGCGACCGGCAGGTGAGCGCCGCGATCGGCTACCTCGCGGTGCCGATCGCCTTCGCGGGTGGCCCGACCTCGGTGACCGTGTCGCGGTTCCACCAGTGGGCCCTGACCCGCTGCACCTCGTACCCGGTGTGCTCGGCCATGGACGTACCCGCCCAACCGACGGCGCCGGATTCTGGCGCGCTGGTCGAGCCGGCCAGCCGTCTCGTGGCTGCGCTTCGGCTGGTGTGCGGCGGGTCCGTCACCGCGACTCGGGCGATCCGCTGCCCACCGGACGACGACTTTCCCCACGGTCTGGGGCCGACGGCGTCACTGTCGGCGCTGCCCGCCTTCGACGAGGAGCGACCGACGGTTCTTGGGCGAGAGCAGGTTGAGGCGGTGCGCGAGGTGTACGACCTCCTCGCGCATCCCGCGGTCCGGGAGAACCGGGGTCTGCAGACCGCGCTGCGCCGGCTGGTCCTGGCCGGGGCCGACCGGGTGCCGACCGACCGGCTCATCGACCTGATCGTCTGCGGCGAAGTGCTGTTCATCAAACTGCCAGGCCTGCCAGCGGATCGTTGGAAGCAGGACAAGGTCGTTGCCGGAGCGACCGCGCTCTTGGCGGACGACCCTGTCCTGCAGGCGCCGCCGGAGCGGCTCGAGGCCCTCCTGCGTCTGGGATACCGGCTCCGCAACGACGAGATGCACGGCGACGACCCGAGCAGGCGGGAACTGCGCACCCTCACCGGCCAGCCGACAGATGACCTGTCAGCGGTCGTGGATGACATCGAGCGGGTGTTGCGTCGCGCCCTGGTCCGGCTCCTCTCCGGCGTCGTCGAGCAGTAGTCGGCGGCTGCGCCGGCACGACATACGGAGCCGCGCATTGGGCGGCCTACCCGCGGCGGGGTCACGGCGGAGGGCTGCAGCCCGTGGTGTCCGTGGCCCCGCCCGAATACCCGCCGTCCTCGTCGGCACCCGCCCCGCCGGTGTCACCAGATGTCGGTACCGGCGGGAAATCGAGGTGCAGTTTCCGCAGGATCGGGGCGGTCGGCACGCGGTAGTACGCGCCGGCTCGGAACAGTGGCACCGGGAAGGCGTCGCGGGCGGCCAGCTTGTAGGCCGCGGAGCGGGAGATGCCGAGGATGGCGGCGGCGGTGGCGAGGTCCGTGGTCGCCCCGAGCGCCAGGATCCGCTCGGTGGTCCAGGTACAAGTTGCGTCGTCGCTGTCGGGGTTGGCGGCGGGGGCGAGGTTGCGGGTTCGTCGTGCTGATCGCATGGGCTTGACTCCTATTTCTCGGACCACCAGCCGCAGCGGTAGGTGGGTTCCTGGTTTCAGACGAGGCCTGCCTCTCCGCAGGCGGCACCGCCATCGCGTCGGACTGGCGGTGCCGCCTGCGGAGCGAGGCCGTGGAGGCACGGAGCACGCCGATGCCGGTTAGCGGAACTCACTGGCACCCTGGCCTCAGCCGGCGCGCCATCACTGGCCACGTCGGTAGGCCAAGGGACCTTCTCCCGCTACCACGTGTGTGGGCACAGCAGCAGCCGCAGGGCGGCGGCGGCCTGTTGGGGCACGACTCCGTTGCCGAGGACCCGCAGCGCGAGCGTGCGCGGCAGCCCCAGGTCGGCGTCGGTGACATGGCCTGGTTCGAGGCCCATGAGCCACTCCACGAACGGCGGCGCGAGGACGGGTTTGCCGTGCCGGCCGATCTGCGTGGGGTGTGGTGCGGGCCGGCCGAGCAGCCGCTCCCAACGGGCGACCGCGTCGGCGTAGCCGCCCCACCGCTGCCCGTCGGGCTGCCCGAGCCCGGCGATGGTGGTGCGCAGATCCGCACCGCCGTCGCCGTGCCGCCCGGGACCGCGCCCGTCGGACGCGCGCGGGGTGGGCAGGGCACGGGCCGGGACCCGCACCGCCGCGGACGGCAAGGTCAGGTCGCCGTGCGAACCGCGCTGCCCTGGGCAGCCTTTCTCGCCGTCGGTGGCCCGCGGGGTGGGCAGCAGCACCTGCGACAGCGGGGGCCGGAACCCGGCCCCCGCGCGTCGCCCGGGCGTCCCGGTGTCGCTCGCCCTAGGGGTGGGCAGCAGACGCGCGACATCCTGCCGCTTATGCCCCTGCTCACCGGTACGAGCGGTGCGCCCCGCGGTGGAGGTGGATAGGAGGCCGTGGGTGGAGCCTGACGGTTCGATGAGGTCGGGCAGCCCGTGCTGGTGGCCGGGGCCTTTGCCGTCACGGGCGCACGGTGTCGGCAGCGTCCGCACCCCCTCCGAGTCGTCCGGCAGGCGCGGCCAACAGGAACAGCCTGTCCCGGCGGTGGGCGGCGCCGATGTCGGACGCGCGTAGGCACGTCCACCTCGTGTCGTACCCGATCGCGGCCAGGTCGGCTTCGACAACGTCGAAACCTCGCCGCAGGAGCGCGGCGACGTTCTCCACGAACACGAGCGGCGGTCGAAGCACGCGAACGGCGTCGGCAACGGCACTCCACAGGCTGGAGTGCTCTCCGGTGATGCCGGCGCGTTTGCCGGCGTTGGAGATGTCCTGACAGGGGAACCCGGCCGTGAGAACGTCGACCGGTCCAACGCGGGTCCAGTCGACGGTGCGGATGTCACCGAGGTTGGGCACGCCGGGCCAGTGGTGGGCGCAGACGGTGGCGGCGTGCCGGTCGGTTTCGGCGTACCAGGTGAGGTGGCCGCCGAGCACCAGCTCGACGGCCATGTCGAGACCGCCGTAGCCGGTGCACAGCGATCCGATGCGCGGTGCGGATCGATGGTCAATCACGCACCTCCCCGGCGTCGAGCGTCGGAGTCTCACCGCGCGCGGCCAACCGCAGAAGGCAGCAGCTGTACACTCCCGCCGCGCGACTCAGGTGACGGTGGGCATGCGCACTCACGCGACCACCCCTCCCCCGAGGGTGTCCCCCAGGCTTCCTGAACCCGAGTCGGTCAGCTTCTGGCTCTTGATGAACACGAGGACGTCCTCGTGTGCGATCAGGTGCATGGGGGTGCCGGCGGCCCGCGCCTTACGGACCGCCTGGAGTTGGAAGAACGACGGCCGGGCGACGAGACTGCCGTCGCGGACGGCGGCGAGCAGCGCCACGCACCGGTCGACGGGGGTGAGACCGGCCCGGATGCCGGCGCCGATGACGGCCGACGGCAGGTCGACCAGTTCGCCGTGCTTGCGCCACGGTCGGGCGGTCACGACGACGACGCCACCGGGGCGCAGGAGGGTGTGGCAGCCGGCGAGGATCTGGGCGAACCCGTCGGCGAGCCCGGTCAGGTCGCGGTAGGCGAGGTTCCCGCGGTCGGTGCCGTCGTTGTAGGCGTTGTCGAACTTCGCCACCCCGTCGGCGCCGGGCCGGACGAGGCCGTGCACGGTCGGCCCGTACGGCGGCGACGTCACCACCAGCGCCACCTGCCCGGCCAAGGCCGCCGGCACCAGCGACAGGATGCGGGTGGCGTCGCCGCGGATGACGCCGGCGCGGCCGGTCGCGCCCTGGGTGTGGGCGTGCTTGATGTTGGCGTCGGCGATGTCGGACCAGCGTGACTCGTACTCCACCCCGATCGCGTCCCGGCCGGCGTGGATCGCCTCCACCAGGGTGGTGCCGATCCCACACATCGGGTCCAGCACCAGGTCCCCGGGCTTGGTGTAGGCGGTGACGGCGTGCGCGGCGATCGCGGGGAGCATCCGCGCGGGGTGCTGCACCGACTCACGGACGTACCGGCCGCGCCGCTGGACGGGGCCGGTGGACTGGGCGGTCGCCCACACCGACAGGCCCTCCGGGCCGGGAGTAGCCCGGTGGCGTCCGATCGGGTCGGGGCTCGTGGCGGCAGTGGTCGTGGTCTGCTCGTGGGACGGTTCGGGGGTGTGTGCGCGGTGCCTAGCCACGGCGACCACCGCCCTCGCGTCCGTTCTGGCGCGGGGCCGGGCGCTGGGTCTGGCTGAACACCATCAGGTCCGCGTGGACCCGCAGGTGCGCCACCCGCCACCGGTCGCTCACGGCGGTGGTGAGGGTGAGCAGTTCCTCGTCGGTGACGTGGTAGATGAACGCGTCCCCGTCGGTGTCGGCGGTGACCGCGACAAGGTGCTGCAGGTAGCCCAGCCCGACGCCAGCGGCGGCCTGGACCACGCCGGAGAAGTCCTCCGGGCCGGCGGTGGTGCCGGCCGGGACGGTGACGACGAGGATCAGGCAGCCGCCCGGCTGCAGCAGCTGGGCGCAGGCGGCCAGCAGCCACGCCAACCGGACCCGGTTGGTCGCGGCGTTCGGGTCGAGGGGCCAGCAGGCGACCACGAGGCTGGTTGCCTGCTGCAGGGAGCCGCCGGACGGCAGGCCGGCGCCCGTGTCGGCCGGTGGGTGCAGGTCCGGGTCGGTGAGGTCGTCCCCGAACCAGGCCCCCATCTCCGGCAGGTCCTCCTCGTCGGCGTCGCCGGTGGTGCCGGCGGGCGGGACGGGAGTGGCCGGGCCGATGATCAGGCTGGACGCGTCGGTGAACCACGCCGGGTGGTGCCGGCGGGCCCCGGCCGCACAGGCGGAGGTGAGGGCGTGGTCGGTGGTGAAGTCGACGACAGCCTCACCGGGGCGGCTGTAGGCGGCGATGAGGCGATCGGCCAGCCGGGTGCCGATGCTGCGTCCGGCGTCGCCCGGGGTGCGGGCGGTGCGCCAGACGGTGAGCGGGACCGGCGGGTCGCCGGCGACCAGGTCGGTCGGGTTCGGGCCAACCTCAGCCAGGGGGCCGGTGTCGACGGTGGGATCGTGCTGCGGGTTGTGGTGCTGCGGCGTGTGCTCGCTCATGTGGTGTCGGCTCCGCGCCGCGCCGTGGTGCGCTGACACCCTCAAACCGGTGTTTGTCAGCTGTAGCGAACACCTGCCTATCTCACGGGAATCTCACGAGTGTCTGACAGCCGCTTCCTGTCCGCTGGGCTGGCCTCGGGAACGCGGGATGATCCGGCGGTCGCCGGCTCGACCGGGCCGGGGTCGGCGTCGTGAGATCGTCAGAGCGATCGGCCACCCCCGCTGTCAGACACGCACGGTCACGACCACCTCGACCATGACAGCGACTTGCATCGATGACACAGGGGTGCTGGCCGGGCTTGTCAGATCGCCGTCCGATGTCCCGGACGGCGGCGGCGTCACCGAGGACGCCGGTGCTGGATTGTCATCGGAGGCGGCGGCCGTGTCAGACCGTCCCCACGCCGGACGAACGCCATCAGACGGCGCGCCACCGCGGCGCGCAGGGTTGACGATGACATTCGGCTGCAGTGTCAGCCTGTCGCGATCTGACACCGTGCCGCCCGCGGGGCGCTGTTCGACGCTGTGAGACCGGCTGGGTCCCTGTTGTCAGACCCCTCGGCCGGTGTCGTGTCCCTCGCGGCCTTGTCCCGTGCCCTTCGTCTCCTGTCGTGTCAACGCGCAGGTCAACGCGGCTTTGTCAGAACGGTGACGCGCGCCAGCGTCGGTCGTCAGTCAGCGGGTGGCCGGTGGCGGCTGGTGCTGTCGAGCCGAGGATTCATGCCTGCTGGCCTGCGTTGTCAGGGGCCGGTGAGACCGAGGTGGCGCAATGGCGGTCAGGCGCGCCGGCCGTCCACCTCCGGCCCGTCATCGACATTCGTCTCTGACATGGGAGTTCGTGACATGACCGCGTACGCCAAGGACTGGCCCGACTCGCCGCTGGACGCCGTGGACACCGCGTTCGCCGACCTGACCTGCGATCCCGACCCGTTGTCACTGGACCTCGATCCGCTGGCCGATCAGCTCGGCGATGACAGTGGTCTGCCCGGCGGTGTCATCGCCCTGCCGGCGTTGCGGCAGTGGTTGCTGGAGCACCCCCGCGCCTACACGGCCCGTGACGTCGTGTGGCGGGAGCTGGTCCGCCGCGCCCGTCTCGACGGTCCCGCCTGGGTCATCGCCGCGGTCGCCCTGGCGATGCCGGCGCTGCGCCGCTACGCCGGACGGCTGCACACCGGCTGGGCCGGTGAAGCTCACGACCTGGACGCCGAGATCCTCACCGGCTTCCTGGGCGCCCTACGTGACCGGGTCGACCTGGCCAAGCCTGCGCCGTACGCGGCGCTGTGCATGGCCGCGTGGCGGGCCGGCCACGAACTGCGGCAGCGTGACGGCGCCGAGGCCGTGCCGGTGGACAACCTCGAACACGTCACCGGCTCGCGCACCCCGAAGCGGCCCTACGGCCATCCGGACCTCCTCGTACGCCGGGCCGTCGAGTTGGGCATCGTCGACGAGTGCGACGAACAGCCCTACATTGACGTGCGGCTGGGCCACCGGGCCATCGAACCCATCGCCGCCCGCCTCGGCCTGGAGGTCGACACGCTGCGGCGGCGCGTCGAGCGCATCGACGTCCGCATCGCCGACGCGCTCGCCGCCGGGATGCTCACCGAGGCGACCTCACCCCGGGCGCGAAAAGACCTCACCGCCGCGGCCGAGCGACGGCAGCACATCCGGGCCGCCCGCGGCGGCAGCGCACGGCATCCTGTGGCGCAGGTGACGCTGGCAGCCGCCTGACCGCCGACCATCCCGCAGGCTCTCCGGACGCGGGCCCGACCATCTGGTCGGGCCCGCGAGCGCGTACGGCGAACCCCTCGCGCCGCACCACTTCGACCGGCTCCCACCCTGGTGCGGGAAGGGCCGTCGTACTCACTTTCGGGCGGCCCGTCGGATCTCTCACGGCTCTGACAGCGGCGCCCACGAGGAGTTGAGGCGGCGGCTGTGAGATTCCGGCGCCGACGCCGACGGCGAGGTCCGCCACCAGCGGCACGATCGTCGGACAGGCCGCTGACCAGGGCTGTCAGAGGTCTGCGAGGTCGTGTCGGAGCGCTGTGGGATCGGCAGGTGTTCGCCACAGCTCACAAACGCCGGTTTGAGGGTGCGGAACTCCTCCGACGCCACCTTGGCGTCATCCGGCGGGTTCCGCCCGCCGCCGGGCCGGAAGGCCGGGTCGGCACGGGACCGGGCGACCTCGGGTGCCGCGCCACGTTGATGCGCTGACACCTCATCGATCATCGCCAACCCGAACGGGAGGACGAGCTCCTCCCGAGGTTCACCCGGTCCCCGGCCGACGTGTGTCTCCCGAACCCGGCGGCGGCTCTCCGCCCACCGTTTCGACGAATCGCCCCGGCCGCGAGCCGGGGCGGGAGGTGCAGCCATCATGTTCCGCCCGCTGTTCGCACGTTCACGTGCCCTGACCACCGCCCTCTCCCACGCACCGATGACGACCCGCGCGCTTCGCCTCGTCGCCCGGGTCGCCGCGCCCGCCGCGGCGGCGGCTGTGGTGACGCTGGCCGTGCCCGCCGCCGCCTACGCCGACCCCGGCGGCCCGGTCGTTCTGGCCGCCAACGACCTGCCCACCGTCATCGCCAACCTGCAGACCTGGGTGATGGGCATCCTGGCCGCCGTCGCCACCCTGTTCCTGGTCCTGGCCGGGGTGTACTGGGCCACCGCCGGCGGCGACCCGGCCCAGGTCGACAAGGCCAAGGGCGCACTAAAGAACGCCCTGATCGGCTACGGCCTGGCCGTACTCGCGCCCATCCTGCTGGAGGTCGTCCAGGGAATCGTCGGAGGCTGACGATGGCCTGGGCGCTCAACCAGATCCTCGACTGGTTCGCCGGCCTGCTGCTGGAATGTCTGAACGGGCTCATCACCGCGATCACCCACGCGCTGCTGATCACCCCGGACGTGACCAGCCTGCCGCAGGTGCAGGCGCTGACCGGGCGGTCGATCTGGGTCGTCGACACAGTATTCGTCCTGGTGTTCGTCGCCGCCGGTGTCCTGACCATGGTCGCCGGCGGCGACGAACGCGCCCGCTACACCGCCAAGGATCTCCTGCCGCGGTGCGTCGTCGGGTTCGTCACCGCCCACTTCTCCCAACTGATCGCCGGCACGCTCATCGAGTACGCCAACGCGTTCACCGCCGCACTGACCGCGCAGGACTTCAACGGCGACGGGGCCCTCGACGCCGTCAAGACCCACCTGATGGCCGCGCGTGACCAGACCGCCGGTCTGCTGTTCGTCGTCTGCCTGGCGATCATCGTCTTCCTGCTCGCCGCCACCGCCTGCAGCGTGATCGTCCGCTTCGCGGTCGCGCTGGTGCTCACCGCGGTCGCACCGATCGCCCTCGCCTGCCACGCCCTGCCGCAAACCGACGGCGTGGCCCGCATGTGGTGGCGGTCGTACGTCGCCATGCTGGCGACCCCGGTGGTGCAGGCATTCGTACTGTTCGCCGGCCAGTGGATGCTGCTGGACACCAGCACCATGCTGCCGCTGCTGGGCCTGCCGGTCGAACCGGGCGGGGTGCTCAACCTGTTCGTCGTGATGGTCCTGCTGTGGACCACGCTCAAGGTGCCGGGGCTGATGCGCCGCTACGCCACCAGCGGCGCAGGCGGGCGTGGCGGCAACGTGCTCGGCGCGGTCGTGCGGGTCGTCGTGGTGCAGCAGCTCACCCGCGGGCTTCGTATCCCCGGCCTGGGGGCGGTGCGACGATGAGCCGCGACCGGCGTGACGAACAGGCCGCCACCGCCCGCATGCCCGCCGACGTGGACGCGCCGGACAAGGTGCTCTACGGGCTGACGTTCCGGCAACTGGCGATCCTCGCCGTCGCCGCCGTCATCTTTTACGGCGCTTGGCGCGCACTCCACGCGATCGTGCCCGCACCGGTGCTACTCGGCGCCGCGGTCGTCCTCGGCGGCCTGGTGTTCGGCCTCGCTGTCGGCCGCCGCGACGGACTGCCCATGGACGTGTGGCTGGCCTCCGCGGTCCGCCACTCCCGGGCACCACGTGCTCTGTCCACTACCGACACGACCGCGAAGACACCCGACTGGGTGCAGGCCCCGGCGTCGAAGGTGATGCTGCCGGCGCCGCTGAAGCTGCCCGCCGACGCCATCGACGACCACGGGGAGATCAGCCTCGGCGGTGTGAAGGCGGCGATGGTCGCGGCGACCAGCGTCAACCTCGCTTTGCGCACCGCCGACGAGCAGGCCGCCCTGGTCGACACCTTCGGCCGGTGGCTCAACAGCCTGTCCACGCCGACGCAGATCGTGGTGTCGGCGCAGCCGGTCGACCTGCACTCCGCCGCCCGCACCCTCGCCCTCGCGGCGGATGCCATGCCGCACCCAGCTCTCGCCGACGCGGCAGCCGACCACGCCCGGTTCCTCGACGACCTCGCCGAACGGCGGGACCCGCTACGCCGGCAGGTCCTCATCGTCACCCGCACCACCAGCGGTGAGCGTGGCGAGCACGCCGCCCGGCGCCGCGCCGATCAGACCGTCCGGTCGCTGTCCGGGCTGGGTGTCACCACCCGCGCCCTAGATGGCCATGCGACCACCGCCGCCCTCGCGGCTGCGGCGGACCCCTACCGGCCGCCCCGTCCCGGGGGCCTCGCCGCCCCCGACACCGTCATCACCGCGCCTCCGGCGAGGAGGCCACGCACCAGGAGGACATTGTGATCTCCGTCAAGCGCCGACGCGCCCCGAACGACAGCACCAGCCCGCCATCCGCAGGACTCGCGGCGACGGTAGCTCCAGCCTCGGTGGAGGTGACACCGCGATTCCTGCGGGTCGGCGACGGCTACGCCGCAACCCTGGTGGTCACCGGCTACCCCGCCGAGGTCGGGCCGGCGTGGCTGGAGCCGCTACTGTCCTGGCCGGGCCGCCTCGACCTCGCACTGCACATCGACCCGATCCCCGCGCCGGTGGCGGCGTCGCGGCTGCGTAACCAGCGGGCCCGGTTCGAGTCGTCCCGGCGGGCGGACGAGCAGAAGGGCAAGCTTGCCGACCCGTACGTGGAGGCCGCCGCCGACGACGCCGCCGACCTCGCCGAACGCCTCGCCCGCGGAGCGGCAAAGCTGTTCCGCGTCGGCTTGTACCTGACCGTGCACGCCCGCACCGAGGCCGAACTCCTCGAGGCGTGTGCGCAGGTGAAGGCCGCCGCGGCGTCCACCCTGATCGAGGTACAGCCCGCGACGTGGCGGCACCTGCCCGGCTGGACCACCACCCTGCCGCTTGCCACCGACAGCCTGCAGATGCGCCGCACCATGGACACCCAGGCCTTGGCCGCCGCGTTTCCTCTCGCGTCGGCGGACCTGCCCGCACCGCTGCCCGGCGACCCGGCCACCACCGGTGGGGTGCTGTACGGGGTCAACCCGGACTCCCAGGGCATCGTCTGGTGGGACCGGTGGGCGCAGGAGAACCACAACAGCGTCGTCCTCGCCCGCTCCGGCGCCGGCAAGTCCTACTTCGTCAAGCTCGACGTGCTCCGCAACCTGTACCAGGGGGTGCAGGTCGCCGTCGTCGACCCCGAGGACGAGTACCTGCGCCTCGCCGACGCGGTCGGCGGCACCATCGTGCGACTCGGCGCACCCGGCGTGAAGATCAACCCCCTGGATCTGCCGGCCGGGGACACCCGCCCGGACGTGCTCACCCGCCGCGGGCTGTTTCTGCACACCCTCATCTCGGTGCTGCTGGGGCAGCTGCCGCCGCCCGCCGAGCGCGCCGCCCTCGACCGGGCGATCCTCGCCGTCTACCGGCAGGCGGGCATCACCGCCGACCCGGCCACCCACCACCGGCCCGCGCCACTGCTGAAGGATCTGGTCGCGACACTGCGGGCCGACGACAATGCCGCCGCCCACGAGTTGGCCGCCCGGCTGGCACCGTGGGTGGCTGGCTCGTTCTCCGACCTGTTCGACTCACCAACCACAACCCGCCCGGACGGGCACTTGGTCGTCTGGAGCCTGCGGCACCTGCCGGACGAACTGCGCACCGTCGGCACGCTGCTCGCACTCGACTCGATCTGGCGGTCAGTAGACGCACCCGGTCTGGCCCATCTGACCACCCGCCGCCTCGTCGTGGTGGACGAGGCGTGGCTGCTGATGCGCGACGGTGAAGGCGCCCGGTTCCTGTTCAAGATGTCCAAGGCCGGCCGGAAGCGCAACGCTGGCCTGTCTGTCATCACCCAGGACGTCGCCGACGTGCTCGGCACCGACCTCGGCCAAGCCGTCGTGTCGAACGCGGCCACGCAGGTGCTGCTCAAGCAGGCCCCGCAGGCCATCGACCAGGTAGCCGACGCGTTCGGCCTGACCGCCGGCGAACGGCGGATGCTGCTGTCGGCCCGTGTCGGGCACGGCCTGCTCATCTCCGGCACGAACCGGACCGCGTTCGAGTCGATCTCCTCGCAGGCCGAACACCTTCTCGCGACCACGAAGCCGTCCGACCTCGCCGACCTCGACCCCGACGACGCAGAGGAGGATCTGTGACACCACTGCCTGCCCTATCGCCGACGCCGGCGCCCGGCCCTTCCGGGCCGGGCGCCGGGGTCATTCCCCCGCCGGGCGCGCCCACGCGCTGGGTTCTGCACGCCGCGCAGTGGGCGGTGGACCGGCCGTGGCTACTCGGCGTCGCCGCCGCCCTGCTCGTCGCCTACGTCGCCGGGCGCAACCTGCTCGACGGGTGGCGGCACCGCCGCCACACCGACGGCGCCCGCCTCGTCACCGTCGCCCCACCGCCGGAGGTCGACCCGCACAGCGCCGCCGCGCTGTGGGCGAACCTGCACGGCACCCTCACCCCGTCCCGCCGACGCCGGCTGCTCTACGGCAGCCCGCACGTGGTGTGGCAGTACACCTGGACCGGCCGCCAACTGCTCATCAGCATCTGGGTGCCCGGCAGTGTGCCGGCCGGGGCGGTCGAGGCCGCCGTGCGGGCCGCCTGGCCCGGCGCCGCCTGCACCACCGACGACCAGGCGTCACCGCCGATCCCACTCGACGTACCGGCCGCCGTCGGCGGGCACCTGCTGCCGACGGCGGCCGAGTGGCTACCGATCAACACCGACCACGACAACGACCCGCTGCGGGCGCTGATGTCCGCCGGTTCGCAGCTCAAGCCGGATGAGTACGCCTGCGTGCAGGTCCTCGCCCGCCCCACTACCCCACGCCGCGCCGCACGAGCCCGCCGCGCGGCGGGCAGGTTGCGCGACGGCAAGACCGCCGTACCGGCCATCAATCCCGCCGCGCCGCTGCTGTGGCTGATCGAGGCGTTCCTTCCCGGCCGCACCGTAACCACCCGCGGCAGCGGCCAGCCGGCCAGCCGCCGGGACCCCGGCGTGGAGCGGGACGTGCGCGCGATCCTCGACAAGACCGCCCACCCGCTGTGGACGATCGGCATCCGCTACTCGGTCGCCAAGAACACGCACCGCGCTGGCAGCGACCCCTACCCGAGGCTCCGGGGCATCGCGGACGCGGTCGCCTCGTCGTTCGCCGTGTACGCCGGCCGCAATCGCCTCGCGCACCGGGCTCGGATGGCGCAGCCGGTGGCCGTGCTGGCCACACGGCGGCTCGGATCCGGGTTCCTGGCCTCCACCCCCGAGCTGGCCGTCCTCGCCGCCCTGCCGCGGGATCTGGCCGTACCGGGCTTGGATCGGGCGCGGGCGAAGTCCATGCCCGCCCCGGTGGCGGTGCCGACCGGCGGCCGCGGGATGAAGGTCCTCGGCGACGCCGAAGTGGGTGGCCACGCGGTGGCCCTGTCCGTCGCCGATGCGAGGTATCACATGCATGTGGTCGGATCGACGGGCTCCGGGAAGACGACCCTGCTGGTCAACATGGCCGTCGAGGACATCAAAGCCGGCCGGGGCACCGTGGTCATCGACCCGCACGGCGACATGGTCCTCGACATCCTCGACCGGCTTCCCGCGAGCGTCGCGGGTCGGGTGGTGCTGTTCGACCCCGACCAGCCCAACCCGCCCACCCTCAACCCGCTGTCCGGGAACGACCCGGACCTGGTCGTCGACAACCTCGTGTCGATCTTCGGGAACATCTTCGCGAAGGCGTGGGGGCCGCGGATGGACGACGTCATGCGGGTGGCCTGCCTGACTCTGCTGCGGCACGCCAACGTCACCCTCCAGCACATCCCGCCCCTGCTCAACTCCGCGCAGTTCAGAAGCGCGATGACCGTCGGCCTGGACGACCCGGCCGGCCTGTCCGGGTTCTGGCAGTGGTACGACCAGCTCAACCCGGCCCTGCGCTCCCAGGTCATCGGCCCCGTCCTGGCCCGGCTGCGGGCGTTCCTGCTGCGGGACTTCGTTAAGCGCACCATGCGCTACCCCCGGTCCAGCTTCGACATGGGCAAGGTCCTCGACGGTGGGGCGCTGCTGGTGCGCATCCCGAAGGGGCAGTTGGGTGAGGACACCAGCAAGCTGCTCGGCTCCCTTGTCCTGGCGCAGGTGTGGCAGGCCGCGACGGCCCGCGCGGCCGTGCCCGCGGACAAGCGCCGCGACGCCACGTTGATCATCGACGAGTGTCAGAACTTTCTGACCCTCGCCAACTCCCTCGATTCGATGTTGGCGGAGGCGCGGAAGTACCGGCTGTCGATGGTCCTCGCGCACCAGGACCTGGCCCAGTTCCCGAAGGACCTCCTGGCAGCGGCGTCGGCGAACGCCCGTAACAAGCTGTACTTCTCCGTCGCCCCGGAGGACGCCCGTGTCCTCGCCCGGCACACGCTGCCCGAACTCGACGAGCATGACCTGACCCACCTCGACGCCTACACCGCCGTCGGGCGCCTCGTCGTCGGTGGGCGGCAGACACCGGCGTTCACCCTCAAGACCCGGCCGCCGAAGCCAGTCGTGGGCGAGGCGACGGTGATCCGGCAGGCCGCGGCGCAGGCGGTGCCGGCGCAGGACACCAGCGCGATCGACGACCTCGTCGACCGGTTCTCGGCCCGCCCCGACGACAACCGCCGCCCCCGGGCCAAGAGCGGCCCCAAGGCGAACACCTGAACGCCGCAGGGCGGCAAAAGCGAGATCGACAGACCGGTCGACCGGAGTCGCCCGCGTCCCGGTCACCCCTTCCGTGAGGGCTTCACCAGCCCTTCACCACCGATCACCACGCGGCACCGACAGATCCGGCCGTACGGGTCTGTCAGTGCCGCTCACCGGCCGTCACCAGCTCTCGGTGACCACCTCACCGAACTCAGACACCCTCCCTCGGAGGGAACTCCTCTTCCGCTTGGAGCATTCACCGTGCCCGCGAACAGCTCCGCTTCTCGCTCGTCATCCGCTTCTTCTTCGCCCTCGCGTTCCTCGTCTCGTCTGGCTCGTCTTGACCGGCTTCGTCGTCTGACCGTCCGCGACCATCAGCTGCTGCGGTGGCTCGCTGAGCATTACGTGCTGTCCACCGACCAGGTCGCGGCGGCCCTGTTCCCCTCGCTTCGCGCAGCCCGGCTGCGCCTCGCCCAGTTGCACCAGGTGGAGGCGGTCAGCCGGTTCGTCGACGTCACCACCGGCAGCGGCCAGTACCTCTACACCCTCGGCCCGCTCGGCGCCGTGGTCCACCCCACCCAGTTCAACGACCCGAACCAGGCCGGCGCCCGCGCCCCACGGACCAGCATCGACCGCACCGAACGCATCATCGGCAGCCGCCGCCTGGCCCACCTGCTCGGCACCAACCAGCTGTTCATCGACCTCATCGGTTACGCCCGCACCGATGAGCACGCTCGGCTGGCGCGCTGGTGGTCCGAGCAGCACACCACCGCCGCTTTCGCCGCCGCTTCCTACGCCGCCGGCAGCGGCACCGGTGTCCAGCCCGACGGGCACGGCGTCTGGCACGCCGGAGGGCGCACCGTCGGGTTCTTCCTCGAACACGACAACGGGACCGAACCCCTCGGCACCGTGCTGCGCAAGCTGCGCGGCTACGAGCAGCTCGCCGCCTACGGGCCGCGGTACCCGGTGCTGCTGCGCGTCCCCGGCCGCCGCCGCGAACAGCACCTCCTCGACGCCCTCGCCGGGGTGCCCACCGCCATGCCCGTCGCCACCGGCCTCCACGGCGAGCACCCCGCCGGGCCTGCCTGGACGCTGACCACCGACCCCGGGCCGCGCCGCTCGCTGCACGAACTGCCCTCCGACCACGGCCCGGACAACCCGGCCACCAACCCGCACCGCTTCCCCGACACCGACCCCAGCGGCCCCGACCCGGAGCCCTGACATCCACCCGCACCGCACCGGAGGGGGCCGTCCACCGTCGTGGGCGGCTGTGAGACCGACCGGATCTCACAGTCCCGCCATCCCTCACCCGCGGCATCGAGCGGTCGTCTGACAGTGCAGGTCAACCGCACTACTGACGATTATGACGGCGGCCGGCGCTGACAGATCCGACCGCTACCTTCATCGGCACCACCTTCACCCACATATCGCTCCACCCGGTCCGGTCCCACCTCGGGAACCACCGCCGCACCCCACGGTGCGCTCCGCCCACCCGCCTCTTCGGCCGGTCGGCGCCCGCGCCGCGCGGCGACCCCAGGTCGCACCGAACCACCCGCACCACCCCGCACCATCCCGCTCCACCAGCAGCACCCTGCTGCACCCATCCCCTGTTCGTCCCGTGAGTCGACCCATGTACCCGGTGGGCCGGCCGCTTCCGCGCGCCCAACAGCGCGCCCCTACCGAAGGAGGAACCCCAGATGACCGCAACCAACGGTGCCGCGACCCCGCTGAGCCGCTACGGCACCCGCGTGCCGACGGTGACGCCCCGCCCGGGCCACAAGCCCGCCCCCGCGGCCACCACCGCCAGCACCACGGCGCCCACCAGCCCGGTGGTCACGCCGACCGCGACGATCAACACCATGATCGTCTGCCTGCCCGACGGACTGCCGTCGCAGGCCCTGACCGCCACCCAGCTCGACCGGCACTTCGGCGTGTCCGGCACCCTACAGCCCCGTTTCTGGGCCATCCCGGACATGTGGCTGTGGCAGCGGCGCGACCTGGTCGCGCCTCGCAAGGGACGTCCGGTGTACTGCGCCGGCGGACCGGTCAAGCTGCTCGACCTCGCCGCCATGCGCCACGCCGCCGGCGTCGGCGCCGGCATCCGCCACCAACTGTGGCAGCAGGTCGTGCACGGCACCCGGCCGGCCACCCCGTGGCCGACCCTGCTGGCCCGCCACTTGGCGGACCCCGCCCGCTACCCGCGCGAGCGGGCGGAGGCGGACTTCCACCAGCAGGCCCGCGTCAACGCGATGCGGATGCACAACGCGGCCAGCTACGGCGCCGCCCACCTCGCCGTGGGGGAGTTGGAGATGTTCCAGGCCGGCCCGATGGCCTACCAGCACTACAGCGCCACCAGCGCCGTGTGCGGCGACGCCCTGCTCACGCCGGACGGGCACAAGCTCGCACCCGCGAGCGACGCCCTCACCCACCGGGTGACCTACCTCGAGCAGGCGATGCGGTACCTCGACACCGTCGAGACCGACCAGCGGCTGCTCGCCGTCGCCCTGTAAAGCACCACCGGATCCGGATCCGGTCGGGCACCGCCACCCATCCCCCTCTTCCCTGGGAATCGGCGGCGGCCCGACCGGCTCCACCCCATTCCCAACCGCGCCGCGCCAGTCCTGGCAGCAGACGCGAGAGCTCTACCAGCCGCACCCATGAGCCCCGCCGGCCTGCGAGGCACACCCCTAACCCGGCCAGCGCGGCGAGACCGCCATGGCAGCTCACCGCCTGTCGGGGTACTCGCCGACACCGCCACCCGAACCTCAGCTCCACCTGGCACTCGCGCTCGATCCGGATTTCCGAGTCCGACGCCGTACGTCGCCGCGGCGGGTGAGCACGCTGCCGCCCGCGCACGGCCCGGCGCCCCGGGCTGGGGCGCGCCGCAAGCCCGGCCAGCGAACGGCCGACCTTTCCCTCTTCCCCTATCAGGAGGTTCCTTCGCCATGTCCGGCCGACTGTGGTTCCGCGTCGACGACGTCCTGCCCCTCGCCGAACACGCCGCCGCCACCCGCGCGCACCTGAAGACCCGACAGCAGTACCGGGCCGGTGTCCCGGACCAGGCCGCGCTCATCTGGTCCCACGACACCGACGGTGATTGGTTGTCCTCTAACGGCGTCCCCCGCTGGTACGACGCCGACGGCACCGACCGGCGGGCCCTCGCAGAAACCTGGACCCACACCGCCACCGGCGCGACCGGCAACCCGGTCCCCGCCGGCGACGGGTACGGATTCCTGCCCCTGCGCACCGACCACGTCGACGGCCGGCGGGACCTGCTCGACCTGCTCCGCCACGCCCGCCGCCACGGGGTGCACTGGTTCGGGCTGCACCCGGACCCGGCCCGCGACGACACCAACGACCGCTACCGCATCTCCCGCCACCGCGGCGACATCACCCCGCCGCTGTCCACCTGGACACCGGCGGCCGTCACCTGCGACGTGGTCGGCGGTGGCGCCTACCGCGCCATGGTCGCCACCGGCTACACCACCCTCTCCCGCAGCGGGGTGCTGTGCCGCTTCCCCCTGTTCGCGGTGCAGCGCATGGCCGCCCACCTCGACGCCCTCTACCCCGGTGACATGCCCGGGGAGCACCCCCGGCTGCGGTTCGACGGCGACGAGGTCGCCATCGAGTGGGAGCACGACGACGGCCTGGACAGTCGCTGGGTCGAGGACGACCGGGTCACCCCGGACGCCAACCGCTGCTACGCCATCGGCGCCTACCAATGGCCCTGGACCCTCGTCGCCTCCGAAGCGACCTCCCGCGCCGCCGACCCGACGGACCGGTCGCGGTGATCGTCGACGAGGTGTTCCACCAGGGCGGCCCCGGCAGCTACGAGCTGACCCGGGTGCACCACACCGACGGGTACGTCATCCGGGTACGGGTCTACCGCGACAGCTACGCCACGTAGAGCACGGCGGTCGCCGAGGTCCTCACCCCGCTGCTCACCTGGACGATCATCGCCAGCAACCCCGGTCACGGCTGGCACCGCACCACCCCGACCACCTCACCCGACGCGACGCCACTGATCCCGGTCGCCGACGAGGTGCTACAGCGGGCACGGCGGATCCTTCCCGTGCCGCCGCCGCTCACCACGCCCGGCCCGTAACCCGCCAAGGCCACGCCCTCCCGCGCCGCACTGCCCGCCCGGTCGCACCTCACGCACCAGCGGACCCAGCCCAGCGCCGGATCTTCCGAACCTCATCCGCCCGCCGCACCACGGCGGACTGATCAGCGCGTCCACGGCCCACCGCCGCTGACGCGCTTTCGCACTGGCACGACCTGGCCGATGCCCGGCCACCCGCGCACTCGCGCACACCCGGGCACGGCCGTGCCCGGGTTCCCACCCTCCGTAGAAGGGAACCCTGATGACATCCACCAGCAGGCCCCGCATCGCCGTCGTCGGCGGCAGCCTCACCGGCCCTGTCACCGCGCTGCTGTTGCTTCAGGCCGGATTCGACGACGTCACCGTCTTTGAGGCCGCGCCGGCGTCCGCGCCCCTGGGCGGCGGCCTCATCGGTCTGGAACACCCCGCCCTCGACGTGCTCGACCGCCTTGACATCGGCCAGCACGAGTTCGTCGCCCACGACTCCGAGGCCATCGTCCAGATGACCATCCGCGACCGCCACCCCGCCGAGACGATCAGGCGTACCTACCCGGGCCGCAACACCACCTGGACGCTGCTGCACCAGGCGCTGACCCGCCGGCTGCCCACCGGTGTACTGCACTCCGGCATGAAGGTCACCGCCCTGGCCGAGCAGGCCGGTCAGCCGGTGCTGCGGTTCCGCGACGGCCAGACCGCATCCGCCGACCTGGTCGTGTTCGCCGATGGCCGGTCCTCCACCGGTCGCCGCCTCCTCGACCCTGATCGGACCCTGCGGTACGCCGGCTACGTCGCCCACCGCGGCATCGCCGGCATCACCCCCCAGCCCGGGCTGCGGGACTTCCTGCGGCTGCAGCCCTGCCCCGGTGCGCAGTTCAACCTCGCCCCGGTACCCGGCGGCTGCGACTGGACCTTCTACCTCAACTGCACCAGCAGTGAGTACGCGCAGCGGTTCGGCGCTGACCCCACCCGCCGGGTCTTCGCCCTACCCGGGCACGTCAGCCCCGCCGCCCGCGCCCACGTCGACACCCACGCCGACCTGCTCCTCCCGGCAGACCACGCCGCTGTCGTCCACGCCACCACCACCCGCTTGGCGGTGCCAGTCCTCGACATCACCGCACCGGAGCGCATGGTCTGGCCCGTCGGCGGCGGTCACGCCGTCCTGCTCGGCGACGCCCTCGCCCCCGTCCGCCCGCACACCGCCCGCGGCGCCGACAACGGCATCGAACAGGCTGCCGGCCTCGCCGCCGCTCTCACCCAGCACCGCAAGTACCGAGCTGACCTCACCGCCGCCCTGCACGGCTGGCAACGCCGGCACCTGCCCGCCGCCGTCGCCGCCGTGCACCGCGGGCCCGTCATCGGCCGCCAGCTCGGCCTCGGCACCCACCAACCCGCCCAGTAACCCACTCCCGAGAGAAAGGAGGTGGCCCCCTCGTGGCCACCAAGACCACCGCGATCCTCGTCGACGACCTCGACGGCTCCACCGACGACGTCGCCACCTACCAGTTCGCCTTCAACGGCGTCACCTACGAGATCGACCTGTCCGCCGGCAACTTCGACCGGATGGCCGCGGCGTTCGGCCCGTTCATCACGGCCGGGCGGCGCCTGCCGAAACAGCCCCGGGCACCACGGCGGCGGGGCGCCGCGACCGGCCGCACCCAGAGCCAGGAGATCCGCACCTGGTGGTGGACCGCGAACTGGCAGGAGCTGAACCTGCCCCGACCACGAACCGGGGGCGTCATCCCCGCCGCGGTGCGCGACGCCTACCACGCCGCGCACTGACCCCGATCCCCGATGCCGCCCAGCGAGCGATCGCCGGGCGGCACACCTGCGCGCGTCGCCGGAGTCCCGCACTCCGGGCAGACGACTTGATCAATGCCCGATCCGAAGCGTGCATCAGTGCACGCGCCTCACTCACCGACCCCTGCCGACGGCAGGAGAAAGGGGGCCACGGTCCCATGACCAGCACCCCCACCAACACGACCACCGATACGGCCGCGCCAGCGCCACTGGCGCCCAGCGTCGCGAAGGTTCTCGCCGCGCTGCACCGGCTCGGCGAGGCCACCGCTGCCGCCATCGCCACCGAAGCCGGCCTCGGCTACTCCACCACCACCCCGAAATTGCGCACCCTGGAGACCGGGGGACTGGCCGAGCCCACCCGAAGCGACACCGGACGCAGCCTGTGGCGGCTGACCGACACCGGCCGCTCTCACGCCGAACAGTGCGGCGGTAACGGCCAGCCCGCACCGGAGCCCGCCACCCGCGACACCGACACACCCGACACCGCCGCAGAACACGGGCCGCACGGCGACGACACGCAGGACAGCGAAGAGGCCGCCGGGCAGGACCACGACCAGCGGCCAGCCGCCGAGGTTCCCGCCGACGGGCAGCCGAAGGCCGCCCAGGAGGCAGGATCGCCGGCTCCTGATGATGTCGAGGCGGCACCCGACGAGGCCGCTGAAGCCGAGGACGCCGAAACCGACGACGGCGACGACAGCGCCCGCTCGACTGCCGAACCCGAGGCACCGGTCACGACCGACGACACCGACCCGGCCACCGGAACGTCGATCGCGGCGCACGAAGCGGACGCCGGACCGGCCACACCGGATATTCCCCCTGCTGGCGGGGCCATCGACAGCACCACGGGTGAACCCGCCACGGAAGTACCCGCCGCACCGCCGGCCACGGAGGCGGCGGGCGAGGCGGCGCAGGCCCGTACCCGGCGGGCGTCGGGCACCCTGCGCGGCGCGATCCTCGACATCCTCGAGGCCAACCCCGATCAGCAGTACAGGGTCAGCGAGCTGTGCAAGCTGGTCGACCGGGCCAACGAGGGAACCGGCGCGAAGAAGGCCAGCGCGGGCGCGGTCCACAACGCCGCCGTGAAGCTCGTCGGGACCGGGCGGGCAGTGCTGGCCGCCGAGAAACCCGCCACGTTCGCCCTCGCCGACACCACCGCCTGAACGACCCCGCCAGCCAATAGCCCGGAGGCGGGCGTCGAACTTCCCGGAACCACGCCCGCCCCCGGTGCTCCTTACTGCAGAAGGAGCTCTCGAAGTGTCTCCCATCCTGACCTCGATCGTCACCGCCGCCGGTGGAGTCCTCGCCGGTCTCGCCCTCGCCGCAGCGCTGCTGTGGCGCCAGCAGCAGGCGCTGGCCCGAGCCCGCTACGCCGCCGACCACGACGACACCACCGGTCTGCCTAACCGGCGGGCCCTGCTCGCCGCCCTCACCAGCGCCACCCGCACGGATGCCCCGTTCGGGCTCGTCCTGCTCGACCTCGACGGCTTCAAGGCCGTCAACGACACCTTCGGCCACGAGGCCGGCAACGACGTCCTCACCGAGGTTGGCCGGCGGCTGGCCGCCCTGCGGAGGCCGGTGCGGCTCGCCGCACGGATGTCGGGCGACGAGTTCGCCCTGCTGGTCGACGGCGGCCCCGACGACGTCGCCGCCGCCGCCCGCGCCGCCTGGCGGGCGGTCGGCCGCCACCCCGTCGACCTCGGCGACCACGCGCTGGCCGTGCACGCCAGCGTCGGGCACACCACCGCCGCCCTCGGCGTCGGCCCGCGCACCCTGCTGCGCCAGGCCGACATCGCCATGTACCAGGCCAAACAGACCGGCTCCGGGGTCCACGGAGCCACCGCCACCACCGGCCACACCGGACCGCCGCCGGGCACCCGCCTGCGGGACCTGCGCCGCCGCTGACCGCTCACGGACACCCCAAGAGGACCTCGCGCCCGTCGACGTGCGCGAGGTCCTCAGCATGCCCCTCTTCCCTCCGCCCAGCCCTGCTTTCCCCGTTCGCGGCGACGGTCGCCGAGAACCCGTTAAGGAGCACATCCCGCCATGAGCAGCCCACACACGTACTCCATCGGCGACCGGGTGACCATCGACCCGGCGGTGGCCCGCGCCAGCACCCGGGGCGTCACCTACCGCATCACCCGGCTGCTGCCGGTCAACGTCGTCGTCGAACCCGTCGACGGCGGCCGACCGGTGAAGGTCAACCCCACCTACCTACGGCCCGCCCTCTCGGCGGACAACACCACCACCGGCAGCAGTGCCGGCGGCGAGTGGACCATGGTGCACGAGGCGCCGCTGCATCCGGGCACCCTCGTCACCGTCGCCGGCGCGGGCTGGAAGCAGCCTCCTGGCGAGCTGTACGTGGTGCTGCGCGACACCGGGACCGGCCGCGTCTCCCTCGTCCCGCTCGGCGGCAACAACGGCCGCTACTGGCGCGGCGTCTCCCGCCACCTGCTCACCACCGTCGACCCCACCCGCGTACGCCTCGACCCCGAGCAGGCCACCTGAGCAGCGACCCCACGCTGCCATGTCGGGCGGGCAACGTCCTGCCCGCCCGACACGACTTGACCTTAACCAAGAGATGAGCGTCGATCAGCGCTGGTCGTCGTCCGTCGTCCGGACATCAGCATTCCCAAGGGCCCCGACGCGAGTCGGGCGGCGACCGCGCATGCCCGCGATCCGCCGACCGAAGGGCCACCCGCCATGGCACACCCCGCACACCCCGCACACCCCGAGGGCCGCAGCCGGCGTCCCAGCGACCGCACCGCCGTACCGGACGACGTCACCGACAGGCTCCTGTGGGCCCTCGCGGTCGACGTCGCCGCCGCCCACCAAGCCGGACCCGACGGCACCTGCACGAACCTGCAGTGCCGCGGGCAGCAGGCCCCCTGCTGGGCGCTGCGCACCGCGCACCGCGCCGAACAACACGCCCGCCGCGCCCCCGCCACCCTCGCCCCGGCGCCCCCACCGCCGTCGCCGCGCCCGGTCGGGGTCGTACGGGGACGCGCCCCCGTGCCCGCCCCGCCGCGCCGCTTCACCGGCTGGTTCACCCCCGCCCGCCCGCCGGCACCCCTGACGCGGCCCGCGCCCGTACCGGACGCGGTGCCGCCGGAATCCCCCGTCTACCGACGTCCACCCGTGGCGGCGCTGGCCGCCTGAGCACGCACCTGGAGGTGCACAGTGAACTTCCTACCGAACGACACACTCTCCGGCTACGCCCGCACCGCCGTTGATCTGCGCGCCCGCATGGTCGACTACCACCGCAGCCCGCTGGCGGCGCAGTACCTGCAGGCGTTCTTCGGCAGCCGCCTCGCCAACCACCCCAGTCCCAGCCCAGCGGGAATGGCGAAGGTCCTCACCGCGGTGCGCGCCATCACCGCCAATCCGTGGCGATTCGGCGAGCCGTACGTCATCGCCCCCGCGATGACCGCGATCATCGCCGCCGCCGCGGCGGCCCTCGACCTGACCGGCGAGGTGCTCCCCGCCGACATCGCCCCCGACGACGGCGGGGTGCTGTTCCTCCCCGAACCGATCTACCACCGCAGCCTCAGCAACGAGGTGTCCTCGATCGGTGCGATCACCTGGGCCCGCACCACCAACACCCACAGCGGCCGGTCCTTCTGGGCCATCGCCGGCTGGGCCGACCACCACGACCCGCACGACCCGGCGGCCGTCCGCCGCCGACAGCAGCTCACCGACCGGCTCGACCTCGCCCGCCAGTTCGGCCCCTACGTGCTGACCGACTTCACCGAGATCCCCATCGGCCAACCCGTTGACCCCCGCCCCGACCTGCCGGTCCTCGACGGGGACGACCGCGACTGGGAACCGGCGCCCGACGGCAGGTTCTGCATCGACGAGACCACCACCCCGATGCGGGCCTGCGCCGCTATCGCCTACGCCTTCTGGCGCATCCAGGCCCAACCCCTCGCCACTGTCGCCGCCGCCCCGTTGGACCGCGCGGCGCGCCGCCGCGCCGTGCGCGCCAGCATCCGCCACGACACCCGCGTGGTCATGCTGCGCCGCACCAGCCCCCTCGCCGAACCGACCGACGGCGAGCCCAAGTGGCACTACCGGGTGCGGTTCGTCGTCCGCGGCCACTGGCGACGCCTGATCGACCGCGATGGCCACCCGTTCCGCATCTGGATCAACGCCCACATCAAGGGCCCTGACGGGGCGCCCCTGCTGCACGGCGAGAAAGTCGCCGTCCTCGCCCGCTGATTCCCGCACCCGCCCGAAGGCCGCGCGACGCCTCTCCAGGCCCGCGCGGCCTTCGCCGTCCCCGCGCCTCACCCGCCCGCTGCCCGCCCTGCCTTGAAGGAGTGACCCGTCATGACCATCCGCGTGCTGTCCTGGATCGCCATCGCGGTCGCCGGCGTCCTGCTGCTGTGCTCCGGGCTGGCCACCACCCTGATCTTCAGCGGCGGCGCCGGTGCCTGCGGTATGCCCGCCAACGTCACGGCCACCGCGTCGGCGGCGGCGCTCAGCCCCACTCCGGACGGAATCGCTCCGATCGGTGACTGGAACGCCGAGCAGGTGGGCAACGCCGCCACCATCACCGCCATCGGCATGCGCCTCAGCGTCCCGCCCCGCGGCTGGGTCATCGCCGTGGCCACCGCGATGCAGGAATCCTCCCTGATCAACACCCCGGGTGGAGACCGCGACTCGGTCGGCCTTTTCCAACAGCGACCCTCCCAAGGCTGGGGCACCCCCGAACAGTTACACGATCCCCAGTACGCGGCGACGAAGTTCTACCAGAGGCTGCAGGCCGTCGACGGCTGGCAGGCAATGCCGCTCACCGAGGCCGCCCAGGCCGTGCAGGTCAGCGCCTTCCCCGACGCCTACGCGAAATGGGAAGGACCGGCCACCCAACTGGTCACCGCGATCGCCGACACCGCCGGCCTACCCACCGACGGCCTGGCCGGGTGCGGGGCCACCGGCCCGTGGACGCAGCCGGTCCTCGCCCCTGTCGGGTCGGGGTTCCGTACCAGTGACCGGCCGGGCCACGACGGCGTCGACCTCAGCGCCCCGCGCGGCACCATCATCCGCGCGGCGTCCGCCGGGACCGTCCGCACCGTCCGCTGCAACGCCCTCCACGCCGACACCGGCGCTGAATGGGGCTGCGACCGCGACGGCGACCCCGTTCTCACGCGCGGCTGCGGCTGGTACGTCGACATCGACCACGCCGACGGCCTGCTCACCCGCTACTGCCACATGGACCAACCCCCGATGGTGACAGTTGGGCAGCCGGTCGCCGCTGGCCAGCCCATCGGCGTCGTCGGCTCCACCGGCCACAGCTCCGGCCCGCACCTGCACTACGAGGTGCACCACAACGGCGACGCCAGCCCGAACGGCGCGATCGACCCGGTGCCCTTCATGGCCGCTCAGAACGCCCCGCTCGGCACAAGGCCCTAGAGGCGATGCCGGCGAATCCATGGCACCCAAGCTCGGCTGCCGTCCCGCCCGGGACGACCGCCGCAACCCCATCCACACATCCCTGAGGAGGAAAGGCACGTGAGCACACCCACGCTGATCGGCGTTGCCGCGTACCGCGGCAGGTACACCGCCCGCTGGATCCAGTTCGGCGAGGACCCGCAGGTTCTGGTGCCGCTGCTGCGCCGGATCTGGACCGACACGTTCAGCCGCGACACCGACGCCATGGCCGCCGCGCTGCTGGCCCGCAACTGGTGGTCCCTTGCCATCAACCCCAAGCCCCGCCGCTGGGACCAGCAGCCGCCCGTACCGGGCCTGGGCTACCCCGCCGACAACGACACCATCCGGCGGGGCGCGCTGCGCGAGGACGTCGACGGGGCCCTCGAATGGCTGTACCTGCTGCACCTCGACCAGCGGCGACTGGTGGCCTACGAGGCGACGGTCCACGGCCGCTGGCTGCGGCACAGCGCTCATCACCTCGACCCCGTCGAAGAACTGTTCATCACCGAACCCGCCGACGACGACGGCGGCGGCCCGGAGATGACTGTGTGCACCGTCTGCGGCGCGGTCGACGAGATCGACCACATCGAGGTGCCGTCCATGGCCGGCTACGGCTACGACACCGCCACCAGCTGCACCCGCTGCGGCTCCTCGGTCGCCACCGACCCGATGTTCGGCGACCACGTCACCCGCAAGCCCTGGCCGCCGCACAACCCCACGACGGGTGACGCGACAGGCAGCGCCCGATGAACACACGCCGTCGCCGCCCACCAGCGGCAGCGATGGACCGTCCACTCATCGATCGGAGACCACCATGAGCTACCAGCCTGGCCAGCGCGTCGCGCTGGTCCACACCAGCGACCCACATACCCGGCTGCGTGCCGGCGACACCGGCACCGTCCGCCGCCACGACCAGCGGCAGAACATCGTCGAGGTCGCCTGGGATAGCGGCTCGACGCTGTCGATGTGCCTCGACGACGGCGACCGCATCGCACCAGCCACCACCCCGCCGCCCACCGGCGATCCGGTCGGCGAGGCCACCGTATGGGCCGCCACGCTGCGGCGCATACGGGCCGCCGGCACCGAGGCCGGCCAAACCGCCGCAGAGTGGTGGGCGCAGGACACCATCGGCGCCCGGGTCAGCGGCGACACCCGCCTGGCCGCCCGCCGGATCCTGGCCGGCATCAACGACGCCGATCCCGCCGTCCTCGACACGTTGCCCCACTTCTCTTCGGCTGGAGACTCGGTCGATACCGCCGGGTGGGAGCTGTTCGCCGACGCCACCGGCGATGTCTCCGGCTGGTTCGGGCTGCGCATCCAGCAGCGCGACGAGGCGATGGCCGTCTACCGCGACGCCTTCGACACCGCAACCGCAGAGCGTGTCGCCGCACTGTGTCACCTCGCGGCCAGCCCCACCGGCCGCGACGTGTCCCACCTGCACCCCGACCGGGTACACCTCGGCGACGTCGGCGTGTTCTCCGGCGAGTGGGCGATGACCGCCGGCCCGGACGGCGATGACCGCTTCGAGATCGGCTTCGTCGGCACATTGATCAACCACTGGAACGGGTGGGCGGTGTTCTCCTGCACTCGCCCGGTGGCGGAGGCGATCGTCGCCGACCAGCACCGGCTCCGCGACCAGCACCGCCGCAGCCTGCGCGAGCAGGGCGTACCGGAGGACGACCTGGATCGCCGGGTCGACGCGGATCTGGCCGACCTGTCCTTCGACGGAGACGTCCTCGTGGTCGACCAGCGCGCCCTATCAGACGATCCGGAAGCCATCGAACGCGTCGCCCCGGACGGTGACGGCCGGTACGTGGTGATGGGCCGCAGCTGGTGCTGGGAGGCCGTCGACCCGTACGCCTGCGACCGGATCGTCGGCGACCTGCCCGAACCCGACCAGGCATAGGCCCAGCGACCCCCGGCCAGGCCGCGCCGCGTCACCCGGAACCGAGCCGTCTCCGGCAGCGGCACCCGACACACCACCACGACAGGTAGGACCAACAGGAAGGAAAACCAGTGACCATCCGTACCCAAGAGGAGATCGTCACCCGGGTCTGGGCTCTCCGTGCCAACCGACAGGACATCCTCGGCTTCCGGGAGGACGTGCTCGTGGAGGCACTCGACCTCGACCACGCCCGCCAGGTCATCACCCCCCGCCACCCGGTTGAGTGGACCCAGCGGGTCGACCACGAGACCTACGCCCGGGACTACCTCGAGTTCGCCATCGGGAAGATCCTCGACCACCGGGGCAACTCGGCGAGCCGGTCGGTGGACAAGCTCAGCGAACTCGCCTGGCTCCTCGGCCGCGACGACATCGTGGTGGCGATGGACCACGCCGGCTACCCGATGTACGGGGCGCCCAAGGTCGAGGCGTTTGCCGACGGGTTCGGCTTGCCGTTCCTCGACGGCGACGACGGGCTGGGCCTGGCCCGGATGGCTGACGGTCAGCAGTGCGACCCGCAGGGCTGCGAACGGGGCTGCGCCGACTGACCACGACCTGGCCACCGGCCCAGCGCCCGACCCTCGACGTGCCCGCGTAGACAGCCGGCACGTCAGCGATCCCGCGCCCCGCACCAATTCGACTTGATCGATTGGGCTGTGGGGCGTTCCATCGTCGGCGCAGACAACGCCCGCGCGGCGTCGACACCGACCAGCACGCACCGGCGGCGACCCGACGTGTCGCCGTAACCCTTCAGCACCACCGGGGTGTGGTCGCCCACCTGCCCGGCCCGACGGGGACCGGCAGTGGCAGCCCCACCCGTCTCCGCTGTGCGGTACCCACCGCCCGCGCACCCGGAGACGGGTGCGCGGGCCCGACCCTGAATCGAGGCAACCCCATGACCACACCACACCCGCCGGCCCCGCCGGCCCCGCCGGCCGGTTCACCGCAGAACGACCAGGCCTCGGCCAGCGACGCCGGCACTCCCGCCACCGAGGCGGGCTCCGGCCGGTCCGGCTACCTCTACCGCAAGGTCGCCCTGTACCTGGCCGACCACCCCGACACCATCCTCAAGGTCGGCGAGATCACCCGGGCCATCGGCGCACCGTCGTCCGGGGCGGTGTTCGAGGCGCTGAAGAAGATGGCCGCCGCCGGGCACGCCACCCACCACCGCGACCCGCACCACCGCTTCCAAATCACCCAGGCCGGCATCGACGCCGCCGGCACCCTCCCATCCGCCGCACCCCGCACCCGCTCCAGCGGCAGTGCTGGTGGTGGCCGGCAGTCCCGGCCCGCGCCGGTGCCGCGCCCGAACGGGACGCTGTACCACCCGCGTCGGCTCGGGCGGGGCTGGGACGTCGAGGAACTCCGGCGACTGCGTACCCAGCAGGTGCCCGTGCTGCTGTACGGGCCGCCCGGGACCGGCAAGACGGCCATGGTCGAGGCGGCGTTTCCCGACCTGCTGACCGTCGCCGGCACCGGCGACACCGTCGTCGACGACCTCCTCGGCTCCTACAACCCGATCCCCGGCGGCGGCTACGAGTTCGTCCACGGACCCCTCGTGACCACGATGCGGGAGGGGCGGGTGCTGCTGGTCGACGACGCCACCCTCATCCCGCCCCGCGTCCTGGCAGTCCTGTACCCGGCCATGGACGGCCGCGGGGTCATCACCATCCCCGCCCACGGCAACGAGACCGTGGAAGCCGTCGACAGGTTCTACATCGTCGCCGGCCACAACCCGGGCGTGCACGGCGCGGTCCTCACCGAGGCCTTGGCTTCCCGGTTCACCGTCCACCTGCACGTCACCACCGACTGGGACCTCGCCCGCCAACTCGGCGTCCCCAAGCAGGTCGTGGCCGCAGCGATCGACCTCAACGCCGACCTCGCCGCCGGCAAGACCATGTGGGCGCCGCAGCTACGCGAACTGCTCGGCTTCGTCAAGGTCCGCGACCACCTGGGCATGACCGCCGCCCTGGCCAACCTGGCCGGCATCGCCCCCGAGGACGCCCGCGACGACGTCACCGCCGCCCTGTCCCGACACACCGGCACGCCCATCACCGCGCTCGCCCTCGGCAAGCGCTGACCGCCATTCACCTCAGATTTCTGGAAGGAGCCAAGCCGTGTCACACCCCAGCACCCACCTACAGCAGGGCGCACCGCCGACGCCGGCCGGCGCCAGCGACTGGCATGACTGGTCCGCGGCGTGGACCAAGCACGTCCCGCTGCTGACCGGCCGTACCGACCTCACTGTCCTCGTCGCCCCCGGCGCCGCCGGGAACGCGCCCGAGTGCTTCTACGTCGACCTCAACCGGATCGAGGTCGACGCCACCTACATCGCCGAGCGCCCCGACGTCACCGACCCGGCCAAGGCACGGCACAAGCGCCTCGTGCCCACCGGCTACGGGCTGCTCGTGCACGGCGCCGCGCACGCCGCGCACAGCCGCTGGGCCACCCCGCCCGGCACCCCGCCGATCCTCGCCGCCGTCGCCGACATGCTGGAGGAATCCCGGGCCGAAGGACGCCAACGCGCCCGCCGCCGGGGCGACCGCCGTTGGCTGCGCCACGTCGTGAAGACCCTCCTCGACCCCGACGACGCGGCCGTCGACGACGCGTGGCACGCCGGGCAACTCGCCGCGCTGCTCCTGGCCCGCGTCGACGCCCGCATCGTCACCAGCAAGGACGTCCGCCCCGTCCGCGCCGCCGTCACCGGCGTTCTCGGACGCAAGCGCCTGCGGCAACTGCGGGACATCTGGCGGGAGGCCCACGGCTGCGACGACGCCGATGCCGATGCCATGATCTGCCTGGCCCGGCGGTGGTGTCAGGTCCTCGACATCGACCCCGACCAGCAGTACGACACCCCGGAGCCGGACCTCGGCCTGTTCCCCGGCCGCCTCGCCGCGGCCCTGGTCGACTACCTCGCCGTCGCCGCCGGTGTCACCCCGGCCGAGTACGCCGCGGCGCTGCTGGCCAACCGGCACAGCCCACCAGCAGAGTGGGACCGCACCGACCCGACCGAGCAGGAGCACCGCGCCGCCCGCGACCTGGCCAACCGGCTGCGGCAGGCCCGCACCCGTCACCCCGAACCCGGCCGGCGCCCCTCGGCGATCCCACCCGGTCGGCTGCGGACCCGCCACGCCATCACCGCCGAAGCACAGACCGCCGCCGGGCAAATGCCGACCGCTGCCCCGTGGCAGCAACGGGCGCAACTGCCTCCGGAGAAACCGCGCCTGCACCTGGCTATCCTGGTCGACCTGTCCGGGTCGATGAGCCGCTACACCGAGGCGATGTCCTCCGCAGCGTGGATCTTCGCCAACGCGGCACGCCGCGCCGAGGCGACGACCACCACCATCGGGTTCGGCGACCGCACCACCGTTCTGGTGCCCCCACGCACCTACCCCAGGCAGGTGCTGCACATGCGCACCGGTCTGGCCACCGCCACCTTCCCGGAAGCGGTCAAGGTCGCCGACCAACTCCTCGGCCTGCGCCACGGCCGCACCCTGCGGATGCTCGCCGTCGTCTCCGACGGCTACCTCGACGACATTCCCGCCGGCCAACAACTCGTCACCACCCTGCACCGCGCCGGCTGCGCCGTGCTGTGGCTCCACCCCGCCGACCCACCCACCGGCGGCGAGCCGACCGACCCGGACCAGATCTGGGGGCACACCTTTACCCACGCCACCACCCTGACCGTCACCGACCCGACCGAGGCCATCGCGGCGATCGCCGACGCCGCCGTCACCGCACTCGCCCAGGCCTGAACCCGGGCTGAGCGGGCCCCGAGCCGGCGGCCAACCAGTGCCACTCCGCGCCGCGGCGCTGCGCCGGCTGCGGCCCGCGCAGCGCCGCACGCCGGGATCCACGACGCACTGGGGCCTGGAATGTAGGCCTACGACAGGCGGCTCCGTTTGCATCTCGCGGAGGGCCAATGCCGAACCGCCTCGCTGCCGCCCCTACGACTTGACCATCCCACGCCATCGAAGCGTGCATGCATCGCGCCCTGACCGACCCCGAGTCCGGACGCGGTACGACGCTGCCCAACAAGGAGTTCCTCATGCGTTACGGCACCGACGACGAACACCCCTTCGACACCGACAACCGCGCCTGGCGGCGCCTGCGCGACGTCACCAGCGAACACTTCGACGCCATCTCTTGGAACCGGGACCCGGCCGGACGGCCGGTCCTGCTCACCCTGCGCGACATGCGCACCGGAGACACGGTCACCCTCGCCGTCCTCGACTCCCTGGAGATCCGCGACCCCCACGCGCTGCTCGCGGTCCACACCAACGGCGAACTCGCCGCCCACGGCCCCACCAGCGGCGCCGAAGCAGCCCACTCCCACGCCGCCACGCTCGCGCTCGACAGCACCATGCTCGCCCTGACCAGGCCCGTACCGCTGCACGACCCCGCCGTCACGGATCTACCCGCCACCAGCTGGGTCGACCTACCGCCCGACCTCGCCCCGGTCCTGCGGCCGGCCCTCGACGACGCCCGCACCGCCGTTCTCGTGCTGCTCGACCGCACCGAAGGCTGGCTCGCCGCCATCGGCCCGTTCCCCAACCACACCGCCGCCGACACGTGGCAACCCGCCGACGGACCCGGCCGCACCGTCGACCGGCTCACCGTGCCCCTGCATCCGGTCACCATCGAGCAGGTCCAACCGTGACCAGCACCCGACCGCTGGCACATCCCGCCTCCTCACCCATCGTGGCCATCGACGTCGACGGTGTCCTCAACCCCGCCAACGCCACCCACGCCGAGACACTCGGGTACCGGCCACACCGCTACGACGGGCTTGGCCCGGACGGTCGGCGCGTCACCGGCACCGTCTGACTGAACCCCGACCACGGGCCATGGCTGCGGGAACTGGCCGAGCACGCCCAACCGGTGTGGTGCACCAGCTGGAACGACCTCGCCGCCGCATGGATCGCGCCACGGCTCGGCCTACCGGCCACCTGGCCGCACGTCCCCGTCCACGCCGGCGGGGTCCGCTTCGGCCACCAGAACAAACTCAGCCCCCTGTATGCCTGGGCCGTCGGGCGGCCACTCGCCGTCCTCGACGACGAGTTCGGCGGCAAGGACCCCTACACCGCCGACCACCGCACCGCCGACGGCGCACCCACCCTGCTCCACCCGGTCGACCCGTACCACGGGCTCCGCCGCGCCGACATCGACACCGTGCTGACCTGGCTGGGTCAGCTCTAACCAGGCCAAACGGGTGCCCAGCCATTCCTTTCACCCAGATCGCGGGGCCGCCCGCAGTCATCGACGCGGGCCCCGCGCCGCAATGACAAGGAGTCGACTATGGACAGCATGTTCGAACCCGCCGACGAACCGGATACCGACCGGTCACCCAGACTCAACGTCGGCGACCCGGAACTACGCAAGACCCGCCGGCTCGCCCGCGAGTGCGACACCTGCATCTTCAAGCCCGGCAACCCAATGCACCTCGACCCCGGCCGACTCAAGCAGATGGTGATCGAGGCGCGCGGCGGCGCCGGCTACATCATCTGCCACTCGACGCTGCCCTACGCTGGCAATCCGAGCGCCGAGCCCGCCATCTGCCGGGGATTCGCCGACCGCTACTCCACCCAGGCGCTGCAGGTGATCGAACGGCTCTTCGGGTTCATCGAGGTCGACCCACCCGGCCAGCGGCCGGGCCTGGACGAGTGACGACGGTTGCCGCGGCAAGGCGCGGTCCGGATCGGCCATAGTCAAGACCCGAGGTGGGTTGAGCGGATCGACGCTCAACCCACCTGCGGGACTGACGAGCGAGAAGCCGGCCCTTCACTCGTTGCCGGCGGGGCGACGTACAGGGCCGAGTGCAGAGGTAGCCCCAGCCGCAAGTCCACACCAAGCCGAGGTCGGCATACTTCCGGCGACTGCTCCTCGGCCAGGCAGCGATGCACACCGATAACGTTGCGTGATGGGTGTTGCTGAGCCCAGCCGTTCTCGACGTGCGGATCTAGCCGAGAAGAGTGCGATAGAAGCGGCGTTTCGGGCGCGGCGCGACGGCGCAGCTTACTTCAAGAGAGACGCTGCCGAAATGCCCGCCTCGTCGATCCCACTCGGATGCACCAACATCCAACCCAGCCTGCGGCATCTCACCTCCGCCCGGCGACAGCCGGAAGGTCAGAATGTCGACAGTATGCAGTACCAGGACCGTGACTATCCTTCCCGCATGCGGCCGGCTTCCGGAATGTCCGTACTCCGAATCCATCACCGTGACGCCGAAGGGGCAGGCACGATCGAGGTCATCAAGGATGGGCAGCATCACGGAACGCGCCCGTTTGCGCCGGTGTTCGACCGGTTCGACATAGAAGATACCCGCTGGTATCACGAGGACTATCGCAACAAATGGGAAGTGGCTTCTGATGCAATGGTCCGCCGAATCCAACGGGCATCGCGGCGAATCGGCGAGATCCTATATTCAGCAATATTCACTGACCTGAGTATCGATCTTGATACACGAGAGGATTTGCGGATCGAGATCGTCGACGAGGTCCCGCAGGCGGCCGTGCCATGGGAGCTGATGGCTGACCCGGCAACGGGCAACTTCTTGGCGCTCACCGCCACCGAGTTTGTACGGGCTGTCGCCGGGGCAGACGGTCAACCAGCCGTTCGCATGGCGGCACCGCGCCTTCTCTTGCTGATCAGCCGGCGGGGCAGGTTTGTGGATCTCGACTACTGGAGCGTCGCCTACGATCTGTGGCGGACGCTGCTGGAGGTGCCAGGTGCTCGTATTGAGGTGCTTCGCCCACCGACTTTCGATGCATTTCGGGAACGCCTGTTCGAGGCAGCGCAGTGCGGAGCACCTTTCGCGGCGGTGCACTTTGACGGACACGGCACTATCGTCGACCCATTCGGCTCTCATGGCGAGGGATACCTCCTTTTCGGCAACGGCGAAGACTTCGAATACGTAGATGGACGAACGATCGGTCGACTGCTTGAGGAATCTGGTGTCTCGCTGTTCACGATGAACGCTTGCCGTTCGGCAGATTCGGAACCCGGGGACCGCCGACTACGTGTGGGGCCGGACGGATTAAGGCCAGCCACCAAAGGCCAGGCATCCATTACCGAGGAGGTCATTAAGGCCGGAGTACCAGCCTGCGTCGGAATGCGGCGGGAGGTCTTCCCTGAAACTGCAGCACGTTTCTATAGTGCCTTTTACCGCCAGCTGTTTGAGGGTTGCAGTATCGGCCTGGCCGCCAACAAGGCTCGCGCCCAGATGCATCACAAGCCATTATCTGCAGGAGCGTTTCGCGAGCACAGCGCTCCTGTCGATGACTGGTCGGTCCCAGTCGTCGCGGAGCGAGCCGACACCAGACCGGTCTTCGCAGATGCCGAGGGCTGGAATCATGCCATTTTCGAGTTTCCGGAGCGCTTAAATGCCCCGCCGCTGGTAGGATTTGGCGGAGAGATAATGGAACTCGAAGCGGCGATAGAGCGAAGCCCAATTGTCTTGATTCATGGAATGCTGCTCTCCGGAAAAAGCCGTTTGGCCGTCGAGTTTGCTAGGTGGGTGGCCACCACGTCGCCCACGCAGGACGGCGAGGTCCACTACGTGGAACTCTCACCTAACACCCACCCGGATAGTTTGCGTTCCAAGTTGATTGCAATCACTCGAGGAATTTTGGTTCTTGACCAGGCTGACCACCTGAGTCCGCCAGCCCAAGAATTCCTGCGTGACTTGCTTGCCACCCGGAATCGATCATTACGCATTATTGTCACCGCTCGCACAAAAGAACTACCTTGGCTACCCGCTGAGACACCGGCATGCCAACCTGTCAACTTTCTACTTCCGGAACGTGCGGAAATTGGTCATCGATGGGCACAGGCCCTGGCAATTCCTTTCAGTTCCGCAAGGTACTACAAGCTACTCTATTTCTCGGGCGGGCACCCAGGCGTGGTCCTCCTACTCCTCGGCGCAGCCAGAGAATTGATCGAGTCGGGGCAGGCTGACGATGCCGAAGTGGTCTCGTGGTTGGGACGAGATTGCGATTGGGAGCAGCTCGGTCGCCTCAGCAGAAACCCGGGGTTTGGCATCCCTTCGCTAGAGGAAGTTGTGGTGTCGGCCGCCGAGCAGCTTTTACAGGTGTGCGAACCTCATGAACTACGACTGATCCCGGCCCTTTCCCGGTTCAACATTTGCTGCGACATTGCCTCTGTGGCGGTTTTGATGACGGCCATTAGAGGCTCAGAGGTGACACCCGAGGAGGCTGAACGCGTAGCGAGGAAGGTGGCAGCATGCGGTCTGGCTAAACGCGGCGGCGCCTTTTCCTGGGGCGACGCGGACTGGTTCCTGCATCCTTTGCTTGAGCTGGCATTATCCAGATTGGATGCTTTCGAAAAGCAGAACCTAGACGCTACTATGGTGGATGTAGTTTCCAAGAAATGTGCCAGCCTCATGGCGAAATATCGGACAGAAGGCTTCGAAACCGAACAGACTCTGCGAATGCATCGGCAGAACATTGCCGAGGCGATGTGGCTCGCCCTCAACAACAAGAAGGACCTGGAAGCATCCCACTTGGTCGAAGCTTTCTGTGTATACCATTGGAATGCAGGCATGGTCGACCGTTCGATTCGCGCGCTCGATCGTGCGTTGCTGCGGTACGTAGACGGCCGCACCGGTCGCCTACGCCCCGGATATGAGGAAATAGGCCTCCGTGTCTGGGAGCAAGCGATCCGCATCAACGCGTATTGGCCCTACAGTCATTGGGACGATTTCCTGCGCCACGCCACAACCCTGATGCCGCCTGCCAAAAACCACTACGCCAAAGGCCTTTGGCTACGCGCTGTCAACCGACGGCACGAGGCCGGGCTAGCGTTCCTCAAAGAGCTCGAGGAGCCGTCGGCTGCTCCCAGCTATATGCCTGGCGATTTGGAATGCCTAGCTGCCGAGTACCTCTTTGACGCTGAAAGTCCCCGGACCTGGCAGGTAGCAAGGTGGCTTGTGCAGCGAAGTGAACAACTGCGCTTGCGCGGCGATACCCTCGGCCGAACCTGGTCCCACATGGCGCACGCCCGAATACTTCTGAACTTAGCCAACCTCAGGATAAAGGTCGACAAGGACGAGGATCGGATTCGTATAGCGACAGCGGCCGCTGAGATGCAGGCGCAGGCGGTGACGCTTCTGAGGAAGGCAGAGTATTCGCCTGACCCGGAGATACGCGCCCACGTTCACAATTTGTGGGCCTACGTCTTCCTGTCGCGGGGCGATCTCACCTCGGTTCTCAGTCATTTTGAGGAATGTGTGCAGATTATGGTCGATCTCCAGGACCGCTCCGTTTGGCGGGTTTACTGGGAATTCGCACAACTACTCTATAGCCGTGGTTGGATCGCCAAGAGCTACGAGCTCGCCAGCGTGGCGTTCCATTCCGCAATGGATAGCAATTTGTTTTACGCAACGCCTATTCGTAAATTCCTCCAACGCCTGGAGGCCGAGCATCCGGAGTGTCGAAATGAGTTCTATGCTTGACGATATCCGGCTAGCCGCAGCCATGAGCGACGCCGAGCTGACCGAACGCCTCGGCGTGCCGATCATCACTCCGCTAGCGCGGCCGCACAGCACCGATGGCCGGTTCGGCTTTACATGGCTAATGGGTACGCCCGCTTGGCGTCACACTTCACACAGCTTCGGATTTATCCCGGCGGACGCCTCTGCGAATGAGAAGATCCGCAGCGTCGGGGAGATTGCCGCCGATCCAATGCTGCGCCATGCGACTTTGCGGATATCGCTGGACGGATTACGAATCGCGGACTATCCCGGCGGCGGAACTCATCGGGTACTTTTTAATTTCTTCGTACAAAACAGGACAGACACCGGTGTCGAGGACGTCAATTTCAACGCCACTTACCGCGTGCGGGAAGGCAGCAGCGCCGCAGTGCTGAACTATCCGATATTTTTTGGGGTTAATCCCACTGACGCCGGACTCGTGATTCGATGCTTCACGGTAAATGTCAAGAACGACGTTGACGAAAGTTTCCTAAACCTGCTGGAGTCCGAAACATTCAAGGTGGGACTCCGGTTGGCGACCATTGCCCAGCCGGCCATTGCGCCATTGTCGAGCCTCGCCATTGGGATGACCAAAGCCATCGCCGAGCGACACCGGAACGTGCCGGTACAGGACGTCTATCTTGGACTTGATTTCGGCGGCGCAAAGTCGGGGGCCAGGCTGGCGTTAGGGACTTACATCGCCGTGCAGATGCCAGAGGCTTTCCAGCGGTCGTGGCGTTGGTCGGACTGGACCTATGACACGCACACGGGCCAGATTGTGAACGCCGATGGACAACTTATGCCGCTCAACTACTTCATGATCGGGATCAGCCAAACTTCGTGAGGGACGTCTCAGACTGGCTGCTCGATGTGTGTCTGGAATTGTTCGAGGCCCTGTGAGCAGAGTCGGCGCCGCACTTCCATAGCCGCAATTCGATGTGAGCGCCCCCGCCCTTGGAAATAGCGGAGTGCAGTGCGGTGGGCAGCTTTCAGTTCGGCATGGAGCTTTTTCGACAAGCATCGCTGATTCTTCTAGCAGATCTAACTGTGTACCCTTCGGCCTAGCTACCAGTGTATTCGTTTCTGTACGCCGACACGGCGTTGCGAGGGTGGCCATTCGCTGCGTGCGTGGGCCGTACGGGCCCTGATTATCGTCGGGTTCGTTGCCTGGCGATGCCTGGTCGGCGGGGGTAGTCCGGTGGTAGGTACCGGTAGACCGACCGCAGGGATCTGCCGATTCTTTGGGCGAGCAGTTCGGGATCAAGGTTCGGTTCTCGGCGCAGCCAGTAGGCCACCGCCTCTGCGGTCGTCTTGGGCACCTGCGGATGTCCGCCGTCGGCCGCCTCGCCGCCGGTCCTCTGGTCGGTGTCAGTGTTGTCGTCGCTGCGCTTGTTCACGACGGCCGGATTCGTCGTGGTTGGTCCGCCCGACGGCACGGTGTGGGCCAGGACCGGGTCGTGGAGGTCGGCCGGCTGCTGTCGGTCGTCGTACGGATCGGGACTGGCGTGGCGCGTCGGCGGCTTTGGCTCCTGCCGGCCATCACGTGGGGTGTCTGCCACCGGCTGGATAGGCGCCGAGGAACGGATGGGTACAGGTGCCCGGGCTGCCTCGGTTCGGTTGTCTCGCCTGTGCCAGCGACGGCGTCGAGGGACACGTTGGGCCGTGACGATGCGTTCTGGGGCGAGGTCGGCGGCGAGCAGTGTGGTCAGCCCGTGGTAGTCGGCGGCGGCGGCGAGGCGTGCCGCGATCTCGTCGAGGTCGTACACCCGTACGGCGATGTCGGCGGTGCTCGGGTCCACGGCGGCGCGGATCTTGCGGTGCAGGACGGTGGCGATCGCGGCGTCGCGGCGACGGCGGGCGGTCACCGCTTGGGCCTCGTCCAGGGATTCGTACAGGTCGAGGCCGTCGGCCTTGGCGATCGCGCGTGCCCGCGCGGTGAGTAGGGGGTGGCGGATCCAGTGGGCGAGCACCTCGTACGCGGGTGGGGTGGGTGGCAGGTCCCCGGTGGCGCGGAGCCGGTCGCGGCGCTGGTTGCCGGCGTGCATGAGCCACACGAGGTAGCCGAGGGCGGACATGCCGGCGTAGAAGCCGCCGACGAGGTGGTCGGGGTGGGCCACCCAGTTGAAGGCCACGGCCGCGGCGGCGATCGCGGCGGACAGCAGGCGTGAGGCGATGGCCCGTTCGCCGAGTCGGCGTCGTACGTCGGCGTTGGCCATGACGACCACGCCGCCGAGTTCGAGTGCCGCGACGGCCGGGACCGCGATCAGCATCGGTACGTCCAGGCTCTGGACCGCGCCGGTGGCCTGTCCGACGAGGGCAACGAGCAGGACCAGTAGGTAGAAGGCCTGGCGCATGCGGGTGGTGCGCCGTACGGCGTCGGCCAGGTCGACGTCGAGCGCGTCGCGGGTCAACGGTCCGCCGCCGTGACTCGCCGACGCCGCCCGGCGGCGGATTGCCGCTGCGCTACGTCCGTTGGTGGTCGTCGCTGTCGCCACCGGTACGGCGCTCCCGCGGCCGTTGTGCGACAGGTGGGCGTATGCGGCGTCGGTGGGGGTGTGCTGGTCGGACGGTCCGTTGTGGGGTGTCGCGGATTCTGCCGGAGTGTGCGGTGTCATCGGCGTCCTCGCCCGTCGTGCGGCGCGGCGGCGAGGCGTCGCGGGCTGGCGGTGAGCCGGTGGGCGAGGTCGATCGTGTCCCTGCTCGGCGTGGCGTCGATCTCTTCGAGTCGGCGGGTGAGGGTGTGCCGCAGCTCGTGGATCTCGTCGTGGTGGCCCAGCGCGGCGTGGGCGCGCATCGCCTGCTGGTAGACGGCCTCGGTGTACGGGGCGTGGCGGATTGCCGCTTCCAGCACCGTGAGGGCCTCTGCCGGGTCGCCGGTCGCGTTGGCGAGGGCGAGGTGGGCGTCCAGGGCCTGCCTGCGGATGCTTTCGCGGTGGACCTCGATCCATTCGTAGTCGAAGCCCTCGGCGAGTCCGCCGCGGTAGGCGGCGACCGCGGCGCGCAATGCCGTCAGCCGGGTCGTGGCGTCGGTAGCCTGTTCGGCGTCGCGCAGCGCGGCCCGCATCCGCCACAGGTCGACGTCAAGCGCTTCCCGGTTGAGGGTGTAGCGGCGGCCGGGGTGGGTGAGGTAGCTGGCGGGTCCGCCGGTGCGGGCGAGGGTCTTGCGGAGCGCGGACACGTAGGTGTGCAGGCGGTGCGGGGCCTTCGACCGTGGGGCGTCGGGAAGCAGGTCGTCGAGGATCGCGTCGGCGGTGGCGTCGCCGTCGTGGACGACGAGGTAGACGAGTAGTTCGAGGGATTTGGCGCGCAGCGGCACTGTGGTGTCCATGTCGACGATCCGCGCGCCGCCCAGGACCCGTACCGCGACCCTTTCCTGCGGCTGTGGGCCGTCGTTTCCTGGCCCGTCTTCCGGGCGGCTGTCTGTCGTAACCGGTGGGGCGATGTCGGCGGCGGGGACCTCCCTAGGCGGCGCCTCACCGTCGGCGGGCATCGGTGCATCGGTGCCGTGCGGTGCGGGGTTGTCGGCGTCGGGGATGGCCTCCGGTCGCGGTGGCAGGCCTTGTGTGGTCGTGGTGGTGGTGGGCCGTGCGGGTGTTGTCGTGGGAGGTTCGCCGGTGTGTGCCTCGGCGAGTGTGGTGATCAGGTCGATCGTCTCCGTGGGGGTGAGCACGGCCAGCCGGCCAACGACGGCGGGATGCGCGCCGTGGCGGGTTTCCCGGTCCGGCCGGCGGGTGGTGCCGTCGGTGTCGACGACGATGGTGTCGCCGGCAGGCCAGGCGCCGAGCAGGACGCCGTGAATGTCGAGGCGCCGGCCTTGAGCAAGGAGGGCGGCGATCCGGGCACGTTCGTGGCGGGCTGACGCGTGGGAGATGAAGATGATGGGTGGTGGTTGTTCCTCGTGGAGGGCGGTGTGACGCAGGTCGGCGAGGGTGTCGACCTCGTGCTGGTACACGAGATGACTGCGGTGCAGGGTCTGCGTTTCCAGGATGTCCAGGGCGTCGGCGAGGTCGTCGGCGACGGTGAGACGGGGAGTCTCGGGAAGGACTGCGGCCGTGCCCATCAGGGCCGCTACGGTCGCCGCGGGGATGACGACCCGACCGCCGGTGTCGGGGGCGTCCACCCGGCCGGCGAGGGCGGCGGTGAGGAATCCGCGCCCGGCCGCGTCCGCGCCGGGTCCGGTCAACCCGAGCCCGGCGGGCGGCCACACCTCGTACAACGGATGGTCCTGCGTGGGGACCACGGGAACCGGCTTGGCGTACGGCTCGGGCTGGTCGGCCAGGTCGGGGCTGGCGACGTGCGTCTGTTCGGCCGTGTCGTCGTCGATCGCGGGCCGGTCGTGTCCGGGAGCGGCTTCTGTGGATTCGGCGAGGTCGAGGATGTCGAGGTCGTCGGTGTTGTCTTTTGTCGGCCGGCGGAGGGCATGTCGGATGTGTGTGACGATCGCGGGCAGCGGGGTGAGGTCGGGATCGCCGGATCGGCTGTGCGGGCCGGGCGGTCGCGGCCGGTAGCGGTGCCGACGCCACGCCCAGACCAGACTTGCGGCTGCCGCGATCGCGGCGGCGAGACCGAGGTCCAGCCAACTGCCGGTCCCCAACGTGATGCCCCCAGGGCCGCATGACTCGGCCGACGAGTTGTTGGCCGGCGCCGGCGTACGGGTGGCGTGGCCGCTCGGGGTGCCGCCCGTGGTGGACGGTGCGGATGTGGCGGCGGCGCTGGGAGCGGTGGTGGGGCTCGGCGGCGTTTCGCTGTCCTCGCCGGTGGACGGGGCGCTGGTCGGTTCGACCGGCACTGGCGGCTCCTGCAAGCGGGGCGTGTCGGGCTTCGACGGCATCGTGGGGATCGGGTGGGCCGCGCCTGGTGGGGTCGCGTCTGCGGGTAGGTCCAGGGTCCAGCCGGGGTGGATCAGGTCGGGGTTGGTGAACGTTCCCCCGACGGTGTCGAAGAGCGTGCCGCGGTTGAGTGCCCAGATCTCGGGCCAGCGGTCGGGGTCGCCGAGCCACCGCTTCGCGATCAGAGAGAGGGAGTCGCCGTCGCGCACCACACAGGTGTGAGCCGCCCCTGCCACTGCGTTGTCCCTGGGCTTCTCCGCCGGCCGTGTCGTCGACAGCACCGTCCTGCTGGTGGAGCCGTTGGCAGAGGCGACCGGGTCGTGCCGGGCGGCCTTGTTCTGACCGCTCCCGTTGCCGCCGTGGGTGTGGCCGCTGTTCACCGACGCGAGGGAGTTCTCTCGGGGGGCGCTGTCGGGCGAGGTGTCGGTTGTGGTGGTGGTCTGGGCGGCGGCGGGTAGGGCGGTGGAGGTGACGGCGGTGGCTCCGAGCAGGGCGGCCGTGAGGCCCTGCATCGGTCGGGGCATGCGCAGGGCGATGCGCCATCTGAGTCGAGCCGCCACGGCCCGGTGGATGTGTCGGGCGGTGGCGGTGGCGAGCATGGCCCAGAGCAGCCAGGCGCTGGTCTGCAGCAGTGTGGTGAGGAAGCCGGTGGTCAGGGGCTGGTGTATCCATGCCCGCAGTTGGCTCTGGGACGGCATGGTGGGTGTCGGCCAGCCTGCCAGGTAGAGCAGTACGAGTGGCGCAGCCGCGAGGACGACCACGGCGACAACCGCTGTCGAGACCTGTTGTTTCACGCCTTTCCTCCTCCCTCCGTCGTTCATTTGTGGCGACCGATGTGGTCGTGACACCGAACGTAGGAGAAAGGCGGGTGGTTGAGGCCGGATGTGGTCTAACAGCACCTCACAGCACCTAACACGACCTTACAACCCCAGGTCAGGCCCCATGTCGCCGTGCGGTCGTTGTCAGGAAGGCTTCGCCGCCGAGGGCCGTCGTTGTTGCTGACAACAGGCTGGAGCACCCCCCGCGTGGAGCGACCAGGCCGCTGGTCCCCTTGCTCTTCTCGGCGGGGCCTGGCCGACGGGTAGTGGGCCCGCCCAGGGGCCGTTCGGGCGGCAGGATGCGTGCGAGGGCGGGACGGAGGCGATGGGTTCAGGTGCCGCCGGGCACGAGCGTGCCGTCGGGCGTGAGCCCGGCGGCGGTGAGGCGCCGTGTGTACCGGGCGGTCAGGTCGGCGGCGGCCGCTTGTTCGCCCAGGCTGGTGAGGATAGTGGCGGCGCGGTGGTGTAGGTCGGCGTTGTACGGGTCGACGCGGATGGCGTCCTGTAGGTAGGCCAGTGCCTGGCGGGGGTGGGGTGCGGCGGTGGCGAGGGCGGCGTAGGCGTCGAGGATGTGGCGGCGGGTGGTCTCGCGGTGCGGGTCGAGCCATGCCCAGGGTTGTCCGGCGGCGAGGTCGCCGGTGTGGGCGTCGACGACGGCCTGCCAGGCGGCGGTGTGGTCGGTGAGGGTGGCCGCGGCGTGGTCGACGGCGGTGTGTAGGTGCCACAGGTCGACGTCGACGTGGTCGGGGTGCAGGCGGTATCGGTCGCCGGTGCGGTCGATCAGGTGGATGCCGGTGGTGGTGGTGCGCACGGCGGTGCGGAGTTCGCTGAGGGTGGTGTAGAGGCGTGCGGTGAGCCGGTGTCCGGGTAGTCCGGGCCAGAGGGCTTCGGCCATGACGCCGCTGTCGACCCCGTCGGGGTGTACGGCGAGGAAGACCAGAGCTTGGCGGGCCGCGGTGCGCCGAATCGCCAGGGCCGTGCCGTCGACGAGCAGCGCCGGCTGACCCAGAACCCGTACCAGCACCCGCTTGCCGGGGTGGATGGTGTCCTGGTGTGGGGCTGTCTGACGCGGTACCCGCCCCCGTACCTGTGGCTGAGGTTGTGTGGGGGTGTCGGGTGTCGGTGGGTGGAGGTGGCCGGTGACGGTGAGCAGGTCCGTCGTGGCGACGGCATCGAGCACACACACCCGCGGCCCCGCCCTCGTCGAGTCGGCGTGGGTGTGGCCGTCGGCGTCGACGTGCCACGTCGTCGCGTGCGGCCAAGTGGCCAGCGCGACCGCCGTGACCCCGCTGGTGGTGAGGGTGTCCGCGAGGCTGCCTGCGGGCGGCTCGTCGAGGATCAGCACCCACCGACCGCCATCGGCCCTGTCGGACGGGGTCGGCGTGGCGTCAGGTGTCGCCGGCAGGGTCGCGGTGTCGACGATCCGCAAGCCCACTCCGGGTCGTAGGTGCGGGGCGGCTGGTCCGAGCAGCATGTCCACGGCGCGGCGGGTGATCACCACCTCCACCGTGGGCTGCCGCATCGTGGCTAGGAGCGCGGTGATCAGCAGTCCGCGGGCGGCGTCCACCGCGCCTGGGCCGGTCAGCCCGACCCCGGCGGGTGGGAAGCCGAACGGTGGCATCCCGGCCGCCTGTGCGGGCGCCGGTGGAGTGGGTTGGCTGCCGGCGGAGGTCTGGATGGCGGTGACGGTGGCCGGGAGCGGCGCCAGATCGTCCGCGTCCCCCGTGTAGTGGTGTGGGCGGGTGGGGAGGTAGGCGCGGCGGCGGCGCAGCCACACCAGTCCCGCCGCAACGCTCACCTGCTCGGCGAGGCCGTCAGGCAGCCATCCGCCGGGCACGCTGACCCCGTCGGCGGGGTCGGCCTGTTCGACGGTGTCGTGGTCGGTGTGGGTGGTGCTGGTGGTCGTGTCCGGGTGGCTGGTGTCAAGGGTGGGGGTGGGGGTGGCGATGGTCAGGGCGGCGGCGCCGGCCATGCCGGTGGCGGTGGCCTGCCACGGGGTGGGCAACGGCAGCCGGCGTAGCCATCGCACGCCGGCCCACAGCCGGGTCGCGGTGGTGGCGGTGACGAGGTAGGCGACCAGGGCCCACAACGCCCAGGCCAACACGACCAGCAGCAGAATCAGGTTCTGTTCGGTGAGTGGTTCGCGGACCCACTGCCACAGCGCCACCCGTGGAGGGTTCGTTGACGGCCAGCCCACCACCTGCACCAGCACGACCGGCGGACCAACCAGCAGGACGGCGGTCAGCAGCAGCGACGCGACGTGTCGCGGCCACCGCATCAGTGCTCACCCCCTACCGGCGCGCGCGTCACGAGCGTGGTGGGCCAGGTGGAAGAAGGGATCGTCGGGGGCCGGTGGAGGCTGGTGTGGTGTAGAGGATGCGGGTCCACAGGCGCGCCAGCCACCACACGGTGACGGCCACGATGTAGAGGCCGGCCACGGTCCCGGTGTTGTACCGGCCGACCAGGGTGGCGGTGAGGATCGCGAACGGCACCCCCATCACCAGCCGCAGCCACAGCCCGGACACCAACGCGGTGATCACCCCGACACCGATCAGCAGCCCACCGAGACGACTGCCGAGTCCCAGCCACACCTCCATGCCGGGCGAATACGACGCGGGCAGCGACCACTGGACCAGGATCATCCCCACCGTGGCCGTCACCACCGACGAGACGGGGAAGGCGAGGAACTCCGACCAGCCACCCCGCGGAGTGCGCCACTGGCGAAACGCGATCAAAGCCAGCAGCGAGGCGATCAGCAGGATCGGGATGACCGGCACCAGGGTCCAGCGCAGGAACGCCCCCAGCTCGGTGGTGATGTACTGGCTGCCGACCACGGCGTACATGCCGACGATGGCGACGCCGAGCCACGCGGAGGTAAGGATGCCGGTGGCGACCTGCGCCCCCGGTGACAACGGCACGCCACTGTCGGTACGAGACGCCAAGGTGGAACCGAGCACGGTGCCGGCAGCCAGGCAGGAGAGCACGGCGAACACCGACGCCATCGCCACCTCACCCCAGTTCATGAACGCCCACGGCTGCAACAGCCCCGAGTTCCATTCCGCACTGAGCAGCGCGTGCGACACCAGCACCAGCGACGCGAACCCGGGCACCGCGATCGCGACCGCCCGCCACAACGTCGGCAACGGCTCCCCCACCGCCGTCCTGGTCCGGTCGGTGGCGAGGCCGCCGGCGTCAGCAGCACCGCGAGTCGCCGCGAGCAGCGGATCCGGCACCAACACCGGACTCAGACCAGTCTCGGCGACCAGGACATCAGCGACCAGCGGCATCTGCGCCGTACCACCCACACACCACAACCCCGCGACCCCCGCCGGGGGCACCTCGGCAGCGTCGATCGCGTCCCGCACCAACCCCGCCGCCCGCACGAGGACCGGGCGGGCGGCCTGCTCCACCACCAGATGGTTCAACACCACCGCCGGCCCGGACGGCATCGGCACCGTCACCGCCGGATGCCCCGCCAGGGCATGTTTCGCGCTGCGAAGGCTCACCGCCAACGTCCACCCGTGTCCCGCCGGCATGTCGACCGGTGCCAGGGCGCTCGTCAGCGCGGTGTCGATGGCGTCGCCGCCAGCGTCGGTGTCGGCGAGGGTGGACAGGACCTCGAACCCGACCGGGCTACGTCGCAGCACACTCACCTCAGCGCCGCCGCCCAGGTCACACACCACCACCACCGAACCCACCGGCACCTGCACACCCGAGGCGAGCACATGCGACGCCACCGCCACCGGCGCCTCCACCAACCGCGGCTGCGGCAACCCCGCATGATGCGCGGCATGCCGCAGCCACGTACGCCGGCGCGGGCCCCACCCCGCCGGCACCACCAGCCGCACATCCTCCACCACACCGCCGGCCACCCGGTGAGCCTCGTCGACGACCCGCCGCAGCGTCGCCGCCACCAGATCCGCCGGGGCCACCTGCACGTCGGCGACGCTGACCTGGTCGTCGGCGGGACGGCGAGGGTGGGGAACGAACCGCTGCGGATCGGCAGCCGCCGCCTGCCACGCCCGCTGCCCCGTCACCACCGACTTGTCGGCAGCGACAAGCACGGCACTGGGCAGCCCGGGCTCACCATCGAACATCAACGGTGCCCACGATCCGTCCGGCCACGCCAGCACCGCCGTCGTCGTGGCGCTTCCACAATCGATCGCCAGCCGCGCCTGCCCCGGTCGCATACCCGACAGTCAAACATGAGGATCACATTCACGTCACGCCTCAACTACACCCCGCAGTCTGTCGGATGTAACGGCGGCCGGGTCGAGCAATGGCATCTCAGGCGGTCGGCTCGCCGACGCCGCTTCCCCGACAAAGGGAGTTCCCGGGCGTGGTGGACGGGTTTGTCGTACGGGGTGATTAGCCTTTCGCGACGTGGACGATGTGAGCAGCCTGCGGTCCTCGGCGACCGCCTTCGCCGAGCAGCACGCGATGACTGTGGTGCCCGCCGTACCGTTACACAACCTCGGACCTGAGGTGCAGCTCGACGCGGAGGTCATCGACCTGCCAGGCTTTCTCGCCTTGGCGCAGCGGATGGGCGCGCCCGCGCTGTATCTGGAGGTCGACTCGTTCGATGCGGATCCGGAGGAGGTGGTCGATCCGCCCGCCCATCTGCTCGCCCGGCGCGGACAGCTGTACGGGCTCGAGGTGGCGTTTGTCGCCGGCGGCGTCGTGCACTTCTGGGAGCACACCGCGTCCTGGTACGCCGAGTGGGAGGCGCTGGTCGCCGCAGGAAGATCCGCTGTTGACGACCGTGACCCGGACGACCAGCCACGCTGGTTGACCGAGAGCGAGCGCGAGAAACTGGCAGAGCCCTCCGTGCAGGCTCTGCTGGCCATGCCCGAGTTCCGCGGCGAGAAGCCCGGCGGCGCCCGGCACCGATTCGCGCAACGCCACCTGCCCGCTGACATCGATGAGCGCATCATTCACACGGCTGTCAGGCTGGCCTGCGACCGCGCCGACGAGATGGCCCGGCAGCGGTACGCAGACATCGAGGACCATTACGAGCAGTTCGCGGCGGATCTGCTGACCGATCCGGCCTACCGGCGGGCTGGGTCCGCAGCCGCTCGCAAACTTGCCGCCGAGCGCTTCCTCGCCGCCTGGGCCGACGGCTGGGCTCCCCCGACCGTAGCCCGGGACGAGTTGTACGCCAGAGCCCAACGACTGGCCAAGACAGCGGCACGTTCGCCAGCGCTGTACTAACCCTCGCCAGGGCACCCACAGCCTGCCTCACGACTCACAAGCCTCGAGCTGACGAACCGGCCTGCAGGAGATGAGGCCGCATCCACCTGCCAGCGCGGCACCGATCGCGGCACACTCGCTACCCCGACCACCGTTGTTCACGGTAGGGCTCCTTGGGCCACGCAACTCTGCCGGCAAAAGGGCTGTTCGCCCCAGCTGCGCTGATGGTCGACCCGACGAACTAGCCAGAGAAGGCAGGTCGGTGAGCACGCGGCCCGCCACGATGACGGACACCGAGTGCGACAGAGAACGCGACCCACACCGCCACCATGTCTCCTCAAACGCCGATCAGCCAAGGCGCCGCTGGCTGAACCACCCTCGGAGGACGCCTGTGAATGACCAGCACCCAGACGGCACCGTCGCAGCACAAGCCGCACCCGCCGAGAGCCTGACCGACGAGGACATCGATGCCGTCCTGGCCGGCCTCGCTGCCGTAGCCGACCAGCTCATCGCGGACACCGCCACCGCCGAACAAGCGGTGAGCGTCCTCAATGACGACAACGAACGCTCACTAGTGCTGGGGCAGGTCGGTCCGGGCTACTGGAGCCGCCCCAACCCGAACCGCGCGCTGACCAAGCTACGCCTGGCACATGCCTGCCGCACAGCCCGGGACCTGCGCGACGCCAGCAGGCACCTCGTCGCCTGGTGGGCCGACCTCGCCACCTACGCCGCACTGTCCGCCGCAGCGGGCCAGCCCGTGCCCGCGTACCGCGCCGCCGCGGCCGACCCCAGCGCCATCCTCGACGAGGAAGAACTACGGCGCCTGCCGTACCCCACGCCCGAGGAGCGGCAGTTCGCTGGCCTCGCCGCCGCCCTCGCCGGCACACCGGGCCCACACCCCGACGACAACCTGCACGCCGTCATAACGGACTACGTCGCGCGGGCCGGACTCACCCTGCAACCCTCGCCCAACGGCGGCATGGTCGTCGCGGACGACACCATCGATCCCAACGCCCGCCTCCCACGACTGTGGACCGACACCTGGACCGACCACCAGATGCCGGCACTGCTCACCGCAGAGCAACTCGGTCAGGTCCTGGACCGTATCGGGCTGCCTCCTACAGCGACCGATGAGATACGCGCCGCGACCACCAATGTCGATGACGTCCTCGCTGCCGCACGCCACCTTCGGGACACCGCAGACGACGAGAGCGCTTCCGACAGCGAGGCCCTCTACGACCACATCGACCGGACCACCGACATCCTCGCCGACTACGCCCGGACTCTCACCCGACATCTACCCATGGTGCGCACGTCGGCAGGTCGCCACCGCACCTCGCTCCCACCAGCCGGTAATGCCGGCAGCCTGACCCGCGCATAGTGGTCGATCTGTACACCAACAGCGGCAGCCACCTGCCGTGCCGGGTCCGGCTTGCGTAGCCCGTGCTCATCGCTGGAGAGCTGGGCGGCGAACCTGGGGCCGAGACCGGCTGCGGCGAGGATATCCCGGTGCACGGCGGGCGATGCACGCAGCCGTGCGAGGCCGACCCAACCCGGAACGGACGTAAACCCTCAAACCACCTTTCGCAATGGACAGTGCTTCAATTTGGGGAGCGTCAGGCGTCCGTGCCTCCATTACCATCGGCCCGGTGAGGGGAGTGCCGCGTGCGTAGGCCGACGACGCTGAGGCATCCCCCGACCTTTGCGGTGCCCCCTGCACGATCCGCTAGATCCGCGAAAGCCGCACACCAAGCAGTGGCCCTGTCAGGGAAGCAGGCTGTTACGGTCCATGACGTACGACATCGCGGCCCCCGAACCCGCGGGCATGGTTGCTTCGCTCAGCTCCTTGGGGTACTCGCTGCCGGCGGCTGTCGCGGATCTCATAGACAACAGCGTCTCGGCGGAGGCCCGTAACATCGACGTCGAGTTCACCTGGGCCGGGCGAGACTCGTGGATCGCGGTCGTCGACGATGGCAGGGGTATGAGCATCCAGGAGCTCGTAACGGCGATGACCGTGGCGGCCCGTGGGCCTGCGACGTTACGCGCCTCCACTGACCTGGGCCGTTTCGGAGTGGGCCTGAAGTCGGCCTCGTTCTCGCAGTCGCGGCAGCTCTCCGTGGCCACCGCCACGGCCGGTGACTGGCACGTACGGACCTGGGATCTCGACGTCGTCGAGGAGACTGGCGAGTGGCGGCTGCTCCACGGGGCGGATGTCGACACCACCACCGTGCTGGACAGACTTCGGAGTGCCACTGGCCACGGCACGGTCGTGCTCTGGCGTCGGCTCAACGGTTACCACGGCGATCGCGTGAGCGAGGACGACGAGCGCACCCAGAGGCAGTTCTATGCCGAGGCAGCCCGTACGGAGTCGCATCTCGCAATGGTCTTTGCCCGCTTCCTCACTGGGAGTCATCGCCGGAACCTGCGAGTGTCCGGGAGCGCGGTGGAACCCTGGGATCCGTTCATGAGCAACCACCCCTCGGTACAGCGGCTCCCCACTGAGAACCTGCCCCTCGCGGCCAGCTCCGTACGGGTCGAGGCTTTCGTTCTTCCCAGCGCCCACCGGCTAACACCCGAGGAGTATGAGGCAGCTGCGGGACCGCAGGGGTGGCTCGACCAGCAGGGCTTCTACGTCTACCGCCGCAATCGGCTGATTCTGGCGGGCGACTGGTTGGGGCACAGGGGCATGCGCCGCGAGGAGAAGTACAACCTGGCGCGTATTGCCGTCGACATCCCGGCGGGAACAGACGCCGAGTGGAGCGTCGACGTGAGGAAGTCCAGCGTCGTTCCGCCCGTCGGTCTACGGCAGCACCTCAATCGCATCGCGAGACAGGCCCGGGCGTCAGCGGCGGACGTGTTGCGGCACCGCGGACAGGTCGCTGCGCGTACTCACGGCGATCCTCTCTCGTACGCCTGGAACCTGCGCCGAACGGACGGCAGGGTCACCTGTCGGATCAACCGCAACCATCCACTGGTCCAAGCCGCGTTGAGACCTGGTGGCAGCAACACTGCGGACGTACGCGCGTTGGTTCGACTGCTGGAGGAGACGGTGCCCGTCGCTGCCTTGCGCGTGATGCACGAGACGGACACCAGCGACGACCCGGAACCGTTCGGGGGACCAGGGCCCGCCGGCGAGGCTGCGACCGAGGTAGCACAGCGCATCTACGAGTCGCTCGTTTTGGGCGGACGCTCGCCCGCCGCCGCGCGCGAGAGGTTACGCACTATGCCCCCTTTCGACCAACTGCAGGGTTTCTGGAATAGATAAGCCCTTACCCGCTGTCGGCGGCCGTTCCTGCTCCCTACGTTCCGCTGGAGGTTGCACGTGAGTGCCCCTGTCGACGAGCCCATGGCCAAGGCCACGCGCCTGGTTCTCGGATTCCTGCCTCAGGATCGTCAGCCGAAGCCGGAGGAGGTACAGACCGCGGTCAACGCGATTTTTGGAATGCTCGCCGCGCAGGGGGTGGACCTTGACCGGGACCAACTGGCCAAGGAGATAGAGGCCATGACCGCCGTCTTCCAGGAGCGGTCCATGGCGCTTGTCGATCCCAAGGGGCACGAACCCTGGCTGCCTGAGGCGAAGAACGACCGAGCGTGGGACTTCTGGGAGCGTTACCGGCGGTACCTCGAGGATGTCGTGAACCTTCCCCCGTGGGTCGTGAGACGGCTAGACCAGAGTTCCGACGAGGTGCTCAGCCAGATCGAGGATCCGCGCCGACCTGGCCCCTGGCGCCGGCAGGGCCTGGTGATCGGCCAGGTGCAGTCGGGCAAGACCGGCCAGTACATCGGGCTCGCCGCGAAGGCCGTGGACGCGGGATACCGGTTCATCGTGGTTCTTGCCGGCATCCACAACGACCTCCGGAGCCAGACACAACTGCGAATCGACGAGGGACTCCTGGGATTCGACACCCAGCATCAGAGCAGGTCCAACGAGGAGGGCCGCTCACGTGCGATCGGTGCGGGTGCCATGCCCCTCGCGAAAAGGCTCGACATCGCGTCCCCGACAAGCAGCGCGGAGAAGGGCGACTTCGGCCTCGCGACGGCCAAGGCCATCAACTTCCCCCTCGGCAGCTTCCCCGTCGTCCTCGTCGTCAAGAAGCACTACAAGATTCTCGAGTACCTGCGCAAGTGGGTGACGGACGTCCACGGGACCGAAGGCGAACACGGCGACAAGGTCGTGAAGGACCTTCCCCTGTTCGTCATCGACGACGAGGCCGACAACGCCTCGATCAATACGGTCCGTGACCCCGAGGCAGACCCGACCAAGACCAACGACGCGATCCGTAGGCTCATGAAGAGCTTCGACAAGGCCGCGTACGTCGGATACACGGCCACTCCCTTTGCCAACATCTACATCGACCCGGACGTCGACCACGACACCGTCGGGGAGGACCTCTTCCCGTACAGCTTCATCCGCACTCTTCCGTCCCCATCGAACTACCTGGGTCCTGAGCGGGTCTTCGGCCTGCAGGCCGACGACGAGGACGAGGACGACGTGGAGCCGCTGCCGCTCGTACGGCACGTGAACGACACGGACACCTGGCTCCCTACCAAGCACAGGTCCGGTGACAGCCCCGGCGACAGACTCCCGCAGTCCCTTCGTGACGCGATCTCCTCGTTCGTGCTCGCCTGCGCGGCTCGTCGGGCGCGGGGCCAGACGAAGGTCCACAACTCGATGCTAGTGCACGTCACCCGGTTCACCGCCGTGCAGACCCTGGTACGCGACCAGGTCGACGACCACCTACGGCTCATCGTGGAAACGCTCCGTGACCGGTACGGGAAAGGCCCTGCGCTTCGTGCCGAACTCAGGGCTCTCTGGGAGCAGGACTTTGTTGCCACCACAGCCTGTTTCCCGGCCGACGAGGCCCAACGCCTGACCTGGGAGCAGGTATCGGAGCAGCTCCTACCTGCTCTCAGGAAGATCCAGGTCAAGACCGTGAACGGGGCGTCCAAGGATGCGCTCGACTACTACGAGAACCGGCGGAACGGCCTGTCCGTGATCGCCGTCGGGGGACAGAAGCTTTCCCGTGGCCTCACCCTGGACGGCCTGACCGTCAGCTACTACCTGCGTGTTTCGAAGACATACGACACCCTCCTGCAGATGGGTCGGTGGTTCGGGTACCGGCCCGGCTATGAGGACATGTGCCGTCTGTACACAACGCCCGCGCTTCAGGCGGCCTACGCGGAGGTCACGGCTGCAACCGACGAACTTCGCAGGGAGGTCGAGGAGATGGCGGCGCTCAGACTCACCCCGAGGGAGTTCGGGCTCAAGGTTCGGTCCTCCTCGCTGGGCCTCACCGTGACTGCGGCCAACAAGATGCGGCAGGGCACGAAGATCCTCCTCAGCTACTCGGGGGAGGGACCCGAGACGGTGATCTTCAACTTTGCGGACAAAGCCGTTGAGAAGAACTTCAAGGCTCTCGAAGCCCTTGTTCGGCGTCTGGACGCTGTCGCGGAGTCTGTACCCGGTCCCCCGGCAGGTAATGTGCGGTGGCAACGAGTGCCCCCTGGCGTCGTTTCCGAGTTCCTCACCTCCTACGAGCCCGACCGCATGGCTCAGCGGGTACGTCCGGGACTCATTGCCAGGTACGTGGAGCAGTGCGCCAAGGTGGGCGAGCTGAGCAACTGGACGGTGTGCCTGGTCAGTAACACGACGCCGAAGGCCACTTCACTGCCCATTGCCGGGCATACCGTCGGCCTCGTGACCCGCAAGCCTCTCAATCCCGGCTTCAGGACCGAGGGCAGGTACACGATTCGCCGAGTGCTCAGCCCACCAGACGAGCTCATCGATCTCGACGAGGCGCAGCGGGCTGCAGCATCCGACGCCGCGAGAAGATCCGCAGAGGAGAAGGAGAAACCGTCAGTCCCGAAAACGCCGGCGGGCCCGCACATCCGACGGCGGCGGCGGACCGACCAGGGACTCCTACTGATCTACCCCATCAAGGTGCCGCACGCTGACGACGGGGAGCCGACGGCACCACCTCTTGTCCTTGTTGGTTTCCAGGTGAGCTTCCCGCACTCCGAGCACCAGTCGAAGACCGAGTACATCGCCAACACCGTCTGGCTCCAGGAGGACATCTACACCATCGACGAGGAGGACGAGGCGTGACGGTCACCGAGGATGAGTGGCGGGAACTGGAAAGCCCGCAGAGCGTCCCGGGACGATCCAGCCTCCGTCTGCATCCGGATGCCCCGCTCGACATCTTCCTCTCCGTCTCTCACCCCGGCCGACAGCGCATGCTGGTGTTCAGAGCGGACGCGCGTTCCGTCGACCCGATCGTGCGGTCGGTGGGTCGACTCCCCACAGCGGCCGGGATCGAGATGAGCCTGAGCGCGGTGTCGCGGACCGAGTACGAGCTGCAGGTAATCCTGACGGCGGACGGGCTCCGTGAGGTGTTCAACCCGCTCGTCACCGACGTTGCCGAGACCGCCAGGGTCGCCAGCGCCGCGGCGCAGGCTCTGGCAGCCGCTGTAGACAGGTTCGAGAGGTGGCAGGAACTGCTGCGTGCGGTGAGCAGGGACGGGCTGAGCGCCGAGGCGCGGCGTGGACTCTACGGCGAGCTTCTGGTGCTCGGGGATGTTTTGCTGACCTCCCTGAACCAGTCCGACGCGGTCGGAGCGTGGACCGGTCCCACGGGAACCAACCAGGACTTCCAGCTGCCCGAGCTGGCCATCGAGACCAAGGCCAGCGTCGCGAGGCGACCGACGAGCGTACGGATCGCCAGTGAGAGGCAGCTGGACGGAACCGGTACGCCTGCGCTGTTCCTGGCGCTCGCCAGCCTCGACGAGCGACGCGGCGGATCGGGAGAGAGCTTGAACGGAAGGGTGGACAGTATTCGACAGCGGCTCACGAGCCCCGCCGCCCGGGCGAGGTTCGACGGACTGCTCATTCAGGTCGGCTACCTACCCGGGCGTTCTGACCTCTACGAAGAGCCCCGGTACACCCTTCGAGAGCTGCGGTTCTGGCATGTACGCGAGGGCTTCCCCAGACTGGTCGAGTCGAATCTGCCAGAGGGCGTCGGCGATTGCACGTACCACGTGAGCACCTCGGGTCTTGACGCCTACCGCACCACACCCGATGCGGTGAAGGAACTGATCGGAGGATCCCGTGGCTGAACTCGACCTGACCGAGTTCGCGCGGGGCGTCGTTGCTGACACTCAAGCAACCGCTGATGCCGAGGGAACCACCACCCCCGAGGCGTTCACGCGCCGTGTTCTCGAGGACCTGGAGCAGGCCGGCGTCGTGTCCAACACCTTCACCGCCTACCACAAGATGCACGGCCATGAGGTTCACGGATACGGTATCGGCGACTCAGGTGAGTCCCTGGACCTGTTCATCACGGACTTCCAGCTGGAACCCTTGGAGACCAAGCTCACGAGGGCCCAGACCCTGACGTCCTTCCGACGGCTTTTGGTGTTCGTGCAGCGCTGCCGGGACGGGCTGCAGCAGCATATCGACGAGTCGTTCGACGTGTACGACATGTGCGAGGCGGTCGAGAAGGCCCTCTCCGAGGTGCGCCGGATCAGACTCTTCCTGCTCAGCAACAGGGCGTGCACCGCAAACGAGGTTCCAGTCTCGGAGTTCGACGGGCTGCCGGTGACCCACGAGGTGTGGGACCTCGCGCGACTGCACCGCCATGCAACGTCGGGCGCTCTCGGCGAGCCCATAGTGGTGCCCTTCAAGCCTCCACTGCCGTGCGTCTCCGCGCCGAGTTCGGAGGAGGACCACTCAGTGGTCCTAGCAGTCGTACCCGGTCAGATGCTCGCCGAACTGTACGCCGAATACGGTACCCGGCTCCTCGAACTCAACGTTCGCTCCTTCCTCCAGACCCGCGGTGCGGTCAACCGGGGCATCCGGGAAACCCTGCTGAACGCACCAGGACGGTTCCTGGCCTACAACAACGGCATCACCGCGACCGCTTCACGGGTCGAGTTCGTGACGGGCCCAGACGGCGAACCCAACCACATCGCCGCGGTGCACGGCCTCCAGATCGTGAACGGCGGCCAGACGACGGCCTCGCTCCATCACGCCCTGAGCCGCGACAAGGCAGACCTGTCGCACGTCCGAGTACAGATGAAGCTGACGGAGGTAGCACCCCAGCGACTCGCGGAGATTGTTCCGAAGATCTCGGAGTACTCCAACACGCAGAACCGGGTGACCCAGGTCGACTTCAGCTCCAACCACGACTACCACGTGGACATGCAGCGGATCACCCGGTCCCTCTGGGCCCCAGCGGTCGACGGCAGCGGCCAGGAGACCCATTGGTTCTACGAGCGTGCGCGGGGCCAGTACACGGACGAACTGGCCAAGGCCCGCACCCCAGCACGGCAACGGCAGTTCAAGAAGCTAAACCCCACAAAGCAGAAGTTCACCAAGGCGGACCTTGCCAAGTTCGTCCACTCGTGGAACCAAATGCCCTACCACGTGAGCCGAGGGGCACAAAAAAACTTTGTCGAGTTCATGCTCAACGTGGACAAGCTGCCGCCACGTGTCGACGTCCGGTACTGCCAGAGAGTGATCGCCATGGCCATCCTTTTCAAGGCGGTGGACCGAATTGCCGGCATCCACCGGGCAGGTAGCCACAAGAGCCTGGTGACCGCGTATACCGTTGCTCGCCTGTCGCTCGCGACCGACCGCCGCGTCGACCTTGATCGAATCTGGCGAGAACAGGGCATCTCACCCGCGCTGGAGGCTGCGCTCCACGACCTGTGCCCCCGCGTCATGGATGCGGTCCTCAAGCCGGACGAGGGAAACCACGTCGGCGAGTGGGCCAAGAAGGCGGCATGCTGGGACGCCGTGTCCAGGGTGCCCTGGAAGACTCCCCGAGATCTGGCGGTGGAGTTGTTGGATCACGCCCTTGACGATGCGGCGCTCGCTGGCGGTGCCGGTGTTGAAGAGGGAGGGGGTGAAGAGGTAGCTCTCATCTCGGTCGACGAGTGGTACGCGATCGAGCGTTGGGCCAAGGAGACTCGCAACCTCGAACCCTGGCAACGACAGTTGGCCCAGTTTGTGGGGAGGCGACTCGAGTTGGAAGAAGAGGTTCCCGAGACGCATGCCGTTCAAGCCCTGCATGCTCGTAGCGAGGCGCTACGGTTGGGATTCAACCCCGGCATGTAGGCTGCGCGTGCGTTGGGCGTGCTCGTCACGCGCCCACCAACTTGCCAGGCCGTCCTCGCTTCCGCATCAGGTGACGGGTTCGGGTGGGTTTCGAACTGCGGGAAGAGTGTGGCACTCCCGCAGTCGGATGACGTTCACGGGCCGGGGATGTGATCATGGCCGGAGGTGGCGGGACGCCAGGGCGACAGTGGGTAACCACTGCGGAAGGGGAACTGGGCTTGACCCGTTTCGACGGACAGGGTTGATGTGTTGATCTTATTTAGGCGGCTTGACGTGCTGGTGGCAGGTTCTCGTGGTAGGTGGCTTCGTAGGCGGCGGGGCTGAGGTAGCCCAGGGTCGAGTGTCGCCGTCGGGTGTTGTACCACCCCTCGATGTACTCGAATATTGCCTGGCGGGCGGCGGTGTGGGTGGGCCAGGGCTGCCGGTGTAGCAGCTCGGTCTTGATCGTGGAGAAGAACGACTCAGCGACGGCGTTGTCCCAGCATTGCCCGCGCCGGCCGACCGACAGCCGCACGCCGTGCTCGGCGGCGAGACGGGTGTGTTGGGCACTGGTGTATTGACAGCCGCGATCGGAATGAAACGTCAGCCCGGACGCGGGCCGGCGCCGTACGAGGGCGTCGGTGAGCGCGGCGTCGACCAAGTCGGTCTTGAGGTGCTCGGCGACGGCCCAACCGACGACGCGGCGGGAGGCGAGGTCGATGACAGTGGCCAGATACAGCCAGCCCTGCCACGTGTTGATGTAGGTGATGTCGCCGCACCAGCGGGTATCGACCGCAGCAGCATCGACGCCGAAGTTACGGCCGACCAGGTCCGGACGTTCGCCGGCGTTCGGGTCCGGGATCGTGGTGGTCCGCCACCGGCGCGGGCACTTGCCCGACAGCCCGGCGGCACGCATCAGCCGGGCGACGCGTTTACGGCCGTGCCGCAGCCCGGCATCGGCGAGGTCGGCGTGGACCCGCGGTGCTCCGTAGGTGCCCTTCGACACCGCGTGCACCCGCGTGATCTGCAAGGTCAGCTCGGCATCGACCCTCTCGCGCCGAGACGGCAGACCGCGTTGCCGCTGATAGTAGGCGGACCGGGAGACCTCCATCAGCTCACACGCACGCTTGACGTTGTGCTTGCCGGCCTGCTCCGCCTCGATGAACGGGAACACGTTCACCGGGTCTCCTTGGCGAAGAAAGCCGTCGCCCGCTTGAGGATGTCGACATCCTCCCGCAGCCTGCGGTTCTCCCGGCGCAACGCCGCGAGCTCGGCCCGCTCATCCGAGGTCAACCCGTCGCCACGGGCGCCGGTGTCGAGTTCTGCCTGCTTGACCCATTCGCGGACCGCAGTCTCGGTCAGATCGAAATCCTGACTGACCTGCCTGACCGTGCGGTCTCCACGCTGACAGAGCTCAACAATCTCGGCCTTGAACTCCGGCGTGAACGACCGTCGAGGCCGCGCCTGCTTCTTACCCACACTCTCCATGATGCTGGACATCCTCCCGGAGACCCCAGGTCCCCTGATCTCGGATGTCCGTCAAAACGGGGCAGGCCCAGAACACCTTCGCGGTCGGCGGGTAAGGGATACCAAGCCCGAGATCGCCCTCAGGACCGCGGTGCACCGGCTCGGTCTCAGGTTCCGCCTCCAAAGGAGCGTGACGCCGCGTTGCACGGCGGACTTTGTACTTCCCAGGTACCACGTCGCGGTCTTCGTCGACGGATGCTTCTGGCACGGCTGCCCCGACCACACCCCCGGGGAGTTCCGAGGCCCCAACGCGGCACTCTGGCGAGAGAAGATCAGAACCAACAGGGAACGAGACACGCGCAACACCGAGCAAGCAATGGCTGCTGGATGGACCGTGCTTCGGATCTGGGAGTGCGAGATCCGACGTGATGTTGAGGGAGCCGCACAGCGGGTCGCCAAGACCGCGGACTCGAACGGCGCGGAGTGACGCCGCCGACCGGCTACTCCCGAACGAAGGTCAGAGTCAGCAGGTCTCCGGGCAGTTTCTTCCGGCTGGCACAGTGAGCGATGAGTGGACACTCCCAACACACAGGTTGATCTTCCCTACAGAGGTCCATACCGATCAACCGTATCGCGCCCATGCGTAGAGGTGCGTCCTCGCCCGCGCCCACGAGCTTCACCAGATTGACGCGGCCCTCGCTGAGGCGGTTGGCGTGATCCGGCTCGATACCGTTCACCCGAGCCGCGACCCTCAACGTGCTCTGGCCCACCAGCATGAGATCCTCTCCGATCAGCAGCCGGTAGAGAGCCGCCTCGGCTGGCTTCATGGCCAGCTTGGCTGGTACGTCGAACCGCTTTTTCCACTGCCAGTCATAGGACCTGTCCACCAGCGGAGCCAAGCGGTCCACGCGGGCCCGGACCGACGCCGAGGGCGCCGCGTCGATGAGCCTCCTGAACAGGGCTACGGTGAGCGTCTTCGACGACCTGACGTTCGTCATAAACTCCGTCATCACGGCTGGCTTGGTCTTCGCGCCGGAGACCAAGGCCACCACGGCGGCATGAAGAGGTACGGGCTTCTCGCCGGGAAACTGATACCAGTCCCCACCGACCAACCTTTGCCTCGCCCAGTCCGTGAGACCACTCCTGACCTGACGCCAATGGGGCCGGAGCCCGGCAGGCATGGCAGTGGCGTCGCCAACAGGCTTCAGCACCTCCGCTGCGGCCTCGCCCAGCAGCGGAGGGACGGCGTTCCCGATTTGGCGGAAGGCGTCACTCCGGGTACCGGCAAACCGGAAATGGTCCGGGAACGTCTGAACACGTGCCGCCTCCCGCACGGTGAGCGTCCGAAGTTGCTGCGGGTGGATGTACCAGTAGCCGTCCTTGGCGATATGGGCGGTGATCGTACGACTGAGCTTGCCCCAGGCCAGCTTCTTGTACTTGTCCGTGTACTTCTCCGCGCTGTAGCGCTGGTACTTCCTCTCGTCCTCGGCCAGCTTCTCCTGGAGATCCGAGTACTTGGTGTCGGGCTCCATGACCTCGAAGATCCGGTGGTCGTCGACCCGGACTCTCCGGGTCATATGGTCCCAGACCACCCCCTGAGGCGCCTTTTCCCGCATTTTCTCGGCGAAAGCGGACAGGTCGCGAGGCTTCCGGTACTTCAGCTCCCGATCTCCGACCCGTTCCGTCGGAACGACCTCCAGCTCGGGCAGGTCGCCGATGGCCTCGCGCAGGGTGGTGCGCACAGAGTCGGGCTTCCGCCACGTGAAGTCGTCGACATCCCTCCTCGCCAGAAGGATGAGACGTTTCCGATGCTGAGGAACGCCGTAATGCCACGCGTCAACGAGCCGTACCTGCGTTGCGTAGCCGAGCTCCTCCAGCTCCTCCTCGATCGTCCGGATGACGAAGAAGTCGTCGTGGAGCCCCATGTCGGGAACGTTCTCCATGAGGACCGCGCGCGGGCTGATCCGCTTGACCATGTCAAGGTACGCGCTCCACAACTCCTTCCTGCGGTCCTCCGGGTCGCGGCCATGGTTCTTGACGAGGTCGCGGATCTTGTTGCGCCCCGCCCTGCTGAACGGCTGGCAGGGGGGCCCTCCTGCGACGAGATCGATCTTGGCGGGCCTGAGGATACCTTCAAGCCTGTCGCGCTCGGCGGGGTCACCGAGATCCATCTTCAGGCTAAGGCCCGGGAAGTTCGCCCGGTGGGTTTCCAGCGCACGCTCGTCGAAGTCCACCGCTGCTGCTGTGGTCCATCCCGCCCGCTCGATGCCGGAGCTGAGGCCGCCGGCGCCGGAGAAGAGGTCCACAGCCAGCCTCTTGCCCTTGCCGAAGCCTTCCAGCCAGTCCTGAAAACCCTCCAGGGTGCAGCTGTTCTCGTTCGGATCCAGCTTAAGGTAGTCACTGCGTTGAAGAGGTACGCCGTAGTGCCCCTTTTTCACAGCACAACCCCTCGTACGCGTGACATCAACCAGGACCAGGAGAACACAGACACGCTCGTGAAAGCAAGAATTCCGCCGCAGTGGACATCAGGACAACCCGCTGCTCACCCGTCGTGCTCCCCAGATATCGCTGTCCTCAGTCCTGCGCCCCAGGTCCGAACCGCTGGTCGACTCTGGGACGGCCAATCGTAAACGACCGAGAGATCATCATGTTCACCGGTTCGACGAGAGCGTCCGTCAAGGACCACGCTCAGTACGTCCCAAGGCTGACCCAGGGATCTGGCTGGAGCCAAGGCTCGGCGATGCCATCGGCGAGTGGCTGTTCGGTGTCGCGGGACGAGGTATCGGGTTGGCGGCGCGATGTTGGTTCGGACCTCTCTCCCCGCAGCCGTGACCGCGACCAACCGCGTTGGCCCTCTGGCCCAGCTCGGCACGCTCACTCCAGGCGTTGCTATGGGGCGTCCGACGCTGCTGATCCCGGCAGACCTGGGCTGGTGCAGGCCGTATCGTGCCCGTCCGGCAAGAACGACCCCTCCTGGCGTGCACACCCGGAATATCGGCTCCGCCTGAAAAGTTCAGCCAGCGTTGACACCGGAAGGCACCGGAATGAGAAGCGAGCGCATGAACAGGCCCGGGACCTCAGCACGACTCGTTCCTCCTGACGGATCCGGTCGCCCGGCAAGTTGACCAGCTGGCACCGACAACCTGGCTCGGCGATGGTGGCAACCTGTGCCGACTCTGACCTCAAGCGCGGCCGGCGCGCCCTCGATGGCGCAGCGGACTGTGGCTCGGCGGAGCCGCAGCACTGGCGTTGGAGGGGTCGCCACGGCCAGGCCAATGCTGAACAATCGACAAGGCCAAATCGACAGGAGCGAGAGGACGGGGAGACTCGGCGATGACGACGTGAGACCCGACGACGAGCTCCAGAGCCTCATCGACAGCCGCCGACAGGCGGCGCGCGATCTTCCCGGCTGGCGGTCCGCGCCGGAGCGGCTGCTCACGCTGCTCCAGCATGCGACTCGCCTCCGTGCAATGGACATTGCTCAAGTGCGTGATAGCGATGTGCCATGGGAGTCCGTCCTCGCCCAGATCATCACGTGGCACCACGAGATTCCCGTGGGAGAAGGGCCCTGTGAAGACGTAGAGGCCGCAGATATCTGCCTCGCCGCACTGGAAGCGACCCGCCTCGACAACCTCCGCGGCACCCTCAGGGCCGGTGGTTACGAGGTTCGCCGTCGTGGCGACGCCTTCCGGATCCGACACCGCTGGAATCCCGCAGTCGAGGCGGCCGACGCCTTCCTCGAACACGCCACCGCCCCTGCCAACGTTCCCGGAATCACGTCGGTCGAACGGGCGTGGATCCGGAGCCGGCCAAGAGCATCCCGAGAACTCCCCCCGGCGGATGTCCTCCGCGCGGCGGCGCAGCGCGCGAAAACGGCTGTCGACGCCTACCGCCACGCGCTGCCGGAGGGCAACCTCCCCGACTCTTTCCAACTCGATGGCGGCCTGACCGTGGGCCAAGTCGCTGATGTGCTGTCGGTCGTCATGGGATTCGCCTCACTGTGCGAGGCGGCGGCGCGCATGCTCAAGCGCACCGAGACGACTCTGGCGAGCCTCCGTCGGACCACGCTGCTGGAGATGACGGCTGAGCTGCTTCCAACGGTTCCGACGGCATGCATCGACGCCACCATCGAACGCCTCACCTACACTAGAGGCCGCTCCTGCCGCGTATCACCGCTGGCAAAGCTCGAGGACACCATCATCGTGTGCCCGCCGCTCATCACGCCTCGGGTCATCGACGCGATCATCCTGCGCAGTTCCGCGTACGACCCCGGCCGGTACGGGCCCGTCGGTCAACGGCAGGGGAACCGGGCAGTGAAGTGGAAGGACTGGCTCGGTCAGATACCTAAAGTCCTTGTGGCCGACCGGATACGAGCCCGGCGTCAAGACCGCCAAACGGCTGGCGACCTTGACGTGGTGGCGGTGGACCCGAGCCAGCGGCGAGGCCTCTGTCTCGAAATCAAGTGGCCCATCGACGCCATCTCGCTTCCCGAAGTCACCAAGATCGAGGACTGGGTTAGTTCAGCCGCCGCCCAAGTCAACCGCCTCCGCGCGGAGTTGACATCCGGCAGTGCCGTCGTGGAGATGCCCAAGGGCTGGCCCGCGTTCCCCGAAATCACCTGGACGTGGGCCGTGGCCACGCCGCAGCAGCTCTGTCTGCGGCCGCTGCCCTTCGACGACATCTACGCGACGTCCTTCCGGTACATGGCCAGCCACGGCAAGCCCCGCTCGCTCGACGACGTCATCGACACGCTCACCTCCCCCGACCTGCCCGTCGATGGTGTCGACTTCAAGATCGACACCGTCGACTTTCTGCTCGGGCGGCAGAAGGTGGTCCTAGACGCCATCGGACTCACCCAGAAGGGGTGGGAGCCGCGAAGGTGGAACTCCTGAGTGCGTGGGCGGCACGACGGGGCTGCCTGGCGTCGGAGGTGTCCGTGGTCTAGAGCCCAAGCTTGCCCTCCGGACGCCCCGCGAACGAAGCCAGACTACGACCACGCGGGCGAGGCGGAAGCGACGGCCGAACTCCGGTTCACCGACCCAGCTGGAGTCGGACCAGCCTCGCTACAGTCGCTCCTCATCACCGACCAGGACTGCCCCCTTCTGGTGGAGCGCATCCAACGCGTCTTCGACCTTAGAGGACGTCTGATTCACGTATTTTGCAAGTGATGTGATCTTCAGATGTCTCGCCCCCTGCGGACAGCCATGATCGATCGGCGGGGAAGAACAGGTCGGGTAGCGATCCGCGGCCGTGGCGCATATGGCCGGTCTGCCAGGTGAGGGCCTGCTCGGGTCCGGCCTCGACCAGCACGTAAGACCAGTTCCAGTAGAGCGACACCCTGGGGCGTGGGGAAAGACGATGTCGTGGGCGCCGGTGTCGAGGTAAGCCAACCACCAGGGCTGGTCGGGGGTCTGTGTGATGAGGTCCTCGACCAGGGCGTGTTCATAGGCGGCGACGGTGACGAGTCGTTACCGTCCAAGCGCAGGTGACCGCGGAAGGCGTATCGCCTAGGTCAATGGCGGCCGTCCGGCCGTCGTCAGCCGTAGCGGCGGCTCTGCTGCAGCTCGGCGGCTAACTCTGTCAGCGTCTGATTGAATGTGCCGGTCTCGTTCGTCGTCCAGCCCCATACTTCAAGGTCGGCATGGGCGCGGAAATCGGCGTCCCAGATCAAGCCCTCGCGGCGCCACTGGCCGTCTCCAATGAACTCTCCGGGCGCGGACCGGTACGAGGTCTGAAAGCGTTTCTGGGCAAGCGCAACGCGGTATTCGGTCCGGTGGAATAGCCGCTGGTATGACTCCTCGTCGCCCAGCAGGGGAAGAAACACCTTACGCAGTTCGTCCTTTAGCAGACGGCTGCGGGGATAGAGCCATTTGGTTCCGTTCCAGCGTGGAAAGCTGTTGATCACGTCATGGTCGAGGACCCGGTAGGTGTGCAGCGCGTCGAGCGCCGGGACCTCCCACTCGCTGCTGCCGCGATCGCGCCAGGTTGGCTCACGCAGTAGACGGAGCAGTACATCGTCACGCTGGGCGGCGACCGCGCTGAGGCTCGCTGCCTGAAGAGCCAGGAGTGCGGGGTAGTGGTGCAGCGACACCCAGAACTGGTGGAACTGGCCGTCGGGCTGGGGTCGCGCTCTCATGAGTTGCTCGATCACCCATGTCCACAACGCGGTGTGCTGGCGGTCCCGGTCGAGATAAACCCCGTGCGCCACCAGGTGCAGTAGCGTGTCGCACCGCTGTCGGATCTCGTCGTGCGCGTCCTGCACCGCTTGCCCGTCGGTGCCCGGGGCCATCTGGGGCCGGCCGGCGAGGTAGGTCCGCAGCCGCTGAACCTCGGCGTCGAGAAGATCGCGCAGCTCGATGTGCTTGATCGGGTCGGGTAGGACGCGCTTGAGGCGGGCGATGGCCAGTGTCTTGGTCAGCGGCGGGTCCGCGAGGGTATCGAGTGCCTGCAGCCGGCTGAGGAGATCCGGGAAGAACTGATCAGCGGACACCCCACCGATGACGTGTGCCCGGTGCTGGGCCACCAGACGCTGGGCGGCGGTCCCCAGAGCGGCAAAGCTCGACCAGTACAGGGGATAGCGTCGGGAACGGGTGCCTTCGATGGCGGCGACCAGCGCGTGATCCCAGTCCCCCGACCATCCGTTGATGATTAGGCCATACTCGTCCAGAACCCGATCCAGCAGCGCCTTGAGCGGCGAGGGGTAGTGACTGAGTTCCTCAACGGTGTTGAGTTGGTCGATTCTGGCGTAATCACCGTGCAGCTTGATCACCGTGCAACGTGCGTGTGCCAGCGGCTCCATACCGTCTATCGCGGTTGGGGTGGCGATGACCTGCGGGAAGACACCCTCAGCCTCCAGTGCCTGCTCGATCAGCCGGTCGAAGTTCGTGGTGAGGATAACCCGCACCGCGCCTCGCGCCACCAGCGCCGCGATCGCCCGGTGTGCCGCTCCGGGAACCTTAAGGCCCTGCTGACGCTCATCCTCGGTTGGCTCGAAGAAGCCGGCCAGGATGGCACGACGGGCTGCCGGTGTGCTGGCAAGTGACGCCAACAGGCCGGAGTAGCCCAATGGCTGGCCGTCACCGTGCTTGTTCCACCATGCGTCAGCATCGAAGTCCGTCGGGACTTGGTCGCCGGCGGCCGCAGCGACCTTGGCCGCAAGCGCGGTTACGACGCCCCAGCCGGTGGGTACGCCCGCACCGGTCGACGTACCGGATCCGAGCAGCAAGGCATAGACACCAGGTTGGGCATGCACGGAAGTCGCGAGGGCGATACGGGAGTCGAGTGCACCGCCTGCCGCCGGAACTGGGTTAACCATGGGGCGACGGTACTGGCAGCGTCTGACACCTACACCCCGGCTACCCCACTCTTCCCCGCCGTGGTCCTCTACGCACCACGGCGGGCAAACACCGAGGCGTGCCGCCCTGGTCGAGTTCATACCCTGGCTATTTCTAGGCATATCGGAAACTTCGTCCGCATCGGTCGCAGGATGACGGACGCCGTGTCCACACGTTTTGCAAGCGTGATCAGGACTTGCTTGTTCACTCGGGCGTCGGTCCGGTGATCGGACCTGCGGCAATCGAGTCCCACGGGCCGGCACCGCACGGGGCGGCAGGCTTGACGACCGGATCGTGTCGGCCGAGGACGCAGGCGGTCCGACGAGGTCTTGTCTGGCATGATCTCGTCGTGCCCACTGGTCTGGAGCTGCTCCTCGCGCAGAAGGTGGGAACTACAGCAGCGAAAGCGGCTGTCCTGGGCCTTGCCCGGAGATCTTTCCCTGGACGGCTGATCAGCCGCCTGAAGCGCCACCAGATTGAGCCCAAGTTGACCTTCAGGGAGAAGCGGGGGATTCGACGGCTCGTCAGGATGCCCGACGTGTGGCCACTTCTCTGGGCACTGTCACCCACTTCGCTCGCCGACCTGGCTCTACGTATTGACGAAGAGGTGGTGGTGCGGCGAGGAGTCGCCGAATCAGCATCCACCCGTGCTCGCCTCCTCGCGAATGCCGTGCAAGCCGAGATCATGGGTGCGCTTGACGTGGACGACGCGCAGGCTGGACTCAGCCACCAGATCCGGCTGGTAGACGATTCTGTACGATCGCTCGATTCGAGATTAAGTGATCTTGGAGTCGGCGTTCTTCGTGATGCCGTGCCCCTCAGCGTCGATCCTGATGTCGTCCTGCGGGGGCCGATGGAAGCCCTCGGTCTTGCCGCGAAACACGCGCAGGCGCAGGAACTGTCGGATGGGGACCCCGTTGGTGCTGCTCGATTGTTCTGCGAGATCGCCGAGCGGTTGGAGGTTGAAGGCTACGGGGGTCTGGCGCGTCCGGTGCGGCTGCAGGAGGCTCGGCTTCTCACCAAGGGTCGTCAGCCGCTGCTGGCAGCGGCGGCATGGATGCCCCTGGTTTTAAAGGATCTGTCGGACGGGTCAACCCCTGTCTGCCGCGAGGCCGCCTCAGCGTTCGAGCAACTCGGAGGCGTACCGTCTGCCCCGGCGTGGCTGCCCGCACGCGCGGCGGTCATCACGCAGTTAAACAGGTGGTTCCGGGATCTCAGCGTTTTGTCCACCTCGTTGCTCACGTCGGCCTGCGCGGTGGTGGAGGCCGAAGATCCGAGTGCGCAGGAACTTCTCACACTCGCCGTGGAGGCGGCTCTGGCAGCAGGCGACCGTGCGGCGGTGGTGCGGGTCCGGACGGTGTTGGAGGCAGCAGTCGCCGGCGCCGAGGAGGACATCGCTGTTCGGCTCGAGCTGGTGTTGGCCGAGGCTGCGTGTGATGAGGCCCGCTGGGCGAGGTTAATCGACCGCGCGGCCCCTGCCTCAGCAGGTATCAGTACCAAGCATGCTGCGCTTGTTTATGCCCGCCGCGGGCGCTACCTGTTCTGGGACAACAAGCCGTTGGAGGCCGAGGCAGCCTATCGGGCTGCGGTGGAACGTGCCTGCCGAGCGGCGCTGTGGCAGGACGCTGCCCAGTGGATGCTCGCTCGTGCTCGCATTCTGAGTCGCGCCTCGGTCATCGGGGATCTATCGGATCTTGTAAGACGAGCGTCTGCGGTCCGCGCCAGTGGCTCTGGCGGGCTGCTGCAGCGGGGCCACGACCCGCTGACCGCGGCACTCAAGCATCTGCTCGCGGGCAAGCTACAGGCTGCTCTTCCAGAACTACGCCGACACCTACGCGACAGCGTCCGGGTCGCTCACCTCGAAGACGAGATCGAGGCACATCGTCGACTGGGGACGTTGTACGAGAAGACGGAGCGTGAGCCAGCCGCAGCGGTGCATCACCACGTCATGGCTGGGGATGCCAAGGAGGCGGCACGGATCGCGGGTCTGACACCCTTCTTCGTCGATTGCGCCGCACTGGCTGAGCACCCGCAGGCTCAGACGCGGGCGGCAGCCCTGCAGGCCACGGCTGCTCAGGGCGACCTGGTACCCGACGCGGACGTCGAAACCTGGATCATCCGGTCCCTGGCTTCGGCGACCGGGTCAAGGACCGGGATCGTCGGCCCTCTGCCCTGGGTGCAGGGCTTTGCGGTTCTCGCCGCCTTGGCCGAGAGGATCGAGGAGTCCCACCTCGATGCGGTCCTCGATGCGGTCGACCCGCTCGTGCCCCGGCAGGCCAACGAGCACACCTGGGTGGACGACTCGCTTGTTCGGATCATCGCAGGGCTGGCCGTGCACCTACCTGCAAGTCGGGAGGTACTCTCCGGCCGGATACTCGCCCTGTTCGATGCTTCCGACGATCTCGCCCGAGAGCTTCTTAACGAAACCGCCGCAGTAGAAGCCTGCCTCGATCAGCTCCGTGAACCACTTCGGCAGCGTGCCGAAGCCGGTAACCCAATCGCTGTGCAACTCCTTGCCATCCAGGGCGACACACATCCGGCGGTGGTTGCCGCTGTCGAGGAACAAGTTCGGACGGTGATCGAAAGCCCACCGAATCATGGGCCCGGCTATGTGGCTGAGCGAGTCGGTGTTGCTCTCCCCGCGTACGTCGCAGGGTGCCTGCCCGTCGATCGGCAGGTCGACCTCGCACGCGACTTCGTCAGGCGCGCCCTCGAGAGCGGCGACTCCGAGGGCAACCGAACCCAAGCCATGCGAGGCTGTGAAGTTCTGGCAGCCAGCTTGCCCGACACGGTCCGACGCGAGCTGGCAGAGTTGGTGCTGCCAGCGTCACGAGGAGACGCTCCCCTCAGCCCGTTCGATCAACTCGGTGACAGGTTCACCCACCCCTTGGGCACGTTCCAGATGTTCAACCAGCCCGGGTCACTGCGACGAGCGGCCGTGCGCGCGGCAGCGTGCCTAGCCGTCGACGAGGACGTAGCGCGGAGGGTTTGGGAGGCAGCGCGCCCCCTCTTGCGCACCGGGAACCGTGCAGACTCCCTCGCTGCAGCAGAGGCCGCCTACCGACTCGCCGAGCGGGGCTTTCCTCCGCCGATGCGATGGGCAGATCTGGCGTCGTCCGGCGATGCTTCCCTGCGGCAAGCCGCAGCGGCCTTGATGGCTGTCCACCCTGAGATCGAGGCGGCGCTCGCGCAGGAACTGGCCAAGGACGACCACCACGCCGTACGCGGCGAGGCCGCCGTCGCCTGCTCAGCACTCGCGAACCGGGACCCAGACCTCGCACAATCGCTGGCCGCGATCCTCTCGAACGACGCCCGCTTCAGCATCCGACGGTCCGTTCCGGTGTCCCTCCTAATTCCAACGGAGGTGCAAGGACTGGGCTGACGTCAACGCCGCCTCAACCCGGGCTCCCTCAGCACCACGCAACCGACGAGGGCTTCCGAGGCCACAAAGCCAAGACACGCGTCCGTAGCCGAGCCGACCGGCAACTCCTCGCCGGACTCGTCGTCGACCACCGCCCCGCCACACCACGACGAGTACGACCAGCTTCGCGCCATCCTCCACAACGCCGCCCGCACCGGCCTCACCCCGCAGAACCGGACCGGCCACCCCGACTTCGCTCAATACCTCATCGGACGAGTTCTCTGGGTCGGCCATCACCACCCGGCACGCGCAGCCAAACTCGCCACGCTGCTGGCCCACGCTCTCGTGGCACCGTAAACTGACGCGGCGCGGCACCTTCACCGGATCTCGGTGAGGACGCGTCGAAGCGGCCGAAGCATGGCCTAAGCAGGACTTACGCCCGTTCGGCTGATCTTCGGCAAGCGAGCACAGCAACGCGCACGTGCGACCTGCTAACCTGAAAACAGAATAGGAACCCGCAGGTAGTTGGCCTCTGTATGCAGATAGAGCGTCGTCTTAGGAGTCCCCATGTGACTCCGGATGATCTTTCTGGGCAGGTTGCAGCGACCGGCGCCCTCCTGGGCGTCGGCGGTGGGTGGGGGATCGGTCAGGCGGGGATGCTGGCGGGTGTGGTGGGTCGGGTGAAGGTTTTGCCGTCGCGGACGAGGGCCCAGAGGACATCGACGCGTCGTCGGGCGAGCGCAAGCATGGCTTGGCGGTGGGGTTTGCCCTCGGCGCGTTTCTTCTCGTAGTAGGCGCGGGATGCGGGGCATTCTCTGAGGGCGGTGAACGCGGCCATCCAGAGGATGTGTCGCAGTTTTCGGTGGAAGCGGCGAGGCCCGCGGTGGTTGCCGGATGTGGTGCCGGAGTCGCGGCTGATGGGTGCCAGGCCGGCGTGGGCGGCGAGTTTCGCCGCGGTGGCGTATTCGGTCATGCCGGCGGTGTGGACGAGGAGTTCGGCGGTGAGCAGGGTGCCCATGCCGGGCAGGCTGCTCACGATCGGTGCGAGTGGGTGTTGGTGGAGGTGTTCGGCGATGAGGTCGTCGACGCCGGCGATGCGTTGCTCGATGGCGAGGATCTCGGTGGCCATCTGCCCGACGACGACCGCGGCCGAGCGGTGCCCGGGTGTGGTCACGGCTTGTTGCCGTGCGGCGGCGACCATGGCGTCGGCGACCTCAGTGGCATTGCGGACGTGGCCCCGGCGCAGCAGCGCGGTGATCCGGTCGACGCCGGCGTGGCGGATCGCGGCGGGGGTCTGCCAGCAGGCCAGCACCATCATCGGGCCTTTCCGGTTCAGGTCGACCGCTCGTTCAAGGGCCGGGCTGATGCCGGTGAGTAGTTCCTGGAGCCGGAAGAGGGTCGCGACGCGTTGACCGACGAGGTCGGCGCGGTAGCTGGTCAGGACGGTCAGTTCGGCGATGAGCCGGTCGGTGGGTTCGAGGACGGGGATGTCGGGGCGCATGCGGATGGTCTGGGCGATGACCACCGCGTCGCGGGCGTCGGTCTTGTTCTCTCCGGCGAACGCTGCCGCCATGTGGAACGCGACGGTGCCAGAGACGTAGCGGACCTGGACCTGGCGGCGCCACAGCAGGGTCAGCAGCAGCGCGGACAGACCGGTGGTGATGTCCACCGCCCAGCAGACCGGCCGACCGACGGCCGAGACGTCGGCCATGACGGTAAGCAGGGCGGTCTCGTCGTTGGCGACGCGCTGGGAGTAGACCAGTCGGCCGTCACCGTCGACGGCGGCCACATGGTGGTGGGCCTTTCCGATGTCCACACCAATCCACAACTTCGCCACGAGGGTGCTCCTCTTCAGGGGTTGATCTTTGCGGGGTCGCCCTGGCCTGCGGATTCGGAATTGCCGGCACCTTCTCAGCTGCGAACCGTGTCGCGAGTCTCCATCAGCGGTCTACCGGATCTGCAGACGAACGAAGCAGCGGGTGGCATCTCCTACCGTCAGCCAACATCTCGGCGAAACCTGTGCGGCCATGCCCACCGCTTCCTGGGCATGAGCTTTCTACCGGCCCGCCGGCTCGTCGCGATCACCGGTGCACGGGACTGGGCGGGGAGCGGTTGGCACATCGTTCGTCAGCCACATTCTCGGCGGACCACACCGAGCCATCACCGCTCCCCACCGGCCCACGCGCCCCTACATGTGCTCGTCAGATGCCCGGTTGAGTTCGCGCGAACTGTTCACGCTCGCCGCTCACTGCGGGTCGAGGTCGAGGTGGGCTCGACCGGTCGGCGTCGACACGAGGCGCGCACTGGGACGTTCGGATGTAGGGCCATTGGGGGTAGTGGGCTCCTTCCACGGCACGGCTGGTCGCACCACCCGCGGTGAGCCAGTGTCCCGGCGGGAGCACCGCCGTGAGCGGACAGCGTGTGTGCTTCGCCAAGTCCCAGCAGGAAGGGCCCCAGTGCTGGGCGTCCCCACGACTTCTCCCTCTTCGGTTGCCCGTGGTCCTGGGCATGGACTGGTGTGGCGTGACAGACAGCCGGTGCCGTGCGGCTTGTCGGAGTGCGGCGAGATCACGACCCGCATTCGCCGATCATCCGATCGGGCGGTCACAGTCCGAGCCTGGTTGGTTGCCTACTGTAGATTGCACTCTCGTGCTTCTCCTGGCAGCGAACTCGGAGCCCGCAGCGCAACCCACCTTCTGGGACAACGTCGTATGCATCCTGTTCTGCTCGGCGGGTCTCTTCCTGTACGTGTGCTACTACTTCGGCTTCAGGATCAACGCCAAGTGCCTCGTCCTGGCCAAGACCACCAGGAAGCCGTGCACGAAGGACGGCAAAATCCTCGTCGGCTGCCAGCAACACGGGCGACAAAAGATCGTGGCCTGGGTTCGCCACCTGGGTGCGGCTAGCTGGCTCGATCCGTGGCTCTACCGGCTGCACATCGTGCCGCCGTCGTTCGCGCCCCTGCCGCTGCACCCGGCGCAGGCAGCTGCTCCCAGCGTCGCGCTGCCAGTCGCATCCGAGACGCCCGGCAAGCGCATGACGCTCGAAGCCCGTATCGCGTTGTGCGCGTTGGCCCTCACCGTCCTCCAAGCGATCACAGCCCTGCTCGCCCTCGCCGTCGACGTCGCCGCTGGCACGTAGGACCGGCTCGACCCCGAAAACCTCCCCTGCGTTGCGGAATGCCCCTGTCCGCGTGGCCGAGCAAGTCGGGTGGCCTACCAGTCCTGCCCGATATTGATTGCCGCACGCTCGTCCGCAGGCTCACCCCAGGCGCCACTCGGCTCGCTACCGCCCAGAGCATGGGCGAGCGTCGCCACGAGCGCCTCACCTCCACGTTGGTGCGCTCCCTACGCCACGTATGCAATGCTGCTGACAGCGAATCAATGACGCACCGAAAGGGGGGCAGAAATGGGCGATGTCCGCTTTACGGAAGGAATTCTCAATCTAGCCCAAGCCGGGCGTCATCTCCGGGTCCCGCAACAGACTTTCCACCGGTGGGCGCGCGGCTACCAGCGCGGCGGTCCGCTGCTGCACGTCACCGATGGTCATCCGGATGTCCTGCCGGTCACGTTCATCGCCCTAGCCGAGGCGCACGTGCTGGAGGCGCTGCGGAACGCTGGCGTGCGTCCGCAGAAAATCCGCCCAGCCCTGACGGAACTCCAGCGGCAGTTCGGCCGTGAGTACGTCCTCATCGCACCCGATCTGGCCACTGACGGCATCGACGTGCTGTGGGACTTCAGCAAAACCCGCTCCGGCGAGGGCCTGATTGTTGGTGGCACCAACCAACATGTGATCAAGGAGATCGTGGCCGATCACATGGAGTACATCGCCTTCGACAGCGAAGGGATCCCCGAGCAGCTGACGCTGTCCAACTGGCAGCCAGCCAAGGTGATCGTCAACATGCGGCGCTCGTTCGGGCAGCCGATCTTTGCCGCCACGGGAACCCGGGTGGCGGACGTCGCCGGCATGATGAAGGCGGGTGAGAGCGCTGAAACAGTCGCGGACGAGTTCGGAATCGACATCCACGACGCCCGCGCCGCCGCACGCGTCCTCCTGGGCCGCGCCGCCTGAGTTCTACATCGACGAGAACATGCACGGCCGGTCGCTGCGCCGGTGCATCACCGAACTCGGCTACCAGGTACACAGCCCCGCTTCCGTCTTCACCCGGGAACGGCTGGAGCAGGGCGTCAGGGACGAGGACTGGCTGCCAGTGATCGGCGAGAAGGGCTAGGTCGTGTTCGGCCGCGACCAGTACATTCTCAAGCGGGAACTGGAGCTGCAAGCCTTCCTCAACGCCAAGGTGCACATGTTCCTGTTCCCCGGCGACGCCGCCCGCGACCACATCATCGAGTTGGTGCGGCTGAACCTGGCCCGGATCTGCGCGCTCGCGTCGGCCCGCCAACCGAATGTCTACTGGCTCAGGCGAAACAGCGTGACCAGCTACGAGGATCGCCTCGCTGAGATTTCCCGCCGCCGCCCATAGAGGGGCCCTTGCGACCTGGCATGACGACGACGCGCGACGCGTTGCTGTCAGCCTGACCGTAGCCGTGCTGCAACCTGCAGGGTGCCGACTTCATGAGTTGTTCGGCCGACGCCGAGGCCAGGGTTTCAGGTGGTCGTGGGCGTCTGACAAGAACGCTCCGTCGAAGGCTCGACAGACCCTCTGCTGTCAAGTACGAGACAGAGAACGGGTTAGCACTCAAGCAGTCGGGCAGACTCCGGAACGATCACAGAACGCTAAGTGGTCGAGCGGCCACGGATGACCGGGCGGGTGGCGTTTGCAGGTTGCAGAGAGTGTGGCTACGGCTGCCGAGCTGGTCGTGACAGAGGTGCCGCCGGATGATGCCGGTGCGCGGACTGCCGATCAGTACGAGTGGCAGGCGGTCATGGCGGCGGCCGACGGCCTACGGCTGTACCTCGACTCACTGGACGTGAGCGGGCGCCTGGTGTCAGCGGATGGTTGTCGGGTGCTGTGTGAGCGGCATGAGGACTGGGTGACGCTCCGCGGCGAGGACGCCGAACTAGTGTCAGCCAAGCACTGGGGGCTGTCGTTCGGCGCTTACACCACGTTGAATTCTCTGGCGGACGACGGCGGTGTGGGACACCTCTTCGGTCGTTGGCTGGTCATGCAGGAGAAGTCGATCTGCCGGCTTGTTACCACTCCAGGACTGGGTGATGGACAACCGAAGCATCTGGGCATTCTGGCAGAGACGCTGCGTGACCGCCGTTTGGCCGGGCGAGAGCTAATCGCACCGGGCGAGTTCGACGAGCTGCTGACCGCCTTCGGCAAGGCTCTGCTCAAGCATTGCGACGGGCTTACAGATCGGTGGGAAGCCGACGCCAGTGGCCTAGGCGAGACGGTCCCGACCGCTGAGCACCGGCAGCAGATGGCTCGTTTCCTCTCCATGTTCAGGTATCAAGCAAGTCCGACCAAGGAAGTTGTCACCTTCGCGGCCCCCAACATGTACGCCCAACCAGTACTCAACCGCCTTGGCAGCACGGTAGCGGCGGAGTCGGTGTGGCAGGCCGTGGTTTCCTTGTTCCGGGCCCGCATGCGAGCTGGTGGACCAACGGAGGCAGGCGGCCTACCAGCAGTTCTGGTCGCTCCCGTGGGTGCCGCTGCGCCGAGCGTCGTCGAGCGCGAGAAGGAACTTACGAGCCGGATCGTGCCACTCGGAGATATCGATGTGGCCATCCGCACCGCGATCGCCCACCCAGCAGGTTTCGCCAGGCTGCCACGGATGGTTCGCACCAGCCGGCTCGCTATCAAGATGCAGGTCGGCGGATGTTCTGACAACGCCGTCGAGCGAGCCGAGCAGCTTCGCCTGGACTACCAGGATCTCTGGCGTGACCGTACAGCGTCCGATCCCCGGGCACGCGTAGACCAGATGCGGCTACGGCGTGCACTGCTTCGCATCAGCGACGTCGCAACATCAAAGGTGAAGGCACCTGCCACCAGTTGGGGTGCCGAGCTATGGCGCGAACTCGAAGCTCAACTGGAGCAGCAGGCCGCGACGCTGCCGCAGGAGGTCGATGTAGACCTAGCTCTCGGCGGTCTGTGTGACCTGTCGAATGAGTGCAAAGTGTGGTTCAGCGAGAGCTTCGACATCGATGCCGAGGTGGTTCACCGTCGAGGCGAACGAGGTGCGGGCCTGTGACGACGTCTTTCCAGGCCGCCGAGCTGGCCCTGCTGCGAGAGGATCTGGCCTACCACCAGGCACGCGTCCTGCTGCTGGTAGCCGCCACCGCAGCCGAGCCAGGACACAATCGCAAGCTCGACGGTCTGACGAAGCTTGCGAAGTTGGATTTTCTACTGCGATACCCAGCGTTGGCAACTCAGGTTCTGGACGCATTAGGCAGCGACGACCCTCGCCTGCATCTTAACGACGAGGAGCGCCGGGAGCCGACTGCGGTAGAGGCGCCGATGACTCGCTACAAGTACGGGCCTTGGGACGACCGCTACTACGCCATCATCGGCGCGTTGGTGGGCCGCGGATTACTGCGCTACACCAGAGGCCGCAAAGGCAGCGTGGCCCTCGTAGCCACAGCCGCCGGTCGGGAAATGGCCGATGAGATGGCCCGCTCGTCCGCTTGGTCGGAGATCGCGGACCGTAGCCAGGCCATCGCGCAAGCGTCTATCGGCCTAACTGGTAACGCTCTGAAGGAACTCATCTACCAGAGGTTGGCTGACCTCATGGACCGACCCCACCGGCAGGTAATCCGTTGACCACGAACTTCCGCCTCAACAGGGTTCTTCTCGACACCATCGAAGGACCGGTGCGGTACGCGTTCCCTACGGATCTGACGATTCTCTCCGGACCAACCGGCGTCGGAAAGACCACATTGTTAGAAGCGATCAAATTCGGCTTTGGCGGCGACGGCATGCTCGCTCCCGTCATTACCGAGAGCGTCACCGACGTCAGCGTCGATGTGACCATCGGAAGAGCCCGCTACCTCCTTGTGCGTAGCACCGACGCCAACAAGCGTGGCAGTGTACGAGTGACCGACCTGCGTATACAGGAGCGGCTGCCGGATCACAGCGTCAACCTGGATCACGTGCCCAGCCTGAACTCGCTGCTCATGAGCGCGCTGGGCTTCCCCGACAACATGCGTGCTGCCGCTCGGACCGGGGGCAGCACAAACGCTGGTACGCGAATATCCTTCGCAGACATCTTCTCGTTCATGTACATCGCCCAATCTGAGATAAACCGTGACATCGCCCGCAGCCAGGACACGTACCTGGAATCCAAGCGCAAGGCTGTGTTTGAGCTGCTATTCAGACTCACTGATGCGGAAATTCTATCGCTGCGCTCAAAGGCAAATCGGCTTCACGGTCAGGTAGCCGCAGCGCAGAAGGAGACCGAGACCGTCCGCAGCTTCCTCCACACCACTAACACCACTGGCAAGGAGGAGGCGCTCGACGCCTACGGGGACGCCACCAACGATCAGATCGCCGCTGAGGCACAACTACGTGTGCTGCGAGCAGCGATCAATCCGGTCACCGACCGGGAGACCCAAGTAATGCGGGACCTCCTCACCGACACCGAGCGACGACTAGCCGACGCCCGCGCTGCGGTCACGACACTAACCCGCCAACGCCGGGACTTGACCAGCGAGCGGAGCCGCGTCGAGGCAGATCTCGCGCGTCTGCAGCGCATGCGCGACGCCGGTGCCAGGATCGCGAATATCGAGTTCATTACATGCCCACGATGCGTACAGTCGCTGGCAAGCCGCCCGGTCCCTGAGGGTTCATGCCGTGTTTGCCTACAGAACGATCCCGTCACCACCGGGCCTGACGACGATCAGTACGAACAACACCAGCTTACCGACCAGCTACGGGAGATGGACGAGCAACTCGACGCCCTAGACAGTCAACTCGACGCCGTCAACGAGGCGGTCGACGAACGTGAAACGCTGATCAAACACCTGACCCTCGAGATTGAAACGCGTACCTCAGAGCGGGTAACGCCCCGCCTGCAGGCATACACCGACGCATCCAACAAATTAGCCGAGGCTCGGGCCCGCCAACGAGAACTCGAGACAATCTTAAGGCAGTGGGATCGTGTGGACGACCTCGCCGCCTCCGAGAAGCGCCTCAGCGCTGAACGCGATCGCGTCCGGGCAGACCTTGCCCAGCGCGAGACGAACCTCAACAAGCGGCGGCAGTCCATCCTCGATGACCTGAACACCGAGTTCGCCCGAGCAATGCGCAGCATCGGGGTCCCGAGCATCGAAACCGCCACCATCCACCCCACGAACTACCTCCCACTGTTGAACGGGCGGCCCTTCTCGAAAGCAAGCAAAGGCGGCGGCATCATCACCGCCACGCAGATAGCCTATTGGACTTCGATCCTCTACATGGTGGTCTCCCGCGGCGACACCAACTTCCCGTCATTTCTGCTTATTGATAGCCCTCGCATGGCGTTGAACGCGGCAACCGACATCTCGACAGCCCTCTACCAGCGACTCGCGAACACTGCAGCCGCACTCCCGGGAAAGCTGCAGTTTATCGTCGCCGACAACCAACTGCCTAGCACGGCGCGACGCGAGTTCTCAGAGATTGACTTCGACTACGACCACCCCACTGTATCGACCATCCATCATCCCGGTCCGTCCGCTGTCCGGACGATGCACGACAACGAGGCCATGTAGAGCTATCACACGAAAAACCGCAATCTATCCGAGCCAGCTACACGAACCAGCACGCGTCAGCCAGGCTACTTTGAGTAATCAAACTATCGCCCGACTAAGGCCACGCTACCAAGGGGAGTTGCGTTGACTGGTCGGGGTGGTGGTCAAAGGGCGGTGCTTGGTCAACTTGTGTAACCCGCTCGGACGCTGGATAGGTCGTGTCACCGGTGGAACTCGGAGGGGCAGCCGACGCTGATCCTTGCAAGGCCGTACAACATCAGCAGCGTAAGTGCGGTGAAGCTTGACCACCTTGCCGCCGCCGGTGGGCTGCACATCGCGTTGGCGGATAGCGGCTGGTACGGGTAGGGCGCGCTGTCGGTGGAGGTGTAGAGGGCCGACGTCTACCAAACGGTGCACGACTGAACGGCGCGGCTACGTCGGACGCCCGAGGTGAGGCTCAGCGGTCGGGGCGATGACCCTGCAGCGATGACCCGGTCACATACAGTTCAGGGTGAGAGATGATGGCGCCCACCCAGAGGGCAACCATGACCGTCGACTTCACCTCGCACCTCACCGAAATCGAACTCCAGGCCGCCGCCACCCTCGTCGGGGACGCGCTCGCCGACCACGACCGGCGGTACCTCGCCACGCTCACCCCGAGCAGCTCGCCGCCCACAGGCACGCCCTCGAAACCCTCTACCAGCACGTCGACCGCATCTGGGAGACACCCAAGCAGGCCGGCATGCATCCGGAAGAAATGGGCGGCTACGGGGCTGTCGCGGGCCTGCGGGATCTGCTGTCGTCGACGCTGTACGGCGCCATGGATGAGGTGGCCGGGGACAGGTTGGATGGGCTGCGGGCACAGGTGATGATTGAGAATCTGGACGATTGAGCCGGGTTGACACGCCACAAATGATCGAGCAACGCCTCATGCCTTTTCAAGCACGATCAAGTGGTACTCCAGCCAACGCCGCGACAATCCTACTTGCAACGCCGACCCACCAATCATGTTGGCCCAGAAGGGCATTTCAACAAGACGGTTACGAAGCCGTGGAACTACAGCTGTGGCGCCCATAGCCAGCTTGATCGCGCGATCGCGTGGCCGACCAAGGCGCAAATATGAAGTAAGATCCAGATCCTCGACCAGGCGCAAGCCAGCTCGCTCAGACATGACGACCAGCTCGGCCACAGTGTGCAAACTTCCGATACGCCACCCGGCGCGGAACTGGTCGAGACAGCGCTCACGAACGACGAGCCCGCGATCCTTGTCGGTCATCCAGTCGTCGCACAAGATAAGGCGGCCTCCAGAGCGCAGCCGATCCACCAGGGACGGGAGTAGGTCCTCCAGCGACGGCGAATGAACAACCGCCTCTACGGCGATCATGGCGTCGTAGTGTGGTTCCGCGGGAAGCTCGGCGAAATCGGCACAGATCACGTCACAGCGTTCAGTCAGTCCTTCGCGGGCGAACCGCTTTGCTGCGATCTCGGCCTGCACTCGGCTGATGGTCACACCAGAAATGAACGCGTCCACCTCGTGGGCCAAGCGAACCATCGTCCCGCCGACGCCGCAGCCAAGGTCAAGCACCTTTGCGCTTCCCGGAGGGACGTACCCGCGCAAACGCTCGATCATCAGGCGGTTGACGGTGTCCATAGCCTCTGCCACGTTCGCGACATCCGGCGTCCACACGCCACGGTGGATAGCGTCACTGCCTGGGCTCTCGGCAACCAGGAGGAACCGACGGGTGTTGTCGTCGTAGTAGTCAGCGACGCGATCAACGTGGCCAGATGCAACGCGCTCAGGTGTCGAACTCATCGACGCAAGCTATCACGGCGGGCCTCCGGCTCGGAGGGTCGCACGCACCTACTACCCAGCACGCGGCCTTTGATCGGTCTGGCAACTCGCAGAACGCCCCCAACAACCGAACCCTTGACCTGCAGTGGAGTACGACACAGGCTTCCCGTACAGGGTCTTCATGCCAGGGCCTGTTCGACCTGTGCTCGGACGGTGCGGTGATGCCTGTTCAGGTTTCTCTTCCAGTCGGGTAGTTCGCTGCCGCCTGCGGGTTTCGGTAGGGATGATCACGTCGGGGTTTTGCTGCGGTAGGCGCTGTCGGCTATGACCGGCCTACCTGCGAGTTTCTGGTCGATGCCGGAGGTGCGGTAGACGATGGTGTCGTTGCGGCTGCCGGGTTGCGGGGCGCCCAGGGCGACGACGAGGCGGGCGTGGGCGCAGAATTTCCGCATGTCGTCGCCCGCCGGAGGACAGCTGTGTGCGACCATCCCCCGGTCAGGGCGGTTGCAAGTTCCGGGGTCGTGCGGCTGGTCGGGTAGTGACCGGTTGGGGTGTATAGCAGAGCAGGCACGAGCTTCGTGATCATTGTGGTGTCTAAGCCCGA
>NZ_JBHMIS010000020.1:0-98692 GCF_048060415.1 Micromonospora sp. LOL_024
GCTGACCTGGGGTCGCGCCGCCGTCGGCCGGACCCTCGGCACCGCCGTCGGCACCACCGTCGTGCTGACCTGGGGTCGCGCCGCCGTCGGCCGGACCCTCGGCACCGCCGTCGGCACCACCGTCCTGCTGGCCCGCAGAGGCCCCACCGTCGGCCGGACCCTCGGCACCGCCGCCGCTGGCGGTCTGCATGTCGTCGTCGTTGAGTGGCATCGTGCTCCCTCGGATGGACCCGCCCCCGCCGCCGTTGGTGGGGTGCGTCGTGCCGCGGGTGGTACCCCGCGCTCGAACTTCTCTAACCACACCTCGTTCCACCGTAAACGCCCTGACGTCCGGGCATGACCGGTTCACCGCACCGGCGTCCGCTCCCGGCCGATGGCCGGATGGATGCCGGGCCACCTGGGGCGCGGACTCTCTCTCCCCCCGGCCCGCACCACGGCGGGCCGTCAGGGCATGATCCGGGCGAGGTCGGCGGGCATGGTGGTCTTCACGTCGTCCCACTCGCCCTGGGTGATGTGCCGGCGCAGGACGTCCAGCACCACCCGCACGATCCGTTCCGGCCCGCCCGCCACGTCGTACGGGAAGCCCTGGCGGACCTCGTAGAGGAAGTCGTCGCGGTTCAGTTTGATGGGCACGTCCTGCGGCTGCCAGCCCTCGAAGTAGATGCCCCGCACCACCATCGGCAGCTGGGCGGAGAACTCCACGCTCTCCTGAACCGGCATCCGGTCGCGCAGCAGGTGCAGCACTGTACGCAGGGCCGCGTACGACTGGTTGCGCTGCGCCTTCGGCCACCCGTACGCCTGCTCGATGTCCTTCAGGATCAGGTTGGTCTTGTCCATCGAGGATTCAATCGCGGACTGCACCTGATCAGCCATGTGTCCACCCCCGTGCGTCGGTCTCCCACCGTCGGTCGTCGTGCCGTCGCGGCGGACCCGGCGGTTCGCGCCGGGACCGGATCGGACTGGCCTGCCCGGCACGGCTTACCCGCCGGGCCGCCCCGGACACCCCGACGACGTGCAGCACCGCGTGCTGGCGCCAGTGCGGTACCAACCGATCCGTCATCGCCAACCACCTCCGTGGTGTCGGGTCCCCGGCACGGTCGACAGATCCCGGGGAGGCGGTGCCCACGCTGATCTCACCCATGGATGACGTCCACCGCGTCCCGGACCGGCCGGCAACCGCTGCCGCTCAACTTGCCCGGCGTTCGCGGGTCTGCTTGCAGGTCACGCAGGTGGTGGCCGACGGGAAGATCTCCAGGCGTTCCACCGGGATGGGTGCGGTGCAGCCCTCGCAGAATCCGTACGTGCCATCCGCGAGCCGGGCCAGGGCGTGCTCGTACTGGGCGCGGCGGTCCAGGATGGTGCGCAGCAGCGACTGCGCGGTGTCCCGCTCGGCGGTCTTGGTGCCGCTGTCGGCCTGGTCGTCACCGGCGGTGTCGCCGACCTCCACCAGCCTCAGCACCTGGCTCTGCTGCACCGCCTGCTCGTACTCCGCGGTCAGCTCCTCGTGCCGGGCCTGCAGGGAGACCCTGATCTGGTCGGTCTCCGCCTGGGATCGGCCGGTGCCGACCGTGTCGTGGACGAGCATCGCTGCCTGCCTTTCCTGGGCTGCTGAGTCGTCGGGCGGGGTGTGTCCCACCGCGACATTCCGCCCAGGTGATCGCACCGGGGCGCTGTGAGCCCCGCGAGTACCCAGGTCGTCCGGAGGTCAAACCGCCTCGTCCAGGCTTTCGACGAGCGCCGGGTGACGCGGATCGTCGACCCGCACCACCACGTCGGCGAAGCCCGCCGGGACGACCTCGGCGGCGTACCGGTCGAACGCCGGCAGCGTCCACGCCAGGTCGGGTTCGGTGCGCCGACCGAGGGCGGCGGCCGACATCTCCAGGTGTACGACGACATCGAACGGCAACCCGCCGCCGAGCAGAAACGGGCCGCTGACCAGTACCAACCCGACTGGTGGCAGGTCGACGTACCCGGCCCGGCTGGCCCGGTCGGCCTGGACGTCCCAGAGCGACCTCAGCAGGCGGCCGGACCCGCCCGGCCCTGCCGGATCCAACACCTCGCGGCGCAGACCGGCCTCGTCGACCCAGCCCTCGTAGTACGCGTCCGGGTTGGTGCGCCCCCGCTCCAGGCGCACTGAGGCGGGCCGGAGGAAGTCCTCGGCCCGTACGTGCAGCGCCGGTCGGCCGAGGGCGCGCAGCGGGTCGACCAGGGCGGCGGCCAGTTGGTCGGGACGGGCGGCGGGCGCCCCGTCCACCGCGACCCGCAGCCGTCCGGCGGTTGCCCCCTGGCCGGCCGCGTCACGTCGCCCTCCGGCAGCCGGGCGACCGGCCGGCCCGATGGCGGCCAGACGCTCGGTCAGCTCGGCGACGAGGAGCTGTGGTGAAATGGGACGCACGCGCATCCGACCATGGTGCCCGGTCACCGCGGGACATCACTCGGGACCGGCCATCGCCGTGCGGCGGCAGCGCCCGGCAGGCGGTCAGCCGACCTGGTCGAGAGTCACCCGGGCGTCGTCGGCCAACCGGTAGCCGACCCCGTAGACGGTGGTGACCAGTGGGACGTCTACGCCGACCTTGCCGCGCAGCCGTCGGACGTGCACGTCCACCGTACGTACGCCGGCGTGCTCGTAGCCCCAGACGGCGTTGAGTAGTTGGAGCCGGGTGAAGACCCGCCGGGGGTTCGCCACCAGGTGCAGCAGCAGGTCGAACTCCAGCCGGGTCAGTGGCAGCGGCTCACTGTCGCGAAGCACCGACCGGGACGAGGCCAGAATCTGCAGGGCGGGGATCGTCGGGGTGAGCTGACGCGACGGCGTACGCCCAGTCGGGACGGTCTCGGTGCGCCGCTCCGGCACGACCGGGCCGGCGGTGATGGTGCCCTCGCCCCGCTCCAGCATCTCCCGGGCCGCCTCCAGCAACCGTCGCGCGGCCGGCGTCAGCGACTCCTCACAGGCCAGCGGGATGGACAGGGTGACCGTGAGCACCGCAGCGGCGGTGTTGGTGGGGCGGCGCTGGCCGCCTGGAGGCCGGCCGGGGACCACGGGTTGGGACGTATGCCATCCGGCGCGCGACGAAGCGGGGCTGACCGACATGGTCCTCCTTGGCTGGTCCGGGTTTTCCCCCACGGCCGCGGGACGCCGCCTCATCGATGCTTCCCGGCGCCCGTGCGAGGGTCAAGAGGCGACCGCGTTGCATGAATGTGACAATTGACCGACACATCGGAGGCGACCGCTCGCTCTGCGTACGAGGCAAGATGATTCAAGCAGAGTCGGAGAGATGACCTGATACGGGGGTCACCGTCGCGTCTCGCGTTTACTCGCCGGGCGTGCCCGCACCCGGCCCGACATCGGCTGATCACGCTCCCCGACCCACGCCGTCACGCGGACGGACCGCCGAGGGCAGGGGCCCGAGATGACCAGAAAGGCACCCGACGAGCCACCGTAGAGGGAAAGGCTCACAGGCCTGACCAGTTGTCCTGGATGCTGGGACGACGAGATCGTCCGGCCGGCCGCGAGCGGCAGCCCGACGGCGACTAGCCTGTACCGGTGAGCGATGAACTCGACCCCGAGACCCTGGAGTTCGCGCACCGGATGTTCGACCTGGCGCGCGACGGCGCGGGCGCGGAACTGGCCGGGTACGTCGACGCGGGGCTGCCGGTCAACCTGACCAACGAGAAGGGCGACAGCCTGCTGATCCTGGCGGCGTACCACGCCCATCCGGACACCGTCGTCGCGCTGCTGTCCCGTGGGGCCGACCACTCGCGCGCCAACGACCGGGGACAGACCGCGCTGGCCGCGGCGGTGTTCCGCAAGAACTCCGAGGCGGTACGCGCGCTGCTCGACGCAGGCGCAGACCCCCACGGCGGCAGCCCCTCCGCGGTCGAGACCGCGGAGTTCTTCGACCTGCCGGAGATGCTCGCCCTGCTGCGCCCCTCCTGAACGTCGCCTACCGCACAGCCTCGATGAGGAACCGCCGGGCATGCGCCACGAAGGGGCCGTCGGCCCGGATGCGCTCGTGCAGGCGGGCCAGCGCCGGCCGGTGCGCGGCCACGGTGAAGCCGGGCACCGTCCACACCACCTTACGCAGGAACCACACCACCGCACCGATGTCGTGGAACACGGTCCGCAGCGTCGCCTCACGCAGCTCCACCACGGCCAGGCCAGCCCTCCGGGCGGCGGCCACCGCCTGCTCCGGATGCCGAAGCGCCGGCGGCGGCAACGGACCGAGGATCGCCTCGCTCAGTTCGCGTACCGTCCCCGGGCCGATCTGCTGGGACAGGAACGTGCCGCCCGGACGCAGCACCCGGGCCACCTCCGGCCAGTCGGTTCGCACCGGATGCCGGCTGACCACCAGGTCGAAGGTGGCGTCGCGGAACGGCAGTGGCGCGTCGGCGGTCACCGCCACCACGCTCGCCCCGAGCGGACGCAGGTTGCTCCGGGCCACCGGCACGTTCGGCGGCCACGCCTCGGTCGCGGCCAGCAAGCGGGGCGGGTCGGGCACCTCGCCGAGGACCTCTCCCCCGCCGGTGTCGATGTCCAGCGCCGCGGCGACGGTGGCCATCCGCGCCGCCACCAGACGGGCGTACCCCCAGGGCGGGCGCTCCTCGGTGGCCCGCCCACCGAGCCAGTCGAACGCCAGCCCGTCACCGGCGCCGCCGCACCGTCGGCGACCAGCGCCTCGAAGATAGCGTCCTGTACCACCGGGGCAGTGTGCCGAGTCGGCATCGCCTCGGCAACGTGTTTCGCCGTGCCACCGCGCCGTGCCCGCCCGACGCGAATGCCCACCGCCCACGCCAGCCCAGGTGGCGCGTCAAGAAGGGGACCTTCCTAGCGTTAGAAGGGGGCCCCTCCTTGCGTCAGGCGCGCCGGTGGAGGGCGGTGGGTGGCCTCGACGCGGCCCGTGTCGAAGTGGCGGATCAGCCGCGCGCCGAGCCGTACGCCCACCCCGCCGACAGCCAGCGCGAGCAGTTCGGTGGCCAGCAGCGCAGCGGTCGCGCCGCGGTGCGGCGCGTCGGCCCGGATCAGGCAGGAGAGCAGGAACAGCCCGGCCATGCCGGCGTTGACGAGGTTGAAGGTGATCGCGGTACGGCGGGTAGTGTCCGGCGGCACGTCCCACAGGTCGACCATTCCGGCGACCGCGGTCAACGCCGCCGCCACCAGGGCGGCCACCGCCGTCCAATAGCCGACCTCGCCCAGCAGGACCGGGCCGCCGGCCACGTCGGCGAGGTCGAAGATGACGGCGCAGACGAAGAGTCCGAACGGGAACGTCACGAGCATGGGTTGGATCGCTTGGCCCTGCACCCGTAGCCGGCTCTGCATCGTGGTCCCCCTGGGATCGGTTCAGCCCACCAGTCCAGGGTGCTACCCGGGCGCCACCCGGGCGAAACGAGCCGGCCGCGTCAGTTGTCCCGGGGCCGGGAGACCGTGCTGACCAACCGTTCTGCCACCTCGCGAAGCGGGATCGACAGCGACGACGCCGCGCTGCGCAGCACGTCGAGAGCGTCGGAGGGCGGACAGCCGCGCTGGGTCATGATGACACCGACGGCCTGGCCGATCACACCGTCGCCGAGCAGCGCCGCGTCCTGCGCACCGGTCAGCGCGGCGCGTCTCTCCCGGTCGCGTACCGCCGCCAGCAGCAGGCCGGCGTGTTCGGCCAGCAGCATCGCGGTCAACTGGTGGCCGGGGGTCAGCACGTCGGATTCGCCGGCGTAGAGGTTCACGGCGCCGATCACCTGGTCGTCGATGTCGACCGGCGCGGAGATCACTCCGCGTACTCCCAACTGGCCGGCCCGGGGTGTCCAGTCCGGCCAGCGTGCCTCGCCGGCCAGGCACTCCGCGCCCACCATCTCCCGGCGCCGAATCGCCTCCATCGCCGGGGTGTCCTGGCCGTACCGCAGGTCGTCCAGACCGCCGAGACGAAGGTCGGAGGCGGCCACCCCGGCGGGCTCGCCGGCCCGCAGGGCGGTGAATCCGCACCAGCTCACCCCGACGAGAGCGTCGCGGGTGATCCGCACCAACGCGGCCAGCGCCTCGTCGAAGTCGTCGACGGCGATCAGGCCGGCGGTCAACTCACGCAGCAGGGCCGCCGTCTCCAGTACGCCTAGACTCTCCACCTGCGGTGGGCTGGTCTCCAGGTTCACCGCTGGCCTCCAACCCACGCACGCCCGGCCAGCGTCGTCACCTGTCTCCTCCTCGGCTGGGCCGCTGCCCTCGACAGCACAGAACTCCCGACATCACAGACCCGGCCTACTACCCATCCCGGCAACGGTCGAAACGGTGCAAATTGGGCCCCTCCCAGGGTACAGGTGCCGCCGGCACGGGGGCCGCCCGGCTCAACTGCCGCCGCTGAGGCGCCGCCCGACAGAGGCGATCAGCCGGTCCAGCTCGGAACCGAACGGGTTGTCGTGCACCAGGTACGTCCAGGTGGCGCTCGGCCGGACCAGCTCGGCCTCGTCCGGCTCCCAGTCCTCGTCGAACTCGGTCTCCGTGAAGGTCGCCAGGGTCCGCGCCTCGATCTCCGGGACCAGGTCGGTGAACGCCGGCACCGCGGCCCGGTGGAACTCGTCGAGCGGATCGAGCCGCCCCAGCGCCCGCAGGTGCACGCCCTCACGGACCTCCGACAGCTCGGCCAGGTGCGACGCCCACAGCCGGTCGAGGTGGTAGAGCGCGATCGACCGGCCCGCCCGGGCCAGCAGGTCCTCGTCCATGTCGCCGGCCTTCTCGGGCATCTTGTCGAGCAGCATCAGCGCGGCCACGTCACTGGTCAGCAGCCGCTCCCGGCGTTCGGCGAGCGCCTTGCGCTGCTGTTCGGTCACCACGCTGTAGCGCCAGGTGTTGCGGTGGATCTCGTGGTTGACGCCCTCCGCGACCCGCTGGGCGTGCTCGACGGCGAAGTCGACCTGCTCGTCGGTGACCAGACCGTCGGCGTTCATCCGGGGCGACGGCGGCACGGCGTCGCCGGCGTGCCGGACCACGAGGTCGTCCTCCAGGCTGACGAAGAAGACCGACCCGCCCGGGTCGCCCTGCCGGCCGGCCCGGCCGCGCAACTGGTCGTCGACGCGGCGGCTGTCGTGCCGACCGCCGCCGATCACGTAAAGGCCACCCAGCTCGGCCACCTGCTCCCGGTCGGCCTGGTCGCTGCCACCGAGGCGGATGTCGACGCCCCGGCCGGCCATCTGGGTGGAGACGGTCACCGCGCCGTGGGCGCCGGCCTCGGCGATGATCGCCGCCTCCTCGTCGTCGTTCTTGGCGTTGAGCACCACGCACGCCACCCCGGCGGCGTTGAGCCCGGCCGCCAGCTGCTCGGACTCCTTGACGTCCAGCGTGCCGACCAGCACCGGCCGCCCGTCGGCGTGGCAGCGCCTGATCTCGTCGATCAGCGCCTCCTCCTTCTCCGCGCGGGTGGCGTAGATGCGGTCCGGCTCGTCCACCCGCACGCACGGGGTGTTCGGCGGGATCACCGCGACCTCCAGGCCGAAGAACTCACGCAGCTGATCGCCGACGAGCACCGCCGTGGCGGTCATGCCGCACAACTTCGGATAGAGACCGATGTACGCCTGCACGGCGATGGTGCCGAGCACCTCACCCTCGGCGGTGGCGTCCAGACCCTCCTTCGCCTCGACCGCCGCTTGCAGCCCGTCGGGCCAGCGGCGGCGCTGGGCGACCCGGCCGCGCATCTCGTCGATCAGCTCGACCGAGCCGTCCCGGACGATGTAGTCCACGTCCCGGTGCAGCAGGGCGTGCGCGTGCAGCGCCACGTTCACCGCCGAGAGCTGCTCGACGTTCTCCTCGTCGTACAGGTCGATGCCGAGCTTGGCCTCGACGGCGGCCAGGCCGGCCGAGGTGAACGCCACGCTGCGGCCGTCGTCGGCGACCGTGTAGTGCCGGCCCTTGCGCAGGCCGCGCACCAGCGCGGCGGCGGCGTGCACCGGGTCCTGTTCGCCCGGCACCGAGCCGGCGAGCACCATCGGCACCCGGGCCTCGTCGATCAGGATCGAGTCGGCCTCGTCGACGATGGCGGTCCGCAGGGGGCGCTGCACCCGGTCCTCGACGTCGGTGACCAGCTGGTCGCGCAGGAAGTCGAAGCCGGCCTCGCTGACCGAGACGTAGGTCACGTCGCAGGTGTACGCGGCACGCCGCTCGATCGGCGTGGACGCCTCGTTGACCCAGCCTACGGTGAGCCCGAGCAGGGTGTAGATCGGCTCCATCCACCGGGCGTCGCGACGCGCCAGATAGTCGTTGACGGTGAGCACGTGCACCGGCCCGTTGCCGAGCCGGACGTGCCCGTACGCGGCGATCACCGCGGTGAGCGTCTTGCCCTCACCGGTGGCCATCTCGGCGACCTTGCCGGAGAGCAGCGACATCGCGCCGAGCAGCTGGACGTCGTATGGCCGCTGGTCGATGCCGCGGCGGGCGGCCTCGCGGCCGAGCGCGCAGATCTCCTCGTAGCTCGACGCCCCGGCCGCCGCCTCGGTGAGCTCGGCGTCGTCGAACGCCGAGAACTCCTCCTCGCGCGCGTCGATTGCCGGTAGCAGCTTCTCCAGCGGGGCCAGGTCAACCGTGGTCCCCGGGCGCTGGAGGAACCGGCGGAGTCTGGTCTTCATCCGTTGCGACACACCCATGGACGGCAACGGTACGCGACCGGACCGATCTTGAACGTCCCACCCAGCCACGTTTCGACGTGCCCAATTCTACGCGCACATGGACTTTCCGCCCGGACAGAAGTGATGGTCGACACCTGGCGGTGGCCAGCAGTGCAAGATCGCGGAGGCAGGGTGGCCGCTCGGCCGCAATCAAACCTTCATCACCCGGGAACGTGACCGGAGCACGGCGGTGATCAAGCTGGGAGGACGGATCCGGTTAGCGTGCGGGGGGCTGGGAAATCTTCTTCCGGTCTTCCCGCCGACGAGGGGGTGTCTGTGCGCAACGACGAATCTCTGGTCTCGCCAGTGGTGGAGGCCTGGGCCACCTACCGGACCACCTCGGCGGCCGACTGGCCGACGCGGCGGTTGCTGGACGCCAAGGGAGACAGCCGGGTCAGCGTGGTGCTGCCGGCACGCGACGAGGAGGCGACCGTCGGCGCGATCGTGTCGACCATCCGCGAGCACCTGATGGACCGGGTGTCGCTGGTCGACGAGCTGATCGTGGTCGACTCGCGGTCCACCGACCGCACCGCGGCGGTGGCCCGGGCCGCCGGCGCGGAGGTGGTCAGCCAGGACGCCATGACCCGTGGCCTGCCCCGGCTGACCGGCAAGGGCGACGCGCTCTGGGCCGGACTGGCCGCGGCGGAGGGCGACGTGGTCGCGTTCGTCGACGCCGACCTGCGGGAGTTCCGGCCCCACTTCGTCACCGGGCTGCTCGGTCCGCTGCTCACCGACCCGTCGGTCGACTTCGTCAAGGGCTTCTACCACCGCCCGTTGGTCAACGCGAGCGGCGTGGAGGCCGACGGTGGTGGCCGGGTGACGGAGCTGATGGCACGGCCGATGCTGAACCTGTTCTGGCCGGAACTGGCCGGTTTCGTGCAGCCGCTGGCCGGTGAGTACGCCGGTCGCCGTGACGTGCTGGCGCGGGTGCCGTTCGTCTCCGGCTACGGCGTGGAGACCGCCATGCTGATCGACCTGCTCGAACTCGTCGGGCTGGACGCGCTGGCGCAGGTGGATCTGGGTGAGCGCAAGCACCGGCACCAGGACACCGCCGCGCTGGGCCGGATGTCCGCCCAGATCATGCTCACCGCCTGGTCCCGGTTGCAGCAGCGGGGCTGGGCGAACCCGGACGTGCTGCCCACCTCGCTGCTGACCCAGTTCCGGCGGGGCGGCTCCGAGGCGCTGCCGAACCTGGATCGGGAGATCGTGGTCAGCGACGTTGCGATAGAGGAGCGACCACCACTGGCGCAGCTGCGCGACCGGGTGCCCCGCCGCCGGGTCGCCGCAGCCTGACGGCCGGTGCGGATCAGCCACCGGACCGTCGAGGGGCTACGGCGGGATGCGTTCACCACCTAGCCCTGCACGAGCAGTCACGGCACCTCGGCACCACGTCCAGGTCGAGGGCGGTCTGAGGGTCGGCGTCGTCACTGTGCGTTTCGGCGGGTACCGGGCCGGGTACCAGGCAGGCTCTGCGAGCTGGCGAGATGAGGTGGCGATGGGCAGCCGGATCACCTGCCGCGTTTACGACGGGTCGCCTGTCACCGTCGTGCACCTGGCCGGCACCCTCGACATGACCACCATGCGCCAGGTGTACGACGTGTTGGAGCGCTGCCTGGACCGCCAGCCCGACTCACTGGTGGTGGACCTGGCCGCGCTGGCCGTCCGGGACGAGTTGGCGCTGTCGGTCTTCGTGGCCGCGGCACGCCGCGCCACCGACTGGCCGGTGGTGCCGATGGTGCTCTGCGCGCCGCACCCGCAGGCCGCCGCCCAACTGGCCGCGTCGACCGCCTGCCGGGTGGTGCCGGTGCGCGAGACCTGCGCGGAGGCGACCCGGTTCGCGGGCGCGTCCGCCGCGCCCCGGCTGCGGATCCGCCTGGAGCCGGCGGCCACGGCCTGCCGGCGGGCCCGCGAACTGGTCGCCGACGCCTGCAAGCGGTGGAACCTGCCCGAGGCGGTCGGACCAGCCTCGGTCGTTCTCAGCGAGCTGGTTGGCAACGTGGTCCGGCACGCCGGCACCCCGATGCAGGTCACGGTGACCCTGCGGCGGCCGTGGCTGTACCTGACAGTGGTCGACGGCAGCTGCGCGGCGGCGGAGCCGAGCCAGGCCGGGCAGCGGGACGAGGGCGGCCGCGGGTTGCTGCTGGTACGCGAGCTGGCCGACCGCTGGGGCAGTGTGCCGGCCGGCGACGGAAAGGCCGTCTGGGCAACACTACCGGCGAATTGACCGAAATTACCCCTCTCGCCTGGTTACATGGTTGACGGTGCGGGTAGCCACGCCCGTCCTTTCTGTCGTCAGCAAAGTGAGAGCGCATGCCCAAGCGGGTGACCACCGACCCTGGACAGGACCGAGGACCGGCGATTCTCGCCCCGGCCCGGTTCGGCGGCTATCCCGGGCCGCTGCGCAAGCCGGTCCCCGGCGCCTCGCTGGTCAGGTTCCTGGCCACCACCGACCACAAGCAGATCGGCCTGCTCTACCTGCTGACCTCGTTCGGCTTCTTCGTGCTGGGCGGGATCGAGGCGATGTTGATGCGCGCCGAGCTGGCCCGGCCCGGCCTGCAACTGGTCTCACCGGAGCAGTACAACCAGCTGTTCACGTCGCACGGCGCGGTGATGCTGCTGCTGTTCGCCACCCCGGCGGCGTTCGGCTTCGCCAACTACATCGTGCCGATCCAGATCGGCGCCCCGGACGTGTCGTTCCCCCGGCTGAACGCCCTGGCCTACTGGCTCTACCTGTTCGGCGGCCTGATGGTCGTCGGCGGCTTCCTCACCCCGCAGGGCTCGGCCGACTTCGGCTGGACCGCGTACACGCCGCTGAGCACCGTGGAGCACTCCCCCGGCATCGGCGCGAACATGTGGGTGATCGGCCTCGTCGTCTCCGGTCTGGGCACCATCCTCGGCGCGGTCAACCTGATCACCACGATCCTGACCCTGCGTGCCCCGGGCCTGACCATGTTCCGGATGCCCATCTTCACCTGGAACATGCTGTTCACCAGCGTGCTGGTGATCCTGGTCTTCCCGCTGCTGGCCGCCGCGCTGCTGGCGCTGAGCGCCGACCGGCTGCTCGACGCGCAGGTGTTCAACCCCGACACCGGCGGACCGATGCTCTGGCAGCATCTGTTCTGGTTCTTCGGCCACCCCGAGGTCTACATCATCGCGCTGCCGTTCTTCGGCATCATCACCGAGATCATCCCGGTCTTCTCCCGCAAACCGATCTTCGGCTACACCGGCCTGGTGCTGGCCACCATCGCGATCACCGTGCTGTCGATGGCCGTCTGGGCGCACCACATGTTCGCCACCGGCCAGGTCCTGCTGCCCTTCTTCAGCATCCTCAGCTACCTGATCGCCGTACCCACCGGGGTCAAGTTCTTCAACTGGATCGGCACCCTGTGGAAGGGGCAACTGACCTTCGAGACGCCGATGCTGTTCGCCGTCGGCTTCCTGGTCACCTTCCTGCTCGGTGGGCTCACCGGCGTGCTGCTGGCCAGCCCGCCGGCCGACTGGCACACCCACGACAGCTACTTCGTGGTGGCCCACTTCCACTACGTGGTCTTCGGCACCGTCGTCTTCGCCCTCTTCGGCGGCTTCTACTTCTGGTGGCCGAAGATGACCGGGCGGCTGCTCGACGAGCGGCTCGGCAAGCTGCACTTCTGGACCATGTTCATCGGCTTCCACGGCACCTTCCTGGTGCACCACTGGCTGGGCAGCGAGGGCATGCCCCGGCGGTACGTCGACTACCTGCCCACCGACGGGTTCACCACGCTGAACATGATTTCCAGCATCTTCTCGTTCGTGCTCGGCGCGTCCACCCTCTTCTTCATCTGGAACGCCTGGAAGTCCTGGCGGTACGGGGCACAGGTGACCGTCGACGACCCCTGGGGTTTCGGCAACTCGCTGGAGTGGGCCACGACCTGCCCGCCACCGCTGCGCAACTTCGACCGGATGCCCCGGATCCGCTCCGAACGCCCGGCCTTCGACGCCAAGTACGGCGAACTCGTCGCCGACCTCGGCCGCGACCTTCCACAACGGACCGTCAAGGCGCCACAGGAGTTCCACGAGGAACTGCGCCGTGAGCAGCACCCACCCGAGTCGCCCGCCGCCGAGGGCGCGCACGGGGCGCGGGAGGCGGTGGCGTACCACCCCGCGCCGCAGTCCGGCGCCCGGCCGGTGGAGGTGCCGGAGCCGGAGCAGATCCGCCGACCCAGCTTCGAGGAGACCGACGCGCCGGAGAACGACCCGCCCGGAAAGGACCCGCCTGGGGCCGGCGAGCGGTGGCGGCACCCCCGCGGGCACCGCGACTCCATCGACGACTGACCAGCGGCGCACGGCGGGCGGCACCGATCTGGTGCCGCCCGCTCAGTCGCCCGGCGTCTACCGCACGGGCGACCCCACCGTCCGGCTCTCCTTCGTCGTCGACTCCGATTCGGCCGGACCGTTCTGCCACGGCGGCGGGGCGTCGGCCAGCATCGCCTGGCGCAGCCAGGTCAGCGCCCGCGACAACAGCCGCGACACGTGCATCTGGGAGATGCCGAAGCGGGCCGCGATCTCGGCCTGGGTCTGGTTGCCGTAGAACCGCATGGCCAGGATTCGCCGCTCCCTCCAGGGCAGCCGGTGCAGCAGGCCGCTCACCGTCACCCGGTCGTCGACCGACTCCAGGGCGAAGTCCGACTCGCCGACCAGGTCGCCGAACTCCGCCGAACTCTCCCCACCGACCGGCGCGTTGAGCGAGGCCGGACTGTAGCCGGCGGCCGACTCCAACGCGGCGAGAATCTCCTCCTGCGGCGTGTCCAGTCGCTTCGACAACTCGGCGACCGTCGGTGCCCGGGACAGCTCACTTGTCAGCGCCGCCGTCGCCTGCCCCACCTCAAGGATCAGGTCACGCAGCCGGCGGGGCACGTGAACGCCCCAGGTGCGGTCCCGGAAGTGCCGCTTGATCTCACCCACGATGGTGATCGCCGCATACGCGGTGAACGAGCCCCGTTCCGGGTCGTACCGGTCGACGGCGTTCACCAGTCCCAGACGGGCCACCTGCTCCAGATCCTCCAACGGCTCCCCGCGCCCCCGGTAACGGCGGGCCAGCCGGCCGGCGAACGGGAGCGCGAAGCGAACCAGGTCCTCGCGCGCCTCCTGCCGACGTTCCACCGGCAGGCCCGCGATCCGTGCGGCGTACGCCAGGGCCGCCGCGTCCAGGTCCTCCAGGCCCCGATCGGTGGGTGGTGGTGTGGTCGTGGTGGTCTGTCCGAACATCCGCGCCTCCCTCAGGAAGGACCCCGCCCGGATTCGCCGACACCGGGCACGCGCGTAGGCACGCACGGGCCTGTAAGTGGGTTACATGACTGGGATGCCAGCGGGCGACGGCGCCGCACCGCGCTAGGTGATCAGCCTGTCGCAGCCGGCGGTGTTCCCGCTCCGTAGGTACTCAATCACGGGACCGCGGGTTCGCGAGGAAGTTTCGTCAGCCCGGTCTCAACAGATCAGCAGGCCGTGCCGGGTGCCGTCCTCGCGCAGCGCGGCGAGAGCGTCGGCCACCGCCAGCGGCGCCGGGCTGGGCAGGTCGTACGGCTGGGCGCGGAGCACCTCGGTGGCCCGGCGGGTGGGTACCGAGGTGACCGGGTAGCCCCGGGCCGAGGTGCGGTCCAGGGCCCGACGCCGCCGGCCGAACCCCGCGACCGCCAGCCACTGGGGCAACCCGGCAAGCGCCGGCGAGCGCACCCCCGGCGGCTCCGGCAACACGTCGACCGAGCTGAACGACTCGCTGCCGGCCAGCCACCACTCCACCTGCTCGACGCTGCGCCGGGCGGAGTTCTCGCACCAGTACGGCACCAGGCCAGCCCGGATCACCTGCCACGGATCGAGCAGCCGGCCGCATTCGACCACCAACCGGTCACCGGTCTTGCCGGCGGCCCGCAACCACCTGCGGTACAGGTCGGCGGTGGCCGCGCTGAGCACCTCCGGCGTGGGGAACAGGATCCGGTGCAGTGGATGACCACGTCGGGCGGCCCATTGCCGCACTCCGCGTTCGAAAGCGGACTCCACACCCTGCTCGGCGGCACCGGGCGAAGCGGAGATCTCCGGTGGCACCCAGTGCGCGCTGTCACCACCGGCCGAACGCAGCACCTGACGCAGTACGTGGCTGTCGGGGTGAAAGTCCACCGGGTCCAGGCCACTGGCCGGTGAGCCCACCTGGAAGCTGTGCCCGTCGGCGGCGTCCAACACCGGCCAGGTCCGCGTGTCCTCCAGCACCAGCACCGGCGTACCGGGGGCCAGCCGCTCGGTCAGGAACCTGCGGTACGCGGCCGGCATCGTCCGCCAACGGCCAGCCAGCGCCACGGTCGCGCCGGCCATCGCGCCCCGGCTGGCCGGGCAGTGCACCTGACGCAGATGCAGGTCGGGGTTGCCGGCGAGGATCCGGCCGGCCATCGCGGCACCGTGGTCCATGGCGGCCCGGGGGCGGTCCACCGCGCCCTGCGGCCAGTGTGCGGTCATCTCGAAGCCGGCGGGCAGCCACGGCATCCCGAGCGCCACCGCGAGGTGCGCGGCGCCGCCGTGCGGCGAACCGAGCAGCACACCCGGGTACCGGCGGCGCGGGTACTGGTCGACGAACCACTGGGCGACGCGGGCCGCGTCCACCTCCGCCGTCTGCCCGGCGGTCAGCGCGATCCGGCCGGCGGTGCGGATCGCGGCGGCCCGGCGGACCGGATCGGGCGTACCGGCGAAGCGGGACACCGGCCCGGCCTGCCCCAGGTCGGCGCAGTCGACGCCGCGCAGCGCGCGGGCGGTGGCCGCGAGCAGGATCCGGGCGGTGCTGCCGGGCGCCACGACCCGGTCGCCTGCCATCCCTGCGCCGGCCGCCGTGAGCCCCGGGCGCACCTTGCGCACCGGCCCGACCTTGCCTCGTTCGCTCACCACGAGGCCCGGCTTCCCGCCTCGATGCGGCTTAAACCGGGCATCCCTCCACCGAACGGCATCAAACGAGTGATCTTGCTGTTATCGGCCACAGCGGCCGAGCCGGTCAGGCACCACCCCGTCCCGGGGTGACCGGGTCGACGTAGCGCAGCACCGCACCCACCCCGTCCACCAACTCGGGGGCCTCGTCGGCACCGAGCACGGTCAGTTCCGCGTCGGTTCCGACCAGGGCGCGCACCAGCGCCGCGTCGGCACGGACCCGCTCCGGTTCGGTCACCGTGGCCAGCTGACCCGGGTCGGTGGCGATGTCGGTGGCCGCCGGGCCGATCCAGAGTTCACCATCAGCGGACGGGTCGTCCACGATCAACATCGTGTCGACCTGGTTGCGTTGCAAGGCGGCCACCACGGCGTTGATACCGGCGCCGACGTCCTCCTGGACGCCGAAGCGGTTCAGGGCCGTGGTCACCCGTTGGTCAGCCACCTCCGCGATGGTCTGGACGGTGAGATCGTCCAGCAGGCCCTGGTCCGCACCGCCGGCCCGGGAGCCGGCGTCGGTGCGTACCACCATGTCCTGCCAGCGTTCCGGCATCTGAGCCGCGATCATGCCGGTGGCACGCAGGTCGCCGGCCACCACGACCACCTCGGCGCCGACCCGCTCGGCCAGCTCCACGGTGGCCGCGGTGACGTCACCGGCGTTGTGGTGCCACGCCTCCGTGGCGGCCCGCTGGTAGCGCGACTGCGACCAGCCGCCGGGCTTGACCCGACGCAGTTGGTAGCCCTCCCGACCGACCACGTGGGCCCGACGTGGCACGCCACCGGCACTGACCGACATCGCGTCGGCGCCGGTCCGGTCGGCCAGCACCCGCACCCATGCGATCTGCTCGCCCCGCTGGGCCAGCAGTGGCATCACGTGCGGCAACGGGGCATACCCGGCCAGGTCCCGACGCGGCGGGGCGGAGAGGTACTCGGAGAGCACCACCCGACCGCCGGTGCCGAACACCGCCAGGCCGTAGTCGCCGGGTATCGGGTCGTGCCCCCGCACCACCCGGTCGATAGCAGCCATGGTCGGCTCGTCGGCCCCCTGCTCGGCCAGTTGCCGTTGCAGGGCACGCCACCGCAGATCGAGTGCCGGGTGCGCGTCCTCGGTGTTCATCGAGGCGTCCAGGTAGACCGAGCACCACGGGCCTGGACGCTGGTACAGCGGGCGCAGGAAGGACAGCTGCATGCTCGACCCCTTTCCAGCTCGGCCCAGCGCTTACCCGCGCCATCCGGCTTGTCACCTGCGGGCCACCGCGTGAGCATTTTTCATTCACGTCGGCCACCGCCGAGGATCGATACGATCTGTATCCAGAAGCGGACTCTAGGTGGTGATCATGGACGCGACATCGTACTCCCGGCGCAGCATGCACCCCACCGGCCGGATCCTCACCGCGCAGATCGTGCGCCTGATGGACGGCTACCCCCGCGAGGTACGGGTGGGGCAGCCGGTGCTGGTGGTGGTGCTCGCCGCCGCCGGCGTGGCCGGGCTGCTCGCCAAGCTGGTGCGGGCCCTGCTGTCGGCCGGCTCCGGCACCGGCCGGCGCAGCTTCAAGGACCTCAAGAAGGGCCCGGAGTACCTGGTCACCCCGGTTCGCCTGCGGGATGCCGACGGCAAGCTGTACGAGGTGGAACTGCACGGGCACCTGCCGCAGAGCGCGCTGCACCCGGGCGACCAGGTCCAGCTGACCCTGCGCGACCAGGGCGACCCCGACCTTGCGCCGAAGATCGAGCGGATCGTCAACCTCACCACCGCGCAGCCGCTGCGCCCCCGCACCGCCACGATGTGGTCGCACCTGGGCCCGCCGCTGCTGTTGCAGGCGGTGCTGGGTGTGCTGGTGCTCGCCACGGTGGCCGCCTGCGCCGCACTGACCTGAGCAGGCCGACGACGTCCGGGCGGTACCGAACGAGTCGGGCCACCACCTGACCAAGGAGGCACCCGACCAGCTCGCCGAGACGCTGCGGGTTCCTGACCGGCGGGCCGTCGTGAGCACGGCCGGGACGGCGCGCCGCCACGCTCCGGCGGACCGCTGCGGGTCCGGTCGCGGGTAAGCTCAGCCGACCGGTGCCGGCTCACGGGCCGGCTCGGTGGCGGCGAGCATGCCGCGCCGGCGGGCCCACCGCTCGAAGGCCAGGGTCGCGAAGGGTGGCACCGCGCAGGCCAGCGCCACGGCGGTGGCCAGCAGTTTCCACCGGTGAACCCGGGCCACGGCCAGCACCAGCACCCCGTACGCCACGAAGAGCGCGCCGTGGATCGGGCCGAAGATCTGCACCCCCAGCTCGTTGCCGGGTGGGCCGTACTTGGCCGCCATCCCGGCCAGCAGGCCGGCCCAGGAGATCGCCTCCGCGATCGCCGCCACCACGAACAGCCGGGTCACCTTCTCACGCACGTCGCACATGTTACCGGCGCGGCCTGGGCCCGCCCCGCAGGCTCGGACCCGAGCGGTGGCACCGCGCGACGGGCCACGCGCCGAATGGTGGACAACCGGGCGGTCCGGGCTTCCCCAGGCGGCATGGACGTGCGACGTTGGGGTACCAGCGGTGACAAGGTGGTGACCATGGGCGAGGAAGTCGGCGTGCAGACCTTCAGCCGCCAGGACCGGGCTCGCTACCGGGACAAGATACGCCGCTGCCTCGACGTCTTCGCCGAGATGCTGCGCGAGTCCCGGTTCGAGGTCGACCGGCCGATGACCGGGCTGGAGATCGAGCTGAACCTGGTCGACGACGCTTCGATGCCGACGATGCGAAACGCCGACGTGCTGGCGGCGGTGGCCGACCCGAGCTTCCAGACCGAGCTCGGCCAGTTCAACGTCGAGATCAACGTCGCGCCCCGGCGGCTGGCCGGCACCGGCATCGCCGAGTTCGAGGAGCACGTACGGGCCAGCCTGAACGGGGCCGACCAGCGGGCCCGGACGGTCGGCGCGCGGCTGGTGATGATCGGCATCCTGCCCACCGTGCTGCCCGAGCACCTGACCGCCGCCACCCTGTCGGCCAACCCCCGCTACGCGCTGCTCAACGAGCAGATCTTCGCCGCTCGGGGCGAGGACCTGAGGATCGCCGTCAACGGGGTGGAGCGACTCGCGGTCACCGCCGACACGATCACCCCGGAGGCGGCCTGCACCAGCACCCAGTTCCACCTCCAGGTCGGTCCGAACCAGTTCGCCGACTACTGGAACGCCGCCCAGGCCATCGCCGGGATCCAGGTGGCGCTCGGCGCCAACTCGCCGCTGTTCTTCGGCCGGGAGCTGTGGCGCGAGACCCGCATCCCGCTGTTCCAGCAGGCCACCGACACCCGCCCCGAGGAGATCAAGACCCAGGGCGTACGTCCCCGGGTGTGGTTCGGGGAACGCTGGATCACCTCGGTGTTCGACCTGTTCGAGGAGAACGTGCGCTTCTTCCCGGCGCTGCTGCCGGTCTGCGAACCGGAGGACCCCGCCGAGACGCTCGGCGGCGGCGGCGTACCCGCCCTGGCGGAGTTGCGGCTGCACAACGGCACCATCTACCGGTGGAACCGGCCCGTCTACGACGTCTTCAAGGGCCGCCCGCACCTGCGGGTGGAGAACCGCGTCCTACCTGCCGGGCCGACCGTCCTGGACACCGTCGCCAACGGGGCGTTCTATTTCGGGCTGGTCCGCGCGCTCGCCGAGGCGGACCGGCCGTTATGGTCGCAGATGTCGTTCAGCGCCGCCGAGGAGAACTTCAACACCTGTGCCCGACACGGCATCGACGCGCACGTCTTCTGGCCCGGCCTGGGCTACCTACCGGTGACCGAGCTGGTGTTGCGCCGGCTGCTCCCGCTGGCCCAGCACGGTCTGGACCGCTGGGGCGTCGAGCCGGGCGAGCGGGACCGGCTGCTCGGCGTCATCGAACAGCGCTGTCTGACCGGGCGCAACGGCGCCAGTTGGCAGGTCGCGACGCTGCACCGGCTTGAGTCGACCAACCAGCTCGACCGACCGGAGGCCCTGCGCGAGGTGGTCCGGCACTACGTGGAGCTGATGCACAGCAACCGCCCGGTCCACGAGTGGCCGATCCCCTGACCAGCCTCCGACACTATCCGTTACGGAACCGTCACACCGGTTAGCGTGGACACGTTTCGCTCACTGGGTCGAGAGGATCCCGCCGATGCCGCCGTCGCTGCGTCACACCGTCCCGATCGCCGTCGCCGCGCTCGTCGCCGGCCTCGGCCAGCCGCCGCCCGCGCTGGCCAGTCCCGGCCCAACGCTGCCCCGCGCCGCTGCCACCCACGCCACGCCCGAGTTCGCCGCCACCGGTCCACCCACCACGGTCGCCTTGACGCCCGGCAGGGTACGAACCACCCTGCACGACGTCGACACCGGTCAGGCCGTGCGCGGCTGCCTGTCCCTGGTCCCCGTCGACCGCGACCGGCTCACCGTCGTCAGCCTCGGCGAGGAGCAGGCCGGGCGGCACGGCGGCTGCACCGGCGTGGACGGTGGGGACCTAGTCGCCACCGACGTGCCGCCCGGCCAGTACCACCTGCTGGCCCGCCCCTACGACAGCGAGCGGTACGGCTGGCAGTGGGTCGGTCGGCACGGCGGCACCGGGCAGCGGGAGCGGGGGGTGGCCCTCCAGGTGCGTCCGGGCAGGACGGTAACCGCACCGCCGGTCCGCCTCGACCCGCCGGGCACGATCACCGGCCGGGTGACCCGCGCGGCCGGTGGAACCCCGGTTTCCGGCGGACACGTCCTGGCCCTTCCGGCGATCCCCCACCCCAAGTACGACGACCACGGCGCGATCACCGACGACGACGGCCGCTACACGCTGACCGGCCTCGGCCCGTACCGCTGGCCGTTGCACTTCACCGGCCACGGCCTGGCCAGCCAGTGGTCGGGCGGGACAGCCGATCGGACCCAGGCACGCCCGGCGCGGGTACGAGCCGGCGCGACCGCCACCTTCGACCAGGAACTCGTCGCGGGCACCGTGGTCAGCGGTACGGTCACCGTCGCCCAGCTGCCGCACTACTCCCAGGTGATCGCCTTCCACGCGCGCACCGGGGACGCGGTCGGCGTGGGCGAGCTCGGCGCCGACTACACGATGCGGCTGCTGCCCGGGCAGCGGGTGGTGCTGCGGTGCGACTGCGCGTACGCGCCGAGCCGTTGGTTCCCGAACGCGGCGGAGATCGCCGGGGCACGGCCGATCCGGGTGCGGCACCGCCCGGTCACCGCCGACTTCGACCTGACCGGTCCCGGGTCGGCTCCGCCCACCTGATGGCTGTCCAGCACCGGTCGCCGGCGACCGGCCCGATCGGCCGGTCACCGGCGACCGCGGCGCACCTCAGCGCAGGGCGGCGAGGGTGAGTTCGGTGGCGCGGGCGAGCAGGACGTCGTTGCGTTCGGCGTCTCGCGCGGCACGGTCGGAGAGCACGGCCAGCACGATCGGAGCGCGGTCGGGCGGCCAGATCACGGCGATGTCGTTGCGGGTGCCGTAGTCGGCGGAGCCGGTCTTGTCGCCCACCTCCCAGCCGTCCGGCGTACCGGCCCGGATCACCTTGTCGCCGGTGGTGTTGCGTTTGAGCCAGTCGACGAGCACGGCACGGTCGGCCTCGGTCAGCGTGTCGTCGACCGCGTAGGTCCGCAACGACGTGGCCAGCGCCTTCGGTGTGCTGGTGTCGCGACTGTCGCCGGGTACGAACGCGTTCAGCTCCGTCTCCCACCGCACCGGCTCGGTGACTCCGTCGCCGATGCCGCGTAGTGCCCGCTTGAGGCCGTCCGGGCCACCGAGCGCTCGGAGCAGCAGGTTGCCGGCGGTGTTGTCGCTGTGGCGCACCGCCGCGTCGGCGATCGCGCGCAGCGACATGCCGGTGGCCAGGTGCTGCTCGGTGATCGGCGAGTAGGTGACCAGGTCGTCGCGGGAGTAGGTGACGATCCGGTCCAGCTCCTCGGTGGATGTCGCGGCAAGCACCGCGCCGGCCGCGAGGGCCTTGCACGTCGAGGCGTACGCGAAGCGCTCGTCGGCCCGGTGGGAGACGCTGCGCCCGGTGCCGGTGTCGACGGCGTACACGCCGAGCCGGGCGTCGAATTCCTTCTCCAGCGGAGCGAAATCGACGGCCACCGGCGCGACGGTCGCCGACGAGGACGGCGACGTCGGGGCGGGCGGCGTCGGGGCCGGCGTGGCAGGTTTGCCGGGTGAGCATCCGGCCAGCAGGCCGAACGCCAGGGCGGCGGCCAGAGCACGCATCCGGATACGGCGGGTGGTATTGGTCAAAGCTGGTCCTTCCGTCGGTCGGCCCGGCGACCCGGGAGCCTTCCCGGACGGCCGGTCACCAGGCTCGCAGCGCACGCCCATGCTGTCGAAGACGTCGACACCGAAATTCATGCCGTTGCGGCATAGAGTGCCGGTGTGGATCTGGTGGCGGCCTGTCGGGCCTTTGTGTCGGTCGGCACCCACGGCAGCTTCACCATCGGCGCGGCCGTCGCCCGCATCCCCCAGTCGGTGGCGAGCCGCCGGGTCGCCGCCCTGGAACGGCACCTCGCCGGGCGGCTGTTCGACCGGACCTCGCGCAGCGTCACGCTCACCCCGTTCGGGCGGGACATGCTGGCCTCGGCCCGACGGATCGTCGACCTGGCCGACGCGATGGAGCACGACGCCGAACGTGCCCGGCTGCGCCCATTCCGGCTGGCCGTGCCGGCGGTCTGCGCGCCCCGGTCGCTGGCGCGGCTGATGGTCGAGGCCCGCCGACATGAGCTGAACCTGGAGCTGCGCCGGGCCGAGCCGGCGGAGCGGGCGCGGCTGCGCCAGCACCTGGAGACGCGCGCCGCGCTGCTCTGCGTACCACCGGACGAAGCCGAGTGGCGGGTGCCGCTCGGTCTCGCGGGTGGCACAGATCCGGGTGTCGAGGTACTGCGCCTGGAGACGCTGCGTGTGTCGCGGGCCGACCGCCGGAACCGGCGGCGCCGGGTCTGGATCTCGCCGGAGGACGACGTGCCGCACGTCCGCGACCCGCTGACCCGACTACGCGACGCCGTCGGGCTCCAGCCGGCCCAGGTGGCGGTGGCGACTTCGATCATCGACGCCGCCGCGGAGGCGCTCACCGGCACCGACCTGGTGCTCTGCTCCCCCGCCGAGTCGCGGGAGCTCGGCCTGCGCTGGCGACCGCTCGGCGATCTGCGGCTGGTCCGCGGCTACCAGGTGTCCGCCGACGCACGCGAGGACGCCGAGCGACTACGCGGCGCGCTGGGTGTCGCGATCGGCCGGTGTCTCGGCGCGGCGGATGACGCACCAGGGGACCGCTCTTTCGAGGGCCGGGCGTCGGCGTGACCGTCGGTCGGCTGCTGCGCGCAGCCCGGGAGACGTTGCGGGCCGCCGGCCTGCGCGGCGGCGTGCTGGTCCGCGACCTCGACTCCGGCGACGAACTGGGCCTCGATCCGGATCTCGTGCTGCCCGTCGCGTCGCTGGTGAAGGTGCCCCTCGCGCTGGCCACCGTGGACCGGATCGAACGGGGCGAGCTCGACGGCGCCACCACGGTCACAGTGCCGCCCGGCCGGGTGACCACGCCGGGTCCGACCGGTTTGAGTCGGTTCCGGCACCCGGCCGTTGTGGCGATCGACGACCTGCTCTACCTGAGCGTGGCGATCAGCGACGAGGGCGCCGCCGACGCGCTGTTCGCCCTCACCCCGCCGACGCGGGTCGCCGCCGCGCTACGACGCTTCGGTTTCGACGGGGTCAGCGTCCGGCACCGCACCCGTGACCTCACCGACACTCCGGCGGAGCGGTTCGCCCGCGACGAGGTGCACCTCGCGCACTCGCTCGCCGCGTCCGCGACCACCGCCGGGCAGGGCCATCCGGTCCCCCAACTCGACGTGGGCCGGGCCAACGCCGGCTCGGCCCGTGCCTTTGTCGAGCTGCTGCACGGGCTGTGGCGTCCGACCCGCGTTCCGGCGTCGGTCGCCGCCCGGGTACGGGAGCTGATGGGCGACAACCTGCTGCGGCAACGGCTCGCCCCGGACTTCAGCTCCGACGCCTCCCGATGGTCGTCGAAGACCGGCACGCTGCTCAACCTGCGGCACGAGGTCGGCGTGGTGGAGCACGCCGACGGGCAGGCGTACGCCGTGGCGGCGCTGAGCGAGTCGACGGTGCCGGCGGCCGTGCAGCCGCAGGCAGAGGCGGTGCTGGCGCAGGTGGCGCGGGAGCTGCACGACGCTCTGCGGTCCGCCCGCCGCTGACGTCGGCGAGGGGCTCCGGCGGGCCTCCAACTCGGACTGATGTATCGGTTTCTAGACACGGAGCCAAAGACGCCTCACTCTATGCATGTTCGAGAATTTTTTACCTCGGGAGCTCGGTCATGACGCACGAGGAGAAGCACGCCTGGATCAGGCTGGTGGTCAGCGTGGTCGTCTACACCGGCTACGCGGCCGTGCTGCTGAGCCGGTGTAGACGGCGGCTCGCCGGCCACGGCACCGTACGCGGGCGCTCTGCTGTCTACGGTCGGCGCAGCCATCGCGGCGAACATCCTGGCCGAGATCGGCGTGGGCGTGCTGAACCCACGGGCCTCCCGGGTCACCGACGCCCGGGAGATCGGGCGGCTCGGCGACCACGTCGGGCAGGCGTTCGTGGTGATCGGCGGGGTGTCGGCGCTGCTGATGGCCGTGGCGCAGTGGCAATGGTTCTGGATCGCCAACATGATCTACCTGTGCTTCGTGCTGTCGGCAGCCGTCGGCTCGCTGGCCAAGGTGATCGCGTACCGCAGTGGTGAAACCGACCCGTGGCACCAACAACATCCGGGCGCTGCGCTTCGCGCGTGACGAGATGACCCAGGCTGAACTCGCCGACCGGATCGGCGTGACCCGGCAGACCGTCATCGCCATCGAGCAGGGCCGCTACTCACCCTCGCTGGAGATGGCGTTCCGGATCGCCCACGCCTTCGGCGTACGGCTCGACGACGTGTTCCACTACCCGAGGAGGAGGCGGCACCGTGAAGGCTGTCGTGCAGGACAGGTACGGCCCGCCGGAGGTACTCGAACTACGTGACATCGACCGGCCGGACATCGGCGAGCGCGAGGTGCTCGTCGCGGTACGCGCCGCCGCAGTCGACCCCGGAGTCTGGATCTTCATGGTCGGGCAGCCCTACCTGGTCCGCCTCGCGGCCGGGCTGCGCCGGCCCCGGGTGCCGGTGCGGGGCCGAGACCTGGCCGGCGTGGTGACCGAGGTCGGCGCCCGGGTGACCCGGTTCCGGCCCGGCGACGAGGTCTACGGCACCTGCCCGCGCGGATCGTACGCCGAGTTCGCGAGCGCCGACGAGCGACGGCTGGCCCGTAAACCGGCCAACCTGTCGTTCACGCAGGCCGCCGCAGTGCCCGTCTCCGGGATGACGGCCCTGCGCGCGGTCCGCGACAGTGGCCAGGTGCGTGCGGGGCACCGGGTCCTGGTGATCGGCGCGTCCGGCGGCGTCGGCTCCCAGGCCGTGCAGATCGCCAAGGCGTCCGGTGCGACCGTCACCGGTGTCTGCGCCACCGCGAGGACCGACTTCGTGCGCCGCCTCGGTGCCGACGACGTCATCGACTACACCCGCGAGGAAATCGACCGCGACGGCCCGATCCACGATGTCGTCATCGACACCGGCGGCGACCGCCCGCTGTCGCTGCTGCGGCGCGCGCTGACCCCACGCGGCACGCTCGCCCTGGTCGGCGGCGACCACACTCGCGGTGGCCTGCTCAGCGGCTACGGCCGCCAGATGTTCCGCGCGCCACTGCTGTCGCTGTTCGTCGGCCAACGGCTGCGCTCGGTCGCCGCGACGGAAAGCAGCGAGGCCCTCGACGAGCTGCGGGAACTTATCGAATCCGGCGCGCTGACTCCGCCGGTGGACCGGGCATACCCGCTCGCCGAGGCGGCCGACGCGCTCCGCCACTTCACCGACGGGCGCCCGGCCGGAAAGGTGATCGTCACGGTCTGACCAGCGGGCGGGGGTGAACCAGAGCAGGTTCCTCGCGGGGCAGTGGTCCACCAGGACCACTGCCCCGCACCGCAGCCGCGCTATCGTCCAGCTCGGACGGGCTGGAGGGGCCTGCCGACGCCTAACACACCGAGATTCTCTTATGCCCCACGTAGAAGTCGCCGTTGGTCTCGATCGAGACCGACAACCCGGCGTTTCCCACAGTGTTGCTGGCCCACAGGACCCCGCCGCCGCTGTTGACGACGACGAAGTTCCCGTCCTGCTGGTACACCGCCTGGTGACCGCTGGGGTTCGTACCCGAGGCCCAGCAGACCCCCGAGGAGTTCCTCAGCACGAGATTTCCGTCCTGCTGCATGCGCAACTGGACGCCAGCCCGGCTCAGGTAGTCACCCTTGTGGATGTAGGTGCCCCGGAAGATCTGCCCGCCGAGGTTCGCCGCCTGGGCCGGCGTCGTGGCAGCCACCGTGGCCGCCACCGCCATCGTCGTGACCACAAGCCCGCGAGCCAGGACCTTCATCGCATTTCGTCCACTTCGCACCTTCAACGTTCCTCCCCGTCGTCGTGTCGTCCCGAGGTCGAGCCGGCCGGGAACGCATTCATGATGTCCGTCGGAGGGAGGGGTGGCTTGCCGTCAGGTGCCAGCTTGTTGACGATCCGTGCCACGACACCGGAGGCGCGGACTCGTGGTGTCGGCGATATTCGTGCGGGCTCCGGCCGTACGCGCCGCGGAAGCTTCGGCTGAAGTGCGCCGCGCTGGTGAAGCCCCACCGGGCGGCGATCACGTTGATCGGCCGGGTGGCCGCCCACGCGCTGACCAGGTCGCGTCGGCAGTGCTCCAGGCGACGGTCGCGGATCCAGGCGGCGACCGTCGTGCGTTCGGCGGCGAACAGTCGGTGCAGGGTGCGCACGGAGATGTGGTGCGCCGCCGCGACCGACCGGGGCGACAGCACCGGGTCGCCGAGGTGACGCTCAATGTGGGCGTGCACGCGGGCCAGAAGCACCCGGTCGCGGGATTCCGCCGGCAGCGTGCTCGTCGTGTCGAGGTGGTGGGCGAGCAGGGCGCCGAGCAGATCCAGGGTGACGGTGCCGAGCCGGGCCAGGTCACCTGGCCGGTACTGCTCACAGTGGCCGGTCAACTGGTCGAGGTGCCGGGCGAGCAGCCCGCCGACACCCTGTTGCCCGGACATGGCGAAGGCGTGCCGGGGAAGCTTGCTGGCCGTGACCGGCAGCAACGCGCCCGGGATGGTCAGCGTGATCGCGGCCGGCTGGTCCCGGCACGGACGGCCGACGGCGTGAAACATCCGGGACGGGCGCGAGAGGTCGTGGAAGCTGAACTCGTCGGCCCGCACCACGGTGTCCCGCCGGCCCTGAGCCACGCTGGCCTGCCCGCGCAGGACGAGCGCGAGTTGGTACAGGCCCGGGTCGGACTGCCGGATCAGCCGCGTCGTGCGACGCGCGCCCGACGTCGGGTACCAGAACCTCACCACCCGGGCAGAACCGAGATCGACCGTGCGGAACGCGGCGTCGAAGTCGGCACGATGGTCGCTGTGCACCTCCAGCGGCACGATCGAACGGTTGACGACCTCCTGCCAGTAGTCGAACCGCTCGGCCGGCGCGACGGTTCGGGTGTCAAGGACTGTCTCGGCGTTCTGCACATCTCCCCCGTGGATTGGCGGTGCCGATGATCAGTGCGGTCTCCGTATCTCCAGGACCATAGGGACAATCGACTATCGACAATGCTATCCGCTCTGCGTGATCACCTCGTCGCTGGCGAGGCTCTCGGTGCGCTGGTCGATCAGCGCGCGCAGGCCCTCCGCGCCACTGTCGGCCGCCGCCGCGTCGAACCCGTCCACGGTGGCCAGCACCGTTGTGATGGCCTCGACCGAGGTGAGCGCCGCACCGCTGGCGTACACCTCCTGGTATATACCGCGGTAGGCATCCTCGTACACCTGGGTGAACCTCTCGCTCGCGAGGAACCGCTCCTTGAGCTTGTGCCCGCCGCCACCCGGCCCGCCGCCACCCGGCCTGGCAGTCCCACCCGGCCCGGCGGTGCCCTGAGGCGGCGTGAAGCCCTCAGGCGGCCCGCCGTCCGATTGCGTCCCGCCCGCCCGGTCCCCCCGGCCGCCCCGGAAGCCACCACCGAGGCTGCCCTGCTCGTGGGGGCCCTGCGTGGCGTCGCCGCTGAGCGCCAGATTGTAGTCCCACCCTATGACGCTGAACTTCCTGGTCGTCAGGTCGTACCAGAGGTAGTAGTTGCGGCCCGGTCCGGACATGTCGTCGAAGTTGAGCAGCAGGTTCTGCCACGCCACATAGCGGGCGAAGGACTCGACGTCGACCCGGTCGGCGAGCTGCTCGTCGAACTCCGCGTCGCTGACACCGTCGACCCACCTGACCAGATCGATGACCGGTTGCAGGTCCTGGCTGCCCTTCATGGTGATTTGCTTGAAGTCGTCGGCGTAGTCGATCGGGTCGTCCCCCTGGTCGGTGAACTGACTGGTCGCCAGGGACTTGTAGAGCACGCCCGCGCCGTCGAGATCCTCGGCGAAGTGCTCGTCGGGGTGCTCCACGACCAGCCGCGCGATAGTGGGCCGGTCGTTGACCGTGAAGCTGGTGTACGCGTACTGCTGGGTCGCCTCGCCAGCCGCGGCGAGTAGGTCGAGGGTTACCGCCTCGTTGAGCACAGTGGACCCGCCGCCCATGCCGGCGACCCGGACCGCGATCTCCCGGTGACCCTGGTAGCGACGACCGTCGACGTACTGGTCGAAGCGGATCAGCCACGGCAGCGCCTCCGGTTCCTCCGCCTTCAGCGAGGTCCGGCCGAGTCCGCCGCCGACGACCGCGCCCCGACCGCCACCGTCAGGCACCGCCGCACCGTCAGGCACCGCCGCACCGTCAGGCACCGCCGCACCGTCAGGCACCGCCGCACCGTCAGGCACCGCCGTGCCCCGGGGCAGGCCGCCCCGGGCACCGCCCCGCTGGCCGCCGCCGGGGCCGCCCTGGCCACCCGGGCCGCCCTGCTGGGCGGTCTCGCCGTCACGGGTCAAACCGCGCAGGGTCGAGTTGCCCTTGAGCCGGATGCCGACGCTGGACATCATGGTGCCGTCGATGGTGAGGTCGGCCTCGACGTACTCCTTCTCCCCGCCGTCATAGAAGGCGTCCAGCATCCGCTCGTAGTCGGCGTCGCGGAACACCAGCGTGAAGCGGTGTGCCACCGTCTCGTCGAACAGCTCCACGGTGCCAGCGATGTCCTGGGTCACCTGACCGCCGCCGGTGTCGCTGCCGCTGGTCACGTAGGGGCGGATGCGCACCGTACCGAGGGTGACGGTGAGGACGAGCAGGAAGGTCAGGCAGCCGGCGAGGAACTTCCAGTAGTGCCGGAGCCGGACCGGAACCCGGTGTCGGAGCCGCATCACAGGTCCGTCTGGTCGTAGCCGGTCAGCACGGTCACCCGCTGCCCCCCGGTACGCTCGGCCAGCGCGTTGATCAGCTGGCCCGGTTCGGCGCCCTTCTTCAGTCGCACCGTGTACACGATCTCGGTGAGCGCACCGCCCCGGATGCTCTCCATGCTGACCAGCTCGAACTCGCTGGTGTACCGGATCAGCACATCCTGGATGAATTCGGTGTAGTTGCCGGTCGGCGGCACCTGCACCTTGACCACCTGCCGCCGCACGTTGGAGGCGAACCAGTTGAACCGGTACATGAGCACGATGATCAGGCTGATCGCCACGGCGGCGACCACCGCCAGGGTGTAGAACCGGGTGCCGCAGGCCATGCCCACGCCCATCACCAGGAAGATGAAGCCGACATCGCGGGTCTCCTTGATGGCGTTACGGAACCGCACCACCGACAACGCCCCGACCAGGGCAAACGCGCGGGCGATGTTGGAGCCGACCACCAACATGATCAGCGAGATCAGCATGCCGAGAATGACGAGCGTCTGCACGTACGACTGGCTGTACGAGATGTTGCGGTGGGTGAACCGGTAGATCCAGCCGATCATGGCACTGAGCACGAAGGACAGCGACAGGGCCAGGGCGACGTCGCCGACGCTGAACGTACCGGACAGGTCCTGCAATTCGAACGGCATGGGTCTCAGACCTCACTCTTCGATCGGATGGTCGCCAGGTCAGGCGCGTCGTCGGCGACATGGAAGATCGAGCGGGGTACGCGTCCGAACGCCTCCACGCTCTGGCAGTACTTCGACATCCGGACAATGGACATGTTCGAGCGGGCTGCCAGGTCGGTGAGCCAGTACGGCACCCGCTCGTTGACCTTGATCTCCAGCACCGAGAGCGTCGCCGGCACGACGAGCCGGTTCTCGGCGTCGGCGCCGAGGTGGAAGTCGCGGTCCCGGCCGCGTACCCGGTGGTCGAGGGTGACCCGCAGGCCCACCTCGGCGTCCCGGCCGACGAACGCCTCCCGCTGGTAGCCGGTCATCGCCACCGGCCGCAGGTCCAGCCCGCACAGCAGTTCGAGAACCTCGTCGAGGAAGGCCCGCTGGCTGGGGTCGTGCGCCACCATCAGCCGGTGATCGCAGAGGTCGCGGGCGAGGCGGTACGGCAGGGCGACACGCCGCTTCTGGGTGACCCGGTTGACCCGCTGCTTGATCTCGACATGCACGACAGTGTCGTCGCTGATCGTGGAGCGGTCGCCGTAGTGCCGCACCCGCAGCTTGCGGCGGAACCTCAGCCCCTCGATCTTCTCCCAGTAGAAACGCAGCTGGTCAGTGTCGTAGTACACGCTCCACACGCCGTACCCGGTGCTGCCGCAGTGCCTGTCGAGGTCCATCCGGGCGGTCAGCTCGTCGCGCAACGCCGGCACGTCGCCGGCCGGCACCAGATACTTGATCTCGTACCGGTTGAAGGCGTGCAGCCGGCTCGGCACGCGCAACGCCTGGCCGGACTGGTCGTCGTCGCGGTTCGGGGCCGGGCGGTCCGCGGTGGCGGGCGGCCCGGACCGCTCGGGTGGGCGGGACGGGCGGCGGAGCCAGGTAGGCATGGTGTGTGCTGGCCAATCTCTGGGCGACAGGGACCAGCGAATACAACCAAGCGTGCCTATGAGTCAGCTTTGTGTTTCAGATGAACCAGCACTGAACAGAGACCGGACGGACAAGCCTTTCGGCCTGGTCAGTCGACGCCGAACTCCATCGCAGCGCGGTCGAGGGCCTCGTCGTCGGCGGAGGAGACGCCCCGGGAAGCGATCGCCTCCGCGCCGCCCCGCGGCATCGCGCCGATCAGCCCCGTCGAGGCCGCCTGCGCCGCGCCGACCACCCGCTGGGTACCGCCACCGACCATACCGAGGTTCGCGTACTGCTCCAGTTTCGCCCGCGAATCGGCGATGTCGAGGTTACGCATGGTGAGCTGGCCGATCCGGTCAGACGGACCGAACGCCGAGTCCTGAGTACGCTCCATCGACAGCTTGTCCGGGTGGTAGCTGAACGACGGGCCGGTGGTGTCGAGGATCGAGTAGTCCTCGCCCCGGCGCAGCCGCAGCGTCACCTCGCCGGTGACGGCCGTACCGACCCAGCGTTGCAGCGATTCGCGCAACATCAGCGCCTGCGGGTCCAGCCAACGCCCCTCGTACATGAGCCGGCCGAGGCGGCGACCCTCGCTGTGGTAGTTGGCCAGAGTGTCCTCGTTGTGGATGGCGTTGACCAGCCGCTCGTACGCAGCGTGCAGCAACGCCATGCCGGGTGCCTCGTAGATGCCCCGGCTCTTGGCCTCGATGATCCGATTCTCGATCTGGTCGGACATGCCCAGGCCGTGCCGGCCGCCGATGGCGTTGGCCTCCAGCACCAGGTCGACCGCGCTGGCGAACTCCTTGCCATTGATGGTCACCGGGCGACCCTGGTCGAAGCCGATGGCGACGTCCTCGGTCGGGATCTCCACCGACAGGTCCCAGAACCGGACCCCCATGATCGGGTTGACCGTCTCGATGCCGGCGTCCAGATGTTCGAGGGTCTTCGCCTCGTGGGTGGCGCCCCAGATGTTGGCGTCGGTGGAGTACGCCTTCTCGGTGCTGTCCCGGTACGGCAGGCCCCGTTCGAGCAGCCACTCCGACATCTCCCTGCGCCCACCCAACTCGGTGACGAAGTCGGTGTCGAGCCACGGCTTGTAGATGCGCAGCTGCGGGTTGGCCAGCAGGCCGTACCGGTAGAACCGTTCGATGTCGTTGCCCTTGAAAGTGGAGCCATCGCCCCAGATCTGCACGTCGTCGGCGACCATCGCCCGGACCAGCAGGGTCCCGGTGACGGCCCGACCCAGCGGGGTGGTGTTGAAGTACGCCCGCCCGCCCGAACGGATGTGGAAGGCGCCGCAGGTCAGCGCCGCCAACCCCTCCTCGACCAGGGCGGCACGGCAGTCGACCAGCCGAGCCAACTCGGCGCCGTAGTTGAGCGCGCGACCGGGCACCGAGGCGATGTCGGGCTCGTCGTACTGGCCGATGTCGGCCGTGTAGGCGCAGGGCACGGCACCCTTGTCGCGCATCCACGCGACCGCGACCGAGGTGTCGAGGCCGCCGGAGAAGGCGATGCCGACACGTTCACCACTGGGCAGAGAGGTAAGCACCTTAGACACAAGAAAGAGTATGCACCACACCGCATACCCATGCAACCACCCCACCCCACCCCACCCCCTCCCCACCCCCCCCACCCTCCCCACCCCCCCACCCTCGTCCGCGTCGATCTAGGGATGAATGTTGCTACTTGATCTCCAACGACGACGAATGCCCCTAGATCGACGGGATGGGAGGGGCGCCCGGCGGGCGGTGTCACACGTCGGCGGCGGGCGGTGTCTGGATGGGCGACACCCCTCAGGCGAGGAGAAGACATGACCAGCAGTACCCGGATTCCCAAAGCTGAGATCACCGGCATCTACGGCACTCTGCTGAAGAGGGCCACCAGGAAGATGTTCGGCGAGGTGCCCGAGCCTCTCGGGGTGATGTGGCACCACCGGCCGGTGCTCAACGCCAGCTTCAGCCTCAGCCGCAAGGCCAAGAAGTGGGACAGGTGCGACAAGGACCTGAAGTCCTACGCCCACATGGCGGCAGTGTCGATCATCGGCTGCTCGTTCTGCCTCGACCTGGGCTACTTCCAGGCCAACAACGAAGGGCTCGACCTGGCTAAGGCCCGCGAGGTGCCACGGTGGCGCGAGTCGGACGTCTTCACACCGCTGGAACGAGACGTGCTGACGTACGCCGAGGCGATGTCGCAGACCCCGCCGACGGTCACCGACGAACTCTCCGCCCGACTGCTCAACCAGCTCGGCGCTCCGGCGATGATCGAACTCACCTCGTGGATCGCGTACGCGAACCTGGCCGCGCGGGCCAACGTCGCGCTCGGCATCAAGGCACAGGGATTCGCGGCGGCATGCGGCATGCCGTCCCAGGCGAAGCCGAGCCGCGTACCGTCGCAGGCATGACCGACGACCCGTTCGTCGCTCACCGCGGCCTACTCTTCACGGCCGCGTATGAGATGCTCGGCTCCGCCGCCGACGCCGAGGACGTCGTGCAGGAGACCTGGCTGCGGTGGGCGGACCTCGACACCCGGGCCCGGACCGACGTCCGCGACCCGCGCGCCTACCTGGTGCGGATCGTCACCCGCCAGGCACTCAACCGGCTGCGCACGCTGGCCCGGCGACGCGAGGAATACGTCGGCGAGTGGCTCCCCGAACCGCTGCTGACCAGCCCCGACGTCGCCGAGGACGTGGAGTTGACGGAGAGCGTCTCGTTCGCGATGCTGACCGTGCTGGAAACCCTGGGCCACACCGAACGGGCGGTGTTCGTGCTGCGCGAGGTCTTCGACACACCGTACGACGAGATCGCGGCGGCCGTCGGCAAGACCCCGGCGGCGGTCCGGCAGATCGCCCACCGCGCTCGGGAGCACGTGGCCGCGTGCCGCCCCCGCACCCCCGTCAGCCGGGCCGAGCAGGAGGCCGTGGTGACACGGTTCCTGTCCGCCGTCCGCGGCGGCGACCTGCAACAGTTGCTGGACGTGCTCGCGCCCGACGTGGTCGTGATCGCCGACGGTGGCGGCTTCGTCGCCGCGCCCCGCCGGCCGGTCGTGGGCGCCCGCCGGGTGGCCCCGCTGCTGGGCAACCTGGTCAGGCTGGCCGTCGCCTTCGAGGCGATGCCGCTCTGGCTCAACGGCGGTGCGGCTTTCCGGCTGGACATCGACGGCGAGCTGGCCGCCGTGGCCAGCCTGGTCGTTGAGGACGGCCGGATCAGCCGGATCTACGCGGTGGTGAACCCACATAAGCTGGCCCGCCTCGACAGGGAAACCCGCCTCAGCCGCTGACGACACGCCCGCGCACCTCCAGGTCGAGTGCCCGTCCTGGAGGTGTCTCACCTCAGAAGCGACCGGAAGGCGACGCGAAGCTCGTCGGAGAATCGGGTACGCCTGCTCCGCCCAGATCTCGACCGTCAGGTGCCTCCTCCTGGTCGAATTCAGCCAAGCGCTACACGTCGCCGCCTGATCGACGGGGCAGCTTCCAGTCGGGACGGACGAAGTGGCAGGTGTATCCTCCGGGGTTGCGCTCCAGGTAGTCCTGGTGCTCCGGCTCGGCCTCCCAGAAGGGGCCGGCCGGGGTGACCTCGGTGACCACCCTGCCGGGCCACAGGCCGGACGCGTCGACGTCGGCGATCGTGTCCTCAACCACCCGCCGCTGCTGCTCGTCCTGGTAGAAGATGGCGGACCGGTAGCTGACTCCCACGTCGTTGCCCTGACGGTCCCTGGTCGTCGGGTCGTGAACCTGAAAGAAGAACTCCAGCAAATCCCGGTACGAGACCTGCTGGGGGTCATAGACGATCTCGATCGCCTCGGCGTGGGAGCCATGATTCCGGTATGTCGCATTCGCCACGTCACCGCCGGTGTAACCGACACGGGTGGCGAGCACACCGGGCCGTTTCCTGATCAGGTCCTGCATCCCCCAAAAGCAGCCACCGGCGAGCACCGCCCGCTCGGTTATGTCGGTCATCGCTCCCCCTCACGTCGGCACCGAGCCCGCCCCGGTGGTCGCCGGATCGGGGTCGGCGCCCGAATACCCGTCGAGCAGCACCTGAACCTCGACCGGCGGGTGGACAACTGTCGCAGTCCTGGGCGGTGAACGCTCGCCACTACGGCGAAGCCGCCCGGCCCGTCGCGTGGTCCCGCGGAGGGTCGGTCAAGGTCGCGCAAGAGAGGGGCGTCTTCGGATCCTCGAACGGACCATCGCTCTGCCGTCGAGCCCTGGCTTCCAGGAGGGTGGCCGATGGGTGGCGGCGGGCTGACTGCATCCCGGGACGGAATGATGGAGCCGGTCGATCGGAGGGCTGTCCCGAGCTGGTCACGAGGAGAGTCGAGACGATGAATCTTGACAGGCTGTGGACCGACCTGACGGCGGAGTTGCTGGGCATGCTCGCGTCGTTCCGGTCCCGGGTGGTCGACATCGACGTGCAGGAGAAGGCCGACCACACCCTGCTCACCGAGGCCGACCTCGCTATCGAGGCAATGATCATCAGCCGTATCCAGGCGCTGGATCCCACCGCGCGGGTGTTGGCGGAGGAGTCGGGCAGCGGCGCCTGGCGGCCCGGCGTGGACGAGGAGCCCGAGCGGATCTGGGTCATCGACCCGATCGACGGCACCGCCGAAATCGTCCGGCCGCACAGCGTCGAGTTCTGCTCCGTCGTATGCCTGCTGGAGCGGCGGGAGCCGGTCGCCGCGCTGATCGTCGCCCCCCCGAGCTGGGTACCGGCCGCACGCCGGTCGTCGTGCTGGCCGCACGGGCCGACCAGACGATCTCGGTCAACGGCAGACCGGCGACGTACAACAAGAAATCACGACGTGTCGCGTCCCTGACTCGCAGCACGCGGTCCGACGCCCCGCCGCACGAGATGGCCATGATCGAGGCCGGCTACACGCTGACGACGCGGACCACGTCACAGACGCTGGACATGCTCCGCACCGCCCTGGACCTCACCGACCTTGCGCCGGACACGCCGCGTTTCGGCCTCTTCTACCGTCTGCGGCAGAAGGTCTGGGACTCCCGAGCCCGGCCTGCCCGACATGGTCTACGCCGCCAACGGGGCGTTCGTGGTGGACGGCACGGTCTCAGTTAACCCAATCCCTGATCTTGCGGTTCAATCGTCCCGCCGACGTCGCCCCCAAGGTCCAGCTCGGCGGGTCAGCGGGTGAGGCCGGCGAGGGTGGTCAGGCGGGCGACTCCGGGCGATTTCGGACAGGAGGGTACGCGCTGACGGGCGCGAGCGGACCTCGGCTGGCGCGACACCGTCTGCGGCGACCAGCATGCGGCCGGCACCGAGCAGGTCACCGGCTTGCAGGTAGCCGCGTTTCGCACGGACGCTCATCGGCATGATGCTCGCCGCGATGGAGGGCGCCGACCCGGCCCGGGTGTCCATGCTCTGCGTTCAGCGCTGGATAGACAGCTGCCGCGCCGCCCTCAAGACCTCATCCGCCCACCGCCTGGCCGACGCAGCACTCACCGGACAACCGCTCGCCTGGCTCACCGCACGCCCGTCGCGCTAGACCGGCACCACTCGCCGTCCAGTACGGCGGCCCATTGCCGCTCGATTCGACCCACTGTCGCGCAGGGGACAGTAGCGGTCCCGCAGTGGGTATCACTTGCTCTCGGTCGACTTACTCAGAGCGCCACGATCGCTGCCGTCTCCGCTGGCAGCTCGATGCGGTCGCGTTGCACGGTGACGCCCTCCCCGGTGGCCAGCAGCACCCGCCGGGCCACTCCCGGCAACGTGACCCGCTGCGGCTTGTCTGCCAGGTTGGCCGCCACCAGGCAGCCGCCCCGCCGCATCACCAGAAAACGGTCGCCGTGCCGCACGTCGATGGCGAACAGGTGCGGGTCCGACAGCTCCGGCCGGGACTTCCGTAGCGCGATCAGCCGCCGGTAGAACTCGTACATCGCCCGGTGTTCGGGTTTGTCCAGCTCGGCCCAGTCCAACCGGGAGCGTACGAACGTCTGCCGGTCCTGCGGGTCTGGCACGTCACCGGGTGGCCAGCCGTGCGCGGCGAACTCGCTGCGTCGGCCGTTGACCACGGCGGAGGCAAGCTCCGGCTCCGGATGCGACGTGAAGTACTGCCAAGGTGTGGCGGCGGCCCACTCCTCCCCCATGAACAGCATCGGTGTGAAGGGAGCGGTGAGAAGCAAGGTCGCCCCCACCCGCAGCAGGGCAGGAGACAACGAAGCCGCGAGGCGGTCGCCGGTGGCACGGTTGCCGATCTGGTCGTGGTTCTGCAGGTAGGCCACGAAGCGGTGGCCGGGGGTACGCGGGTCTACGGGACGGCCGTGTTGGCGACTGCGGAAGCTCGACCAGGTGCCGGTGTGAAAGAACCCGCCGGTCAGCACCTCGGCGAGGCACTCCATGGTGCCGAAGTCGCCGTAGTAGCCCTGCCGCTCGCCGGTGAGCAGGGCGTGCAGGGCGTGATGGGCGTCGTCGTTCCACTGGGCGTGCAGGCCGTAGCCGCCGGCCTCCCGGGAGCTGATCAGCCGGGGGTCGTTGAGGTCGGACTCGGCGATCAGTGTCAGCGGGCGGCCCAGGTGCACCGACAGCGACTCGACCTCGACGGCCAACTCTTCCAGCAGGTGCGTGGCGCGGGTGTCGGGCATGGCGTGCACGGCGTCCAGGCGCAGCCCGTCGACGTGGTAGTCGCGCAGCCACATCAGCACGCTGTCGGCGACGAAGCGGCGGACCCCGTCGGAGTGCGGCCCGTCCAGGTTGACCGCGCTGCCCCACGGGGTGTTCCGCTCGGCGAGGTACGGCGCGAACATCGGCGCGTAGGCCCCGGAGGGCCCGAAGTGGTTGTAGACGACGTCGAGGATCACCCCCAACCCCTTGGCGTGGGCGGCGTCGACCAGGCGTTTCAGGCCGTCGGGCCCGCCGTAGGGTTCGTGCGGGGCGAACCAGCAGACCCCGTCGTACCCCCAGTTGTGTTCGCCGTTGAAGGCGTTGACCGGCAGCAACTCGATCAGGTCGACGCCCAACTCAACCAGGTGGTCGAGGCGGCCGACGGCCGCGTCGAAGGTGCCTTCCGGGGTGAAGGTGCCGACGTGCAGCTCGTAGAGGACGCTGCCGGGCAACTGCCGGCCGGTCCACGCCTGGTCGGTCCAGCCGAACGCGGCGTGGTCGTAGATCCTGCTGGGCCCATGCGCACCGGCCGGCTGCCAGCCCGAACGCGGGTCGGGCAGCGCCTGGTCGTCGTCGTCGAGCAGGAAGCAGTAGTCAGGGCCGGCGCCGGGCACCTGGACCCGCCACCAGCCGCCCTGGCCGGTTCTCATCTCGTGGTCGGCGGTGCCCGGCAGGCTCAGCCGCACCCGCGACGCCTCCGGTGCCCAGACCGTGAACTCGGTCATGACGCCTCCCGGGATCTGTCAGTGGGGGCGAGCAACGCGACGGGATAGCTGGCCAACACCTCCGCCACCTGGACTCGTCCGCCACTGTAGACCCGACCGGTGAACAGGCACGACACCTCGTCAACGGGAAGTTGCAGGGCCGTGTCCCGCCAGCCGCCGGCCGCCGCCAGGCGCAACGGCAGCCGGGTGGCCACGGCGATCGCGCCGCTCCGGTCGAAGGCGACGGCGTGCCGGGCGGCCGGCCCGTGCACCATGACCGGCTGGTAGTCGCCGAACAGCTCCGGATGGTCGCGGCGCAGCCGCAGCGTCCGCGACACCACCAGCAGCTTGGCCGCCCCGGTGTCGTCCACCGCCGGCTGCCAGCCGGCGTCGAGCCGGGCCAGCAGTTCCCGGCGTACGTCGAAGTTGACCGGGCGACGATTGTCCGGGTCAACCAGGGAGTTGTCCCACAGCTCGGTGCCCTGGTAGGTGTCCGGCACCCCGGGCATGGCCAGCTGCACCAGCTTCTGCCCGAGCGAGTTCGACCAGCCGGGCGGGGTGGTCTCGGCGACGAACGCCGCCAGCTCCGCGTTGACCGTGGGGTCGTCGTACATGGCGTCGACCAGCGCGTGCATCGCCCGTTCGAAGGCCGGGTCTGGGTCGGTCCAACTGGTCGAGGCCGCCGCCTCCCGGGCTGCCTTCTCCGCGTAGGCGTGCAGTCGCTCGCGTTCGATCGGCCAGGCGCCGACGGCGGTCTGCCAGAGCAGGTGCGCCAGCGCGCCATCGGGCAGCGGGACCGCCGCCATCCACCGGGTGACCTGCTCGGCCCAGCGCTGCGGCAGCTCGGCGAGGACGGCGAGGCGGGCGCGCACGTCCTCGCCGCGTTTGGTGTCGTGGGTCGACAGGGTGGTCATGCTCGCCGGCCAACGCTCGCGCCGAGCGACGACGAAGCGGTGGAATCGGCCCGGCAGGGTGCCGAAGTGGACGGGGCTGCCGCCGACCTCGTTGAGCGCCGCGAACCGGCTCCACCGGTAGTAGGCGGTGTCCTCGACGCCCTTGGCCATCACCGCGCCGGTGAACTGGGGAAAACGCCGGGCCAACTCGTCGTCCGGGTCACGCAGCCGCCGGGTGATCGCGTCCAGTGCACCGGTCAGGTCGCTGCGGCGGCGGCCCGCCTCGGCGCGGGCGTTGGCCAGGTGCCGTGCCCCGTCGGGCGGATAACCCCGGTATACGGCGAAGGCGGCGGCCAGCTCGGCCAGTGCGGCGCGGGCCGCGTCGGAGTCCACGTCGGGGGCGAGCGCGGCCAGCCGGGTCAGCTCCGCCGACAGCAGCCGGGTCGCTGCGGCGAGCTTCGTGTCGTGGGTCAGCTCCGCCCAGAAGGTGGCCCGACCGGTGAGCCGGGTGTCCAGGGCGGTGAACTCGGCTTCCGCGTCGCCGTCGACGAAGAGCCCGCCGACCGCGGCGAGGGCGTCGTAGCCGGTGGTGCCGTCCACCGGCCAGGACGGCAATTCCTCTCCGTACTCCAGGATCTTCTCCACGATCAGCCACGCGGCACCGGCGGCGTCGCGCAGCCGGGCCAGGTAGCCGGCCGGGTCGCGCAGCCCGTCGGGGTGGTCGACCCGGATGCCGTCGACCTCACCGGCCGCCGCCCACGCCACGATCAGCTCGTGGGTGGCGGCGAACACCTCCGGGTCCTCCACACGCAGCCCGGCCAGGCTGGAGACGGCGAAGAACCGGCGGTACGTCAGCTCGGCGTCGCCGCGCCGCCAGGAGACCAGCTCGAAGTACTGTCGGTCGTGCACCTCGCGGGGATTGCCGTCCCCGGTGCCGTCGGCGATCGGAAAGCGATGCTCGTGGTAGCGCAGTTCCCCGTCGGCGAGCCTCAGGTCGTCCAGCGCGTCCGGCCCGTCGGCAAGCACCGGCAGCAGCAGCCGCCCCCGCTCCCAGTCGATGTCGAACCAGGGCGCGTACGCCGAACCCCGCCCCTGGCGCAGTACGTCCCACCAGGCCGGATTGGCCACCGGTACGGCCACCCCGGCGTGGTTGGGCACGATGTCCACGACCAGGCCGAGCCCGGCGTCGCGTAGCGCCCGCAGTAACCGCTGCCGGCCCGCCTCGCCGCCGAGCTCCGGGTTGACCTGCCGGTGGTCGACCACGTCGTAGCCGTGCGCGCTGCCTGGCGCGGCGGCCAGCAGTGGTGCGCTGTGGAGGTGGGTGACGCCGAGGTCGGCGAGGTAGCCGGCGAGGCCGGCGGTGGCGTCCAGGTCGAACCCGGGGCGCACCTGCACCCGGTAGGTGGCTCCGACGGGGCGCGGCTTCGCGGGCATCTCAGGCCACCCTCTCCAACACCGCCAGCGAGCGGTCCGGTACGCCGAGCGTGCCGCCGGCCTCCCCGGTGGTGCCCTTGTCCTGGTCGGGTTCGGCGGTGCTGATCACCAATTCCCACCGGTGGCCGAACTCGGCCGGCGGAAGGACGAAGTCCAGCGGTGCGTCGTGCGCGTTGAAGCAGAGCCAGAAGGACGAGTCGCGGTGCCGCTGACCGTACTGGCCGCGTTCGCGGATGCCCTCGCCGTTGACGAAGAGCGCCACCGAGCGGCCGAAGTCGTTGCCCCAGTCCTCGCCGGTCATCTGCCGCCCGTCCGGGGTGTACCAGGCCAGGTCGGGCAGCGGTTCGTCGATCTCCCGGCCGTGCACCGGCAGGCCGGTGAAGAAGCGGCGACGCTGGAACACCTGGTGCTTCCGGCGGAACTCGACCAGCCGGCGGGTGAAGTCCAGCAGCTCGGTGTCGACGTCGTCCCAGTCGACCCAGGCCAGCTCGCTGTCCTGGCAGTAGGCGTTGTTGTTGCCGTGCTGGGTGCGGCCCAACTCGTCGCCGTGGCCAATCATCGGCACCCCCTGCGACAGCATCAGAGTGGCCAGGAAGTTGCGCTGCTGCCGGGCCCGCAGGGCGTGTACCCCCGGGTCGTCGGTGTCGCCCTCGACGCCACAGTTCCAGGACCGGTTGTGGCTCTCGCCGTCGCGGTTGGACTCGCCGTTGGCCTCGTTGTGCTTGTCGTTGTAGGCCACCAGGTCGGCCAGGGTGAAGCCGTCGTGGCAGGTGACGAAGTTGATGCTGTGGAAGGGGCGGCGCCCGTCGTCCTGGTAGAGGTCGGCGGAGCCGGAGAGGCGGGAGGCGAACTCGGCGAGGGTGGCCGGCTCGCCGCGCCAGAAGTCGCGGACCGTGTCGCGGTACTTGCCGTTCCACTCGGTCCACTGCGGCGGGAAGTTGCCGACCTGGTAGCCGCCGGGGCCGACGTCCCACGGCTCGGCGATCAGCTTGACCCGGCTGACCACCGGGTCCTGCTGGACCACCTCGAAGAAGGTGGAGAGCCGGTCCACGTCGTAGAACTCGCGGGCCAGGGTGGCGGCCAGGTCGAAGCGGAAACCGTCGACGTGCATCTCGGTCACCCAGTAACGCAACGAATCCATGATCAGTTGCAGCGAGTGTGGGCTGCGCACGTTGAGGCTGTTGCCGGTGCCGGTGTAGTCGACGTAGTACCGCCGGTCTTCCTCCGACAGCCGGTAGTAGCTGGCGTTGTCGACGCCCTTGAAGCTCAGCGTCGGGCCGAGGTGGTTGCCCTCGGCGGTGTGGTTGTAGACCACGTCGAGGATCACCTCGATACCGGCCGCGTGCAGCGCCTTGACCATGCCCCGGAACTCCTGCACCTGCTGGCCCTGGCGACCCAGCGCCGAGTAGCCGTGGTGCGGGGCGAAGAAGCCGATGGTGTTGTAGCCCCAGTAGTTGCGCAGCCCCAGGTCGGTCAGCCGGTGGTCGTTGACGAACTGGTGCACCGGCATCAGCTCGATGGCGGTGACGCCGAGCCGGCTCAGGTGGTCGATCATCGGCGGCGAGGCGATGCCGGCGTACGTGCCGCGCAGCTCCTCGGGGATGCCGGGAAGCCGCATGGTCAGCCCGCGTACGTGGGCCTCGTAGATGACCGAGTGGTGGTACGGGATGCGGGGTGGCGCGTCGTTGCCCCAGTCGAAGTACGGGTTCACCACCACCGACTTCGGCACGAACGGCGCCGAGTCGGTCGTGTTGATCCGCTCCGGGTCGCCGTGGGTGTAGTCGTAGACCGCCGGGTCCCACTGCACGTCGCCGTCGACGGCCTTGGCGTACGGGTCGATGAGCAGCTTGGCCGGGTTGCACCGGACCCCGCCCGCCGGGTCGTACGGGCCGTGCACCCGGTAGCCGTACCGCTGCCCCGGCCCGATTCCCGGGATGTACGCGTGCCACACGTACGCGTCGAGTTCACGCAGCTCGACCCGGCGCTCCGCTCCGGTGTCCCACTCGTCGAAGAGGCAGAGTTCGACGCGCTGCGCCACCTCCGAGAAGATCGCGAAGTTGGTGCCCATCCCGTCGTAGGTGGCGCCGAGGGGATACCGCTCGCCCGGCCAGACCTGCATGTCGCTCCTTCGGCCACGTGTCGTCGGCGCGCCCGCCCGAGCACATTCGTCCGGGAAACTCCGGCGGTGCGCGGGGCGGTAGTGCCCCGCACGGTCCACCGTCAATCCATCCGATCGGGTGGATGGCTGGTGGCCGCCCGGCCGAACCGAGGTGAACCCTGCGGTGCCCTCGGTCACTGTGACCGTCCTCAAGGTGCGGAATCGGCCGTCATGACGTTTCCTTGTTCCCGGGCGCGTGTTTTCAGTGCGCCCACGATCCTCGCACCGCCGGACGCGTCCGCGCGTGCCCGAAACCCAACGTTTCCCTTTCGCCGTCATCGACGCCGGCGCGTTCCTCCCTGCACGGACGGAGACTGATGTGACGACCCTGCGGGTCGGCGGACGTACCGCCACCGCCTCGGACCGCGTCCACCGCCCCACGATCACCTCGCGACCCCAGGTTCCGGCCCAACCCGGCCCGCCCGCCGGGTCGCAGACCCGCCGCATCCTCATGCTGTCGTGGGAGTACCCGCCGGTGCTCGTGGGCGGCCTGGGCCGGCACGTGCACGCCCTGTCGGTGGCTCTGGCCGCCGCCGGGCACGAGGTCACGGTCGTCACCCGGCACGCCGAGGGCGCCCCGCTGGAGGAGTACGTCGACGGGGTGCGCGTCGTGCGCGCCGCCGAGGATCCGGTGACCTTCCCGCTGGCCACCGGCTCGCTGCTGGCTTGGACGATGGCGTTCAACCACACCCTGACCCGGGCCGCGCTGCGCGCCACCGCCACCGGCGTCTACGACGTCGTCCACGCCCACGACTGGCTCGTCGCGCACACCGCGATGACCCTGCGCGAGCACCTCGACCTGCCGCTGGTCAGCACCATCCACGCCACCGAGGCGGGCCGGCACCAGGGCTGGCTGCCCGAGGAGATGAACCGCACCATCCATGGCGTGGAGCACTGGCTCGGCGGCGAGTCGACCCGCGTCATCGTCTGCTCCGGCTACATGCGCGACGAGGTGACCGGGCTGTTCGGCGTGCCGGCCGGACGGGTCGACGTGGTGCCCAACGGGGTGGAGCCACACCGCTGGCGGGTCTCCGCCGCCGCGGTGGCGAAGGCGCGCGCCCGGTACGCCGGGGACGGCCCGCTGGTCACCTTCGCCGGCCGTCTGGTGTACGAGAAGGGGGTGCAGCATCTACTCGCCGGCCTGCCCCGGCTACGCGAGCGGCACCCCGGGCTGCGCGCGGTGATCGTCGGCGACGGCCCGTACCGCAGCGAGTTGGAGGCCGACGTGCACCGGCTCGGGCTGGCCGGCACCGTCAGCCTGCCCGGCTTTCTCGGCGGCACCGACCTGCCCGCGGTGATGGCCGCCTCGGACTGCTTCGCGGTGCCCAGCATCTACGAGCCGTTCGGCATGGTCGCCCTGGAGGGCGCCGCCGCCGGCGCGCCGCTCGCGGTCGCCGAAACCGGCGGGCTCGCCGAGATCGTCGAGTCGGGCGTCACCGGTGAGACCTTCCGCCCGCACGATTCGGACGCGCTGGCCGACGCCGTGCACGCCCTGCTCGTCGACACCGAACGCGCCCGCGTGCTGGCCCGTCGGGCCCGGGACATGGTCAACGAGCGGTACGGCTGGGCGGCCATCGCCAGCCGCACCGCGTCGACGTACGCGGCGGCCATCGCCCAGGCGCCGAGCTTCACCGCCGAGCGCGCGGCGCAGCAGATGGCACACGGCCGGGCACTGCCCACGATGGCCGACGGCAACCTGCTCGCCGCCGCCGGCCTGCGCTGACCGGCTCCGCTGTCGCGTCTACCGCCGAGTCCCGCCCGGTCCGGCTGTTGCAGCCGGACCGGGCGGGACGGCTACCGAGGCCATCGCCAGGGCGGTCGCCGTTCTCACCAGACCGCCACCAGACCCCGTTCGGACAGTTCAATCTGTCGTTACGATCTTGCATCCGTACTGGTCACCGGCGGTTGGCATCGGACACACTCGCAGGCATCCGGCGACGGCGAAGTCCGAGGAGGCGCGAGTGCGGGTACTCCTGGTGGAAGACGACCTGCGCGTCTCGGCGGGCCTCGCCTCGGCGCTGCGGCGACGGGGGCACGACGTGGTCCAGGCGGTCACCGCGGCCGAGGCGGTGCGGGCCGACCCGGTCGACCTCATCCTGCTCGACATGAACCTGCCCGACCGTGACGGTCTGGAGGTGTGCCGGCGCATCCGCCAGCACGACGAGGGCGTCGCGATCATCGCGGTCACCGCGCGGGTGGAGGAGCACGACCGGGTGGCCGGGCTACGCGCCGGGGCCGACGACTACGTGGTCAAGCCGTTCTCGATGGTCGAGTTGCAGGCGCGTATCGAGGCGGTGATGCGCCGTACCACCCGTACCACCCGGGCGGCGACCGCATTGCAGGTGGGCTTGTTGCGCATCGATGTGGACGCCCGCCGGGTCTGGGTGGGCGACCGGGAGGTCGGCCTGTCCCGCAAGGAGTTCGACCTGCTGGTGGCGCTGGCCCGGCAGGCCGGCACGGTGGTGCCGCGGGACCGACTGCAACTGGAGGTGTGGCAGACCACCTGGGCGACCCGGCACAATCTCGACGTCCACGTCGCGGCGCTGCGCGCAAAGCTCGACGACACCGCGCTGGTGGAGACGGTTCGTGGCGTCGGCTACCGGCTGCGCGCCAGCTGAGTGCCCACTCAGCCGGCCGAACCTCAGATCATCCTCAAGAATCCCAGCTCGCGGCCCCGCGGCAGGCCGGGTACGGGTGTGCTGTGGGTACTTGAGTCACCCCTCCTGTTTGGAGAGCCCCTTGAGATACAGACGGACAACGGCCGGTGTCTTCTCCGCACTACTCGCCGTCACCCTCGCGGCGACCGCGCAGCCCGCCCAGGCGACCACCGCGGCCCAGTTGCTGGCGGAGCCAAACCAGGTACGGGACCTCACGGTCGTCCAGGGCGACGGGTACGCGACCCTGGCCTGGACCCCGGTCGACGCCGCCACCGACTACCAGATCGAGCGGACCCCGGTCGACGACGACGGCACCGCCACCGGCGCATCGGTGACCGCCGGTGTCTGGCGACCTAACCGTCAGATCAACAACTCCGAGCCGACCTTCGCCGACGCGGGCTTCGCCCCCGGCAACCGCTTCCAGTGGCGGGTCCGCGCCCGCATCGACGGCACCGCCCAGCCGTACTCGGCCCCGGTCAGCGACACCACCACGGCACCCTGGGGCGACCCGGCCGTCCCCGGACAGGGCCTGCGCACCCAGTGGGAGACCACGCTGGGCGCGCAGTACACCAACGACGTCAACGAGTACGCCTACACCGAGGCGATCGACGAACTCAGCGACCGGGTGCGCGTGGTGGAGATCGGCCGCACCCTGCAGGACCGGCCGCTCAACATGTTCGTCATCGGCTACCCCACCCCGCCGGCCACCGCCGCGGCGGTGGCCGCCACGAACCCGCTGGTGGTCAACTGCAACGTGCACGGCAACGAGCCCGGCGACCGCGAGGCATGCCTCATCATCGCCCGACAGCTGGCGTTCACCGACGACGCCACCACCCTCGGCCTGCTGTCGAAGACCACCATGCTGATCGTGCCGACGATCAACGGCGACGGCCGGGCGGCCAACAGCCGGGGCAACGCCGCCGGTCAGGACCTCAACCGGGACTACTCGCTGGTCCGCCAGCCGGAGACCCAGGCGTTCGTGGAGATGGTCCGCGACTACCGGCCGATCGCCAGCTACGACGGCCACGAGTACGGCAACAGCAACACCGGTGACCTGCCGATGCTGCCACCCCGCCACCAGAACGTGGCACAGGGCATCTTCGACCAGTCCCAGGACATGATCGAGGGCCACATGTACACCCAGGGCGCCAAGGACGGCTGGTGGGCCTGCCCGTACGGATGCACCGGGGCCAACGTCGGACTGGGCGAGGAGACGATCCTGCGCAACACCCTCGGGCTGAAGAACGTGGTCAACTCCCTGCTGGAACTGCGCAGCTCCGGCGGACCGACCCGACCGGACGAGGGCAACACCGCCAACAACCGGCGGCGCAAGACCTACTCGGCACTGTGGACGTTCCATCAGTTCCTGGCGTACCACGGTGCGACCGTCGGCGACATCACCGCGGCCCGCGCCGAGGCGATCAAGTTCCAGTCCGCGAACAGCGGCCGAATCGTCTTCCGGGGCTCCCGCCCGATCGAGGCTTATCCCGCACCGCACCCGGGCGACACCCCGCCGCCGCTGAACGCACCGGGCGAGGACCAGATCCTCGACCAGCCGCCGTGCGCCTACAAGCTCACCGAGGAGCAGTACCACGGGGCGCGCACCGACGGCCCGAGCGGCCAGCAGACCACCGTGGCCCAACGGCTCGCCGCCCACGGCTGGAAGGTGATCAAGGTGGCCGGAGGGTACCTCGTACCACTGTCCCAGCCGGAGCGCGGCCTGGTGCCGCTGCTGCTCGACGAGCAGGCCGCCGACGGCCTGGTCGCTGGCGAGCGCATCGCGCCCACGCTGACCGGCACCCACAACGGCCCACTGACGGTCTCCGGCGTGGCCTGCCTCGCCGGCGCCACCGTCCGGGGTCCGATCAGGGTGCAGCGGGGCGCGACGCTGATCGTCAACGGCGCCTCGATCAACGGCCCGGTGGACGCCAGCGCGGCGGCCGGGTTCGTGCTGACCGCCAGCACCGTCAACGGCCCGGTGAACGTCACCGGCGCCAGCGGCCCGGTCCTACTGGTCGGCAACAAGATCAGTGGCCCGGTCAACGTGGTCAACAGCGCGGGCGGCGCCCCGCTGGTGGCCGGCAACACCGTCAACGGCCCGCTGAGCTGTGCCGGCAACAGTGCCGCGCCGGTCAACATGGAGGTCGCCAACTCGGTCAGCGGTCCGCGGTTCAACCAGTGCGCGCTTCTGTGAGGCGCTGAGCCCGCCCCTCGTACCGGCGGGCCGGATCCCGCGCCCGGCCTGCCGGTACCCCATCGAAGAGCGGAGAACACCGTGACCGACAGCCAGTCTCGGGCCGCGACGCCGGTGTCCCGGCGTCTGCTCCCGATCGCCGGCGCCACCCTGGCCGCCCTGCTGCTCGTGGTTGTCGCGGGCGGCGGGAACGGCGACGCCGGCACGGCCGCCCCCGCGCCGGCCACCGTCACCGTGACCGGGCCGCTCTGCGACCTGCTGCCGACGGGCGACGAACCGGGACACCCCGCCGCACTCGCCGACCAGCCCGCGGCGCAGGCCCTGCAGTGGATTCCCGTGCTCACCACCTTCGAGGCGGCGGTACGGGCCACCGGCCTGGCCGACGAGCTCACCGGGGACGTCACCATCCTGGCCCCCACCGACGACGCCTTCGCCACCAAGTTCTCCCGGACCAACCTCGACGAGTTGCTCCTGCGGGACACCGGCGAGCTGCGTGACCTGCTGCGCGACCACCTGGTCAGCGGCGTGCTGCCGGTGGCCGACCTGGTCGCCGCCGGCACGGTGACCACCGTCTCGGGCAGCAGCCTCGCCGTCACCGGCCGGGGCCAGGTCGCCCGCGTCGACGACCTGGCTGAGACGGTGTGTGCCGACTACCAGGCGGCCGGCGCCCGCATCCACGTCATCGACGAGGTACTCGGCGACCTGCCCACCACAGCAGGTCAGGACGACGACGGCCACCCGGCGCACTGAACCGCGGACACCCCGCGACACGGTCGCAGGCCGCCGCCCTCGATCACGAGGTCGGCGGCCTGCGGCGGTGTCGCCGTCGAGAAGGGGCCCGTCCTATACCGCAGGCGTTGACAGGGCGCCCTTCCTCACTGCGGTCAGCGCTTCTCGTAGGGGAGGTAGTCCCGTTCGGTGGCGCCGGTGTAGATCTGCCGCGGGCGGCCGATCTTGGTCTCCGGATCGTTGATCATCTCCCGCCACTGCGCGATCCAGCCCGGCAGCCGGCCCAGCGCGAACAGCACCGTGAACATCTTCGTCGGAAAACCCATCGCCTTGTAGATCAGGCCGGTGTAGAAGTCCACGTTCGGGTAGAGCCGCCGGGAGACGAAGAAGTCGTCGCCCAGGGCGATCTCCTCCAACTGCATCGCGATGTCCAGCAGCGGGTCCGCCTTGGCCATCCGGCCCAGCACGTCCTGCGCCGCCTCCTTCACGATCGCGGCCCGCGGGTCGTAGTTCTTGTAGACCCGGTGACCGAAACCCATCAGCTTGACGCCGTCCTGCTTGTCCTTGACCTTGCGGACGAAGGACTGCACGTCGCCGCCCTCGGCCTGGATCAGCTCCAGCATCTCCAGCACCGACTGGTTCGCGCCGCCGTGCAGCGGCCCGAACAGCGCGTTGACCCCGGCCGACACCGAGGCGAACAGGTTGGCGTTGCTGGAACCCACCAGCCGGACGGTCGAGGTCGAGCAGTTCTGCTCGTGGTCGGCGTGCAGGACGAGGAGCATGTCCAGCACACGGGCCACCACCGGATCGACCTCGTACGGCTCCGCCGGCACACCGAACGTCATCCGCAGGAAGTTCTCCACGTAGCCCAGCGAGTTCTCCGGGTACAGCAGCGGCTGCCCGATGGACTTCTTGTAGGCGTACGAGGCGATGGTGGGGACCTTCGCCATCAACCGGACCGTGGACATCTCCACGTGCTCGGCGTCGAACGGGTCCAGGCTGTCCTGGTAGAAGGTGGAGATGGCGCTGACCGCCGAGGAGAGCACCGCCATCGGGTGCGCCTCACGGGGAAAACCGTCGAAGAACCGGCGCATCTCCTCGTGCAGCAGCGAGTGCCGGCGAATCCGCTCGGAGAACTCGGTCAGCTGGTCACCGGTCGGCAACTCGCCGTAGATCAGCAGGTAGGAGACCTCCAGGAAGGAACTCTTCCCGGCCAGTTGCTCGATGGGGTAGCCACGGTAACGCAAAATTCCCGCGTCGCCGTCGATGTAGGTGATCGCGGACGAACAAGCGGCGGTGTTGACGAACCCGGGGTCGTACGTCGTCATCCCGGTTTCCTTCAGCAGCTTGCCCACACCGACTCCGGCGGGGCCCTCGACCGCGGAATGTACCGGCATCGACAGCTGCCCGCCGGGGTGATCGAGCTTGACTTCCGTCATGTGGTTCCTCGCTTCGCCGGCAGATCTACGTTGAATTGCCTTCGCTTCTACCGTAATTGCGGTTGCGACGACACCGCCCGCCGTGGTTCGGCGGTGAGGCATGCGTCACCCGTTTCCCGACCGCGCGGCCGGGAAACCCCGACGACCAGCACAGACAGGCAGAGACGGCACACCGGGTGGGCGAGCACGCGCATGCCCGTGCCACTGTCCGACGGCTCAGGAGGACGACTGGACGCCGGGCCCCCGGGTGCGGCTGGACCGACCCGGTGGCGGGCGTCAGGAGATCGTCAGTTGGCGGAGAGTGCCGCCAGCATCGAGGAGATAGAGATCGAGGCGATTGGCGCCGGCGTGGAAGAGCCGGTCGTCGGCGAGCAACGCGGCGAACCGACGGCCACCGAGGTCCGGGGCGACCACCGGCACCACCGCGGCAACAGTGCCGTTGACGGCCACCACCAGCTCGGTGCCGTCGGCGACCCGGTCAGGCACGGTGCCCCAGACCATCCCGGGCAGCAGGCCCTCGTCGGGGTCGACGGCGCGGAACGCGTCGAGCCCGCCCACGCGGGCGCTGCCGCCAGCCGGCGCGGCGTCCACGGCGGTGCCGAGGAGTCGGTGCGGGGCGGCCGGTGGCGGCGCGGCGGGCACGCCACCGGTAACCGGCATCGGCTCCGACGGACGGTCGTAGAAGACCTTGCCAGGTTCGGTGCGGGGGGCCTGCCGCGCTGATCGGCCGTCGACCCGCCAGGGCAGCCGGATGGCCGCCTCGTCGGCGATGGTCGGCAGCAGGTCGACGTGTTCCCAGTTCCGGTCGTCCACCTGACCAGCGCGCTGGCCCGGCGTCTTGACGAACAACGGCACCCAGGCCACCTCGTCGGCGGCCGCCCTGATGGCGTCCGCGCCGCGTCCCTGCGCGCCCTTGGTGAAACTGACCCCGTGGTCGGCGGTGACCACCACCAGCGCCTCGTCCCACAGGCCGCCCGCGCGCAGCGTACGGATCGTCTCACCGATCAGCCGGTCGGTGTAGCCGAGCTGCGCCAGGTGACGGGCGCGGGCCAGGTCCACCCAGCCGTCGCCCTCGTTGGAGAAGTCCTCGGGCGCCTCGTAGCGAGCCCCCGACGGCAGGAACACCCACGGCGAATGCGGCATCAGCAGGTGCAGGAAATGCAGCGTCGGCCGCTGCGACCGGATCAGGCCGTTCAGAAAGCTGGTGAACCGGGCCGGCTGGTTGACGTCGAGGCTGTCCCAACGGAACTTCGGGTCGGTCGGCACCGGCTCGGCGGCGTCGATGCCGGCCTCCTCGGCGGTGCGCTCACGGTAGGAGTCCTCCGGGTCGATCCGGCTGTCGTTAGGTGAGGTCACCTGGCGCAGCAGCCGGCCGGTCTCCCGGGCCAGCACACCGACCCCCTGCTCCGGGGCGACCTGCTGCTCGCAGCGGCTCGGCGGGCAGAGCCGGGTGATGCTCTCCTCGGCGCGGATGTCGTACAGCCCGCCGAGTGCGGTGAAGAGGTTGTCCGGGTAGTGCGAGTAGTGCGGGGCGAACGGCTGCGCCGGGTAGCGGCCGGTGAGCATCGCCGGCAGCGCGTACGGCGTCCAGCCGCTGACTCCGGTGGCGTTGCGGTACCAGGTCGAGGCGGCGGCCAACTCGGCGAAGTACGGGAACCGGGCGGCGTCCACCCGCCGCTCGCCGTCGAGCAGGGAGACCAGCGGCAGCTCGTCGAGGACCAGCAGGACCACCGGCGGGTGCACGTTGCCGGTGGCCGTACCGGCCACGCCGCCTCCGCCGCGCGGCAACACCACCGGCCCGGTCGGTGAGGCGAACAGGAACAGCCCGACGAAGATCAGCGGCCCGACGGCGGCCAGCCGCAGCATCCGCCCCGGGGCCCGCCAGCGCCGGTACCCGGCGGCCCCGGCAGCACCGACCGCTACGGCGACCAGCAGCAGCGGTACGCCCCGAAGCGGCGTCGTGAGCCGGCCTATCTGCACCACCAGCGCCGCGACCAGCAGGCCCACCAGCAGCGTGTGGGTGGCCGTCCGCGCGGTCCGTCCGGCCAGTCCGGACAGCAGGCCGACCGACCCGACCGCCACCGTCGGCAGCACCACGACCAGGGCCACCAGCGCCAGGATCTCGCCCCGGTCGGCCCGGTGGAACAGGAAGAAGTCGGGGCTGCGACCGAGGATGTCCAGCAGCGGCTGGGTGATCACCAGGCCGACCAGCGCCGTGATCTCCAGCAGCCGGCCGGCCTCCGTCCGCCAGCCGGATTCGCTGCTGGGGGCTGAGCCGGTCGCGGGGCGGTCGGTCACGAACGGGCCAGCCGGTACAGGGTGCGGGTGCCCGAGGGCAACTCCAGCCGGTCCTCGACGGTGCCCCGGGCGGCGAGCAGCGCCTCGAAGGCGTCGCGCCGGTAGTCGGGGAAGATGCCGTCGGGCTTGTTGGCCAGCAGCCGGGCCGCCATCGGATCGTCGGGGTGGACGAACTCCACCACCAGCCGGCCACCGGGCGCGACGAAGCCGACGAGGCAGGACAGCACCTCGGACAGCGGCACGTTGCGGCCGATCGCCAGGTGGTGCACCAGCGCCAGGGCGAGCACGGTGTCCGCGCTGGCCCGAGCGGCGAACGAGGCCCGCTCCACGGCACGCCAGCCGCCGCCGGGCGACGGATCGGCCAGGTCCATCACCAGCGGCAGCACCCGCCGCTCGCCCTCGCCCTTCAGGGTGCGGTACAGCCGGTCCAGCACCGCCGGGTCCTGCTCGACGGCGACCACGTAGTCGGCGTGCCGGGCGGCCAGCCGCGCGTACCGTCCGTCGTTGGCGCCCAGGTCGAGTACCAGTCGTCGCCGGCCGACGACGCTCAGCGCGGCGGTGACGAACCGCTCCTTGCCGCTGCGGTCGTCGCCGGAGTAGCCGCAGGTGCGCTGGTAGTCCACCCAGTGCGTGGGCGGCGGCTGGTGGTCCAGCCGCCGGACGAGCTTCTCCATCCCGCGTACGGTGGCCTGCGCCAACTCGCGGGTGTAGCCGGCGGCCCGCAGCTGCGCGCGCACGTCGGAGGTGCTGGTGACGGCGCTGCGCCGCTGCACGCTGCCGTGCAGGTGGACGTGGGTGGGCACGCCGGGCAGCAGCCGCCGGGCACCCCGGAACAGCGGTCCCATCTGCTCCGGGGAGATGCCGTCGACCTGGGCCCGCAGCCAGGGCTGGAACGCCAGCCCCAGGTGGGCGCCGAGCATCAGCGGGTAGAGCAACATCTGGCAGAACTGCCGGTACCCGGCCCACGGTTCGCCGTCGCGTAGCGGGACGAACGACCCCACGTCGATGAAGACCGGCTCGGTGCCGCGCCACTGCAGGTTGTACGCCGAACCGTCCTTGGTGGTGAAGCCCGCCGACAGGGCGGCCCGGAGGATCTCCAGGTGCAGCAGTGCGGCGTCACGCAGCATCGCGAAGGACCACTCGTACGGGTGGGAGATGAACGGGATCCGCTCGTGTCGCAGGACCGCCGCCCAGCCCGCTAGCGCCGACCCCGCCAGCAGCTCCGAACCCGCCAGCAGCTCCGGTCCGGCCGGCAGCTCCTCGGTGCCGCAGATCTTGCCAGCGGCGACCAGCGGCGGGAAGAAGGTGCTGCCGGCCAGCGCCCGCCAGTGCGTGGCGGCGGTCTCGTCGAGCGCGCGAAGCACCTCGTCGCCGGCGTGGAAGACCTGGTTGGCCGGGTCGCGGAACGAGCCGGGCTCCGCCCGCAGCTCGGTGTCGACCCGGACCGGCTTCGGCGACCGGCCCAGGTCCGGAATCACCATCTCGGCCGGGTCAGCTCTGGTCGGTGGGCTGGCGGCGGAACCGGCTGACGAGTCTGCGCCAGTAGAGCTTGGCCGCCACCGCGACCCCGGCGATACCGCCGACCACCGCCTGCACGATCAGGCTGCCGGATCCCGCGTCCAGGTAGGCCAGGTGGTTCACCGACCGCTCCTTCCCTCGCCGTGATAGGACCGGCATCAGCATCCGTACTCACATTTCGGAATTAGACGACACGCCGGACTTACGCCACCGTACGCCGCTCACGGTCACCTGTCGGGCACAACGCCCACTTCACCCCGTCCGTTTCGTTCAAGACGCCCGGCCGCCGCCGGCCGTAACCTCGCCACCATGACCCTGCTTCCGCGCTTCGACCTGGTCGGCCTGGTCGCCACCGACATGACCCGCACCCTGGACTTCTACCGCCGCCTGGGACTCGCCATCCCGGCCGGCGCGGAGCTGGAGCCACACGTGGAGGTGGCCCTGCCCGGCGGCCTCCGGCTCGCCTGGGACGACCTCGCGACGATCCGCTCCCTCGACCCGGGCTGGAGCCCACCGACCGGCGGCCACCGGGCGGCACTGGCCTTCCTCTGCGCGAACCCAACCGAGGTCGACCGCTGGTACGCCGACCTGACGGCCGACGGCCACCACGGCCACCTGCCACCCTGGGACGCCCCCTGGGGCCAGCGCTACGCCGTCCTGCACGACCCTGACGGCACCCCCGTCGACCTCTTCGCTGCCCTGCCCACCCCCACCCCGAACGACCAGGGCTGACCAGCACCCACCTCGACGGGTCAGGCGCGGCGGCGGCCAGTCGGGCCGACTGCTCCGCTCCCTCGTGCCCGAGCACCTCGCGCACTCCCACCGACGTGAGTCATCCCGCTGCTCACGGTCACACCCCTGGTGGTCCCTTCGCCGAAATTCACGAACCTCCGACGGCGCCCGCCTCTGATCACCCGATCGGGAGTGGGGGTCAGGGGCGCAGGAGGGTTGTGGGGGGTAGGCCGGTCAGGGCGCGGGTGTCGCGGGTGAGGTGGGCCTGGTCGGCGTAGCCGGCGCGGGAGGCCACCTCGGCCAGCGCGACGCCCCCACGGGCCAGGGCCAGGGCCCGGCGAAGCCGCAGGATCCGGGCGAGGGTCTTCGGGCCGTACCCGAACAGGTGCCGGCTGCGCCGCAGCAGCGCGTGCGGGTCGAGCCCGACCTCGACGGCGGTCGCCGCCACCGTGGCGCCGGCGGCCAGCGCGGCGGTCACCCGGGCACCGAGCGGGTCCGGGCCGCCGGCGGCCCGCAGCCGGCAGGCCGCCACCTCGACCAGCACGGCCTCCGCATCGGCCGCAGCCCGGTCGGCCAGCGCCGCGACGGCCCGGTCACCCCACAGGTCCCCCAACGGTACGCGCCGATCACGCACCTCGACCGCCGGCACACCGAGCACCGCCGGGCCGACTCCGGGCGGCAGCCGCAGCCCCACCCACCGTTCACGCGGCGCGCTCGCGCTGAGAAACGCGGTACGGTCCGGCCCGGCGACCAACAGCCCCGCCCGACTGGACCAGAGCAGGTCGAGGCAGCCGTCCGGGAGCACCCGGGAGGACGTGGCACGGGCCGGCGCGGTGCTGGTCCACAGCGTCGCGCCGGCCAACCCGGTCGGCCGCTCCCGGTACACACCGCCAGCCTGCCACGATCCGCAGGCGCCCGACGGACCGGGGCTGTGCTGGCCGAAGTCGGCCAGCCGTCGAGGTCCGAACGGCGACTACCCGCCGACGGTGGGGCTCGGCAGCCGGACGGTGAACACGGTCGCGCCGGGCCGGGTGTCGAGCGAGACGGTGCCGTGGTGCGCCTCCACCACGGCGGCGACGATGGCCAGGCCGAGGCCGGTGCTGCCGTGGGCGCGGGACCGGGAGCTGTCGCCACGGGCGAAGCGTTCGAACACCTCGGGTCGCAGGTCGGGGGGCACACCGGGGCCGTCGTCGGCGACGCCGAGCTCGGCGGCCCCGCCAGCCAACCGCAGGCTGGTGGTGACGGTGCTGCCGGGCGGGGTGTGCACCCGCGCGTTGGTCAGCAGATTCGTCAGCACCTGGTGTAGCCGGGCCGGGTCGCCGGGCACCCTGACGACCTCGTCGGGCAGGTCGAGTTGCCAGCGGTGCTCCGGGCCGGCCACGTGCGCGTCACTGACCGCGTCCACCACCAGCGCGCTGAGGTCGACCGGTTCGACGGCCAGCGGCCGGCCCGAATCCAGCCGGGCCAGCAGCAGCAGGTCGTCCACGAGACTGGTCATCCGGGCGCTCTCCGACTCGACCCGGCGCAGCGCGTGTGCCACATCGGGCGGGACCCGGTCGCGGCCCCGACGCGCCACCTCGGCGTAGCCGCGGATCGCCGCCAGGGGCGTACGCAGTTCGTGGCTGGCGTCGGCGACGAACTGGCGTACCCGGACCTCGCTGGCCTGCCGGGCGGCGAGCGCGGCGGCGACGTGCCCGAGCATCCGGTTGAGCGCGGACCCGACCTGACCGACCTCGGTCCGCGGGTCGGTGTCGGTGGCCGGCACCCGTTCGGAAAGTGCCACCTCGCCCCGGTCCAGCGGCAGTTCGCTGACCCGGCCGGCGGTCGCCGCGACCCGTCGCAGCGGACGCAGCGTGGCCCGGACGATCAGCGCACCGGCGGCACCGGCGACCAGCAGCCCGACCGCGGTGACTCCGGCCTGCGCGACCACCATCCACCAGACGGTCTCCTGGACCTCGGACAGCGGCACGCCCAGCACCCGTACCGGGCCGGCAGGTGTCCGCCGGGCCACCAGCCGGTAGCCACCCCGGTCGTCGAGGTCGAAGGTGCGCGGCGGGCCGTCGATGGGCACCTCGGCCAGCGCGGTGACCTCGTCGACCGGCACGGACTGCTCCTGGCGGCCGACCAGCGTCCACGCCTCGGTCACCTGCCCGTCGACCACCTGGGCGGTGATCGTGCCGGGCGGGAAGCCGCGCGGCACGCGTACGTCGCTCCAGGCGCTCGTGCCGGGCGCCGGCTCCCACGGGACGCTCGGCCGACCGCTGGGCGTGAAGAGCAGTTGCTCGTCCACCCGCGAGGTCAGGAACTGCCGCAGCGCGGCGGTGGTGATCCCACCGATGGCGAGGCTGACCACGGCGAGCAGGGTGACCAGGGTGATCACCAGGCGGGTCCGCAGCGACCGTCCGGCCAGCCACCGGCGTACGGCGTTCACTCCGCCGGCTTGAGCAGGTACCCGGCCCCGCGCAATGTGTGGATCATGGGCTGGCCGCCGGCGTCGATCTTCTTGCGCAGGTACGAGATGTACAGCTCGACGACGTTGGCCTGGCCGCCGAAGTCGTAGTTCCACACCCGGTCGAGGATCTGCGCCTTGCTGAGCACCCGGCGGGGATTGCGCATCAGATACCGCAGCAGCTCGAACTCGGTGGCGGTGAGGGTGACCAGTCGGCCGTCCCGGCGCACCTCGTGGCTGTCCTCGTCCATGGTGAGATCGCCGACGGTCAAGACCGCGTCCTGGCGGGTGGCGACGGCGAAGCCGGAGCGGCGCAGCAGCGCCCGCAGTCGGGCGATCACCTCCTCGAGGCTGAACGGTTTGGTGACGTAGTCGTCGCCACCCACGGTCAGCCCGGTGATCCGCTCCTCCACCGCGTCCCGGGCGGTCAGGAAGAGCACCGGCACGGTGGCGTTGTCCTCCCGCAACCTGCGCAGCACCTGGAAGCCGTCGAGGTCGGGAAGCATCACGTCGAGCACCACCGCGTCGGGCTGGAACTGACGGGCGGCGCGTACCGCGGCCATGCCGTCGCCGGCCGTCCGCACCTGCCAGCCCTCATAACGCAGCGCCATCGACAACAGATCGGTCAGGGTCGGCTCGTCGTCGACGACCAGCACCCGGACCGTTTCGCCGTCTGGCCGGCGCAGCTCCACCCGGCCCGGCCCGACCTCCCCCTCGGTCATCATGGTCGCCATGGTGGGCCGACACGCTGGGTTCCACTTGTGGGGATCCTGTGCGCCGGCTGTGCGGTCCGCCGGGTCGCGGGGCAGGACCGACGCGGCATCACTCGGTCACGCCGACCGGGTCGGTGCGGACGAAACGCATGGACCATGCGCCGGCCCCGTCGGGCCGCTGCCGGGCGTAGAGATGGTCGGCGACGGGGGTGGGCGCAGCCTGCGGCCGGCGCAGCACCCACAGCCGCGGCGGCGCACCGTCCGGGCCGGCCGGCAGCGACCGGACCAGATCGTGGGCCGGACCGCCGACGAACCGTACGCTCACCTCATCCATCACCGCTCCGCCTCCGGACTGCCCGGCGCATCGGGCGTCTCGGCTCGCACGCTAACGCACCAGCCGCCGCCGGATGCCGGTTTGCCCTGATCGGTGGCGGGGTACCGTGCGCACGCGCACCGCGGTGGTGCGCCTTGACGACAGGGAGCGGTCGATGCGTAGGGTGGACGGGCGGTACCGGCTCGATCAGCGCATCGGCATCGGCGGCATGTCGGAGGTCTGGCGGGCACACGACGAGGTGCTGGACCGGATGGTCGCGGTGAAGCTGGTGTTGCCCGGACTGCCGGACGGTCCGGCTTCGGTGGAACGGATCCGCGCGGAGGCCCGTTCCGCGGCCCGCCTGGTCCATCCCAACGTCGCCAGCGTGCACGACTTCGGCACCGGTGGCACCGTTGCCGGGCGCGAGCTGCCCTACATCGTGATGGAGCTGGCGGAGGGGCAGACGCTCGCCGCCCACCTGCGCGCCGGGCCGCTGGACTGGCGGATCGCGGTGCGGGTCTGCGCGGAGGTGAGCGCGGCGCTGGCCACCGCCCACACGCACGGCATCGTGCACCGCGACATCAAGCCCGCCAACGTGATGCTCACCCCGTCCGGGGTGAAGGTGCTCGACTTCGGTATCGCCACTCCGAGCGGAGCCGCCGACACCGCGCCCGAGGGCATCGTGGTCGGCACACCGGCATACCTCGCCCCGGAGCAGCTCCGACGGGCTCCGGCGACCCCGGCGGCCGACATGTACGCGCTCGGCGTCCTGCTCTACTGCTGTCTGGCTGGCCGGCTGCCGTACGCGGCGGACAGCATCACCCGGTTGCTCGGTCCGCGGGGCGGACTGCGCCCGCTGCCCGAACTTCCCGGACTGCCCACGGAGGTCGACGAGCTGTGCCGACGGTGCCTCGCCGACGACCCGGCGCGGCGGCCGAGCAGCCTCGTCGCCGCGCTGGTGCTCGCCGAGGCGGTGGATGCCCGGGTGTACGTGCCGATGCACGAACCGCTGATGCCACGGCAGCGACCGCCCACGGTCAGCCCGTGGACCGAGCGGGCGGCGGCCGAGGCCACCGAGGCCGCCCGGGTCACCGAGGCCGCCGGCCTCCGGGGATGCCGACCCGCCGGCTGATCCCGGTTTCACGCCATCGGCCTCGGGTAGCCGGGCGGGGAGTGACGGGAGGAACGCGATGCCGAGTTCCTGGTTGAACGAGGTTGCCGCCGCGACCGCCGAGGGCGGTCACATTCACACCGACGACGATGCCCTGTCCACCGCCCTCGCCTCGCCGCTGGCTCGGCACTGCACCGGGCTGACCCCGTCGCAGTTGCTCGCCGCCGCCTTCGCGTCCTGCCTGCACCACGCGGCGGTGGAGGCGGCCGGCGAGATAACCGACGAGGCGCACACCGTACAGGTGCGCGCCGAGGCGAAGCTCGGCCGCGACGACGACGGCCGGTACCGGGCCGACGTGCACGCGTCGATCTCGTCGGTGGGCCTGACCCGGCAGCAGCTCGCCGAGCTGGTCGAACACGCCGATCGACTGTGGCCGTTCTCCAGCGCGGACAGCAGCCGGCACCGGCTCACCGTCACTCCGGCGGAGAACGGCCGGCACTGAATCGCGTACCGCCCGGTTGGTCCGACCGCTTTCCGGCTGGTGCGGTCAGGCCGATCCACGGTCCCCCGTTCGGGTGAGGCGCGCTGCGGCTGCTATCGACACGTACAAGATCGGCGTTCCCTACCACTTTCTCCTGACATTCCGGATATTTTCGTCGTGACGGATAACGGAACCTCACCCGTTATCGGTAGCCCCGCGGAGATCCACCGGGCAAATGCCCGCGAATTGTGATGCATGCCACCAAGCTAGCCGATGGCAGACGGCCATCGGCTTTCTAGCCTCGGCGGGTGCATCCCGACGACCAAATCGACCAGAGGCTGACCCCCCGGCCATCGGCGAGCCATTCGGCCGATGGAGCATCCACCGAAAGGGTGGCAGGGCGGCATCGCGCTGCCGGGAACCCGCTTCGCGGCGTCCGTGCCATGCTCGCCTCCACTGCGGCACGGGTGGCCCTGGCCGCCGGCGTGACCTGCTGCCTCGGCGCGGCGGCCCTCGTGACGACCCGAGACGACGACGCGGCGCCGCCGCCACAGGTGGCCGAGGCGCTGGCCGACCGTGCCCTGGCCGCCCAGGACGAAGCCGCGTCCCGATCCCTCGACCGCAGCCCCTCCCCCACCCCGGCCAGCCCCAGCCCCAGCCCCAGCCCGACCGCCTCGCCGACCGCAAAGCCGTCGGCCATCGCCAAGGCGACGAAGACGAAGCCCACCACGCCACCACGCCCCAAGCCGGTCGCCGGCCTCAGCCAGGCGCAGATGGACAACGCCAAGGCGATCGTGGACGTCGGCGTGGACATGGAGATCCCCCGCCAGGCGATGGTCATCGCCGTCGCCACCGCGATGCAGGAGAGCACCCTGCTCAACTACGCCAGCGGCGTGCTGCCCGAGTCGCAGCAGTATCCGCACCAGGCCATCGGTTGGGACCACGACTCGGTGGGGCTGTTCCAGCAGCGCCCGAGCAGCGGTTGGGGCACCGTACGGGAGCTGATGCGTCCGGCGTACGCCTCCCGCGCGTTCTACGAGGCGCTGCTCGAGGTGCCCGGTTGGCAGGGGATGAGCCTGACCATGGCCGCCCAGGCCGTGCAGATCTCCGCCTACCCGTACGCGTACGCCCAACACGAGGAGAAGGCCGGCACCGTGGTGGCCGCGCTGACCTGATTCGCGGCGTCGCCGCCAGAGCGGTCGGAGTCAGACCCGCTTGGGCAGCACGACCACCCGACCGAAGAACTCGTCGATGCGGTGGACCACGTCGTTGAAGTCGTCGAGGTCGATCGGCTTGGTCACGTACGCGTTGGCCTGGAGCGTGTAACTGCTGACGATGTCGGTGTCCGCGTTCGAGGTGGTGAGCACGACGATCGGGATGGTTCGCAGGTCCTCGTCGCCCTTCACCTCGCCCAACACCTGCCGGCCGTCCATCCGGGGCATGTTCAGGTCGAGCAGGATCACGTCCGGGCGCTGGGCCTCGCCGTGCCGCCCCTCACGGCGGAGGAACTCCATCGCCTCGCGGCCGTCGTTGACCACGTCGATGACCTTAGCCACGTCCGAGGTCGCCAGCGCCTCCTCGATCATGAGCACGTCGCCCGGATCGTCGTCCACGACGAGGATCCGAACCGGAGCAAGGGTGCCTGCGCCCATCATTACCTGCCTCAGGTCGGCCAGCACGGAACCTGCCGGTCCGTGCTGCGGGAAATCTAGCCCATTCACGGACGGTCAGTGCCCGCCGGGTCCACGCCACCGGACCCGCACCCGAGCACTTCGGCGAGGCCGGTGAGCTGCAGCACCCGTTCGACCCGGCTGGTGGCGCCGGCAACCCGCGGCCACCCGCCCCCGGCCAGCCGGTCGATGACGGCGTTGAGCTGTGCGGCGCTGCCCATGTCGAGTTCACCGGCCAGGCGCAGCCGGGTCGGCCCCTCGCCGTCGTGATCGGCATACGTGACCGTGAACGCCGCGACGATCCCCTCCCGCCGTTCAGGAACGGATGCTTGCGGTGCGACAAGTATAAGGTGAGCCTGCGGCGGGCCGAATTTCACGCCCTCGACGGCGAATTCCGCCCCACCGGCTACGGCGAGATCCGCCGCGGCGACACCGGCAACGCCGCCCGCCCCTGCTGGAGATAGCCCGACGCCCGGGGAAAGTCGTGCAACACTCGGAAGTAGTGGCCCAGCGTCGCCTCCACCGCCGCGGCAGGCACGCCTCGACTGCCCAGAACGGTCACCAGCCACTCGACAAACTCGGTGAACAGCGTGCCGTCGTCGACGTAGAGCGCGGCGGCCAGGAAATCCAGGATGTAGCCGAGGTCGCTGACGGTCGAGTCCAGCTGGGCGGGGCTGTAGTCCCGGGCGGTCGGGACCCGCCGCGCCAGGTCGCCCAACGCGCTGTCGATCAGCTCGCCGCGCCTGCTGACCAGGGCGGCGTACTCGTCGTCGGCCAGGTGCGCCAGGTTCGCCGGCGCATCGGCCCGCAGCGCGCGCTCGTCGGCGAGCAGATCCGCGGCGGACGGCCCGCTCGGCGCCCACGGCACGCCGAGCCGCCGCGCCCACCGGCCGTCCACTCCGAAGCCCCGGCCGCCGACCACCACCGGCACGTCGGACCGCCGGCAGGCCTCGATCATCCGGTGCGCCTGGGGCAACCGCATCGGCAGCGCGCAGGCCAACGCCACCGCGTGCGCGTCGTAACGGTGCAGGTACGACACCAGGTGGGCGGCGGGCACGCTGGCACCGAGGAAGGTCACCTGCCAGCCGCGCAGCCGCAGCAACTCCGCGACCAGCCGCGCCGGGAGCGCGTGCCACTCACCGTCCATGCAGGCCACCACCACCCGGCCGTGGGTCGGACGGACAGGCGTGTACGCGGCGACGGCCGCCACCACCCGCTCGCTGATGTGAGTGGCCGCGTGTTCCTGGGCGACGCTCCACTCATTGCGCGCCCACCGCTCCCCCACCTCGGCCTGCGCGGGGGCGACCAGATCCAGCAGGACCCGGTCGGCCGACACCCCGGCGTCCAGCAGGTCGTGCGCCACCTCGATGGCCGCCTGCTCGTCGGCCTCGGCGAGGCAGCGCAGGTAGTCCAGGTACACGGCAGCGGGCGAGATGCCCGTCGTCACGGCCCCGCCGCCCCCTCCTGGTCCGGCTCGGGCACGGCGGGCGTCTCCGGCACGGCATGCGGGTAGCGCTGCGGCCGGTCACCGGCGGCGGCACGCAGCGCCAACACCGCGATGTCGTCGTGGTCGCGCTGGGCCAACCAGTCGCAGGTCACCTGCTCGACCCGCTCGGCCAGGGCGGGCGCCGGCATCCGCTGGCACCCGGTCAGCGCCTGCGTCAGGCGATCGGTGCCGAGCTGCTCGTCGCCCCGCCGGCCACCCCGCGCCTCGGTCACCCCGTCGCTGTAGAGCAGACAGGTCTCGCCGGGTGCCAGCCGGGTGGAGACCTGACCGACCCGCGGGTCCGGCACCACACCGATGAGCATGCCGCTCAACGGCAACTGCTCCACCTCGCCGGAGGAGCGCAGCACCAGCGGTGGCAGGTGCCCTCCGCCGGCCAACGTCAAGGCCAGGCCACCGTCGCGATGCGGGCGGACCACCCCGAGCACAATGGTGGCGAACCGGCCCTGTCCGTGCGCCAGGGTGGTCTCCAGCAGGGCGTCGTTGAGTAGTTGCAACAGCCTGACGGGATGCTGCTCGACCCGGTGCAGCGCATGCAGGCACTGACGCAGCTGGCCGGTGAAGACCGCCGCCTCGACCCCCTTGCCGGAGACGTCGCCCAGGAAGAAGACCGAGCCGCCGTCGGGCAACCGGTGGGAACCATAGAAGTCGCCACCGATGCGCAGGCCGGCCTGGGCCGGACGGTACGCGGCACCCCACTGCACACCCGGCGCCGGCGCCGGTTCCACCGGCAACAGGCTGGCCTGCAGAGTGTCGGCGACCTCCGTCTGGTCGCGGTAGAGCGACGCGGTGGTCAACGCCGCGCCGGCCCGGGCGGCGAAGGCGCGGATCAGATCGAGGTCCTCCTCGACGAACCAACGGGTGGCCTGCCGGGCGACCAGCAGCACTCCCATCGGCGCGTCACGGCCGGGCAGCGACACCAGCCGAGCAGCCATTCCGACGGCGGGCAGATCGGGCAGCCACCCCGCGTCGACGGCCTGTTCGACCAGCCAGTCGACGGCGGACAGCTGGCCGCCCCGCAGGCTCTCCTCGACCGCCGGTGGCAGCTCCGCGGGGACCAGCACGCCACCGTCCACGTGGGGTGTCCCGTCGTCGACGCGGCGGGCACGCCACCAGCGAACGCGACCGGAACGGGGCGCCAGCACCAGGACGGCAACCTCGGCCAGGGTGGGTACGGCGAGTCGGACCACCGCGGCGGCGGCCCGATCCGGGTGCAGCGGATTGCCGAGTTTCTCGCCGACCACAGCCAGGAAGGCAGACCTGGCCCGCTCGGCCACCAGCGCGTCGGCCCGCTCGACGCTGTCGCTGAGATCCTCGACGTACCAGCAGCTTCGCCCGGCGGACAGGGACACCCGGCGCAGGCGCAGGCGACGGCCGTGATGGGTGAGTTCCGGGTCGAGGGAACTCAGCTCGGTGAGCGACCCGCCGACGACAACCTCGGGTAGCAGCCGCCGCGCGACCGGACTGATGTACGCGACGACACCGTCGGGACCGCACACCACCAGACCGTCACGAAGATGCTCGACCACTTCGGGCCAGTCCGCGGCGACCGGGGCCCCAGGTTGGTCGAGGGCGGGTTGGTCGAGGGCGGGTTGGTCGAGGGCGCCTGGCCCGTTGGCGGGCCGGGCCGAACCGGAGCGCCACGCGGAGCCCCGTGCGACACCCGGCCTGGCGAACCGCCCGTCGCCGGGTTCGAGGTCCCTGACGTCGGCACCTGTCACCAGTTGAGTCCCACTCCTTCTCGGTCACGCACCCCGCACCAGGCGGCATGCCCGATCTCTCACCCAGCACCTCAGCGTACGCAACTCTCGCGGTACCGCCACCTGAGCCACTGCCGTCCGCCCGGCGGGCACGGCAGTTCAGCGGTTGTTACGATCCGTTCGCCCCTGCCCCGCCCGCCACCCGCGGAAGGCGTGATCGTTGCTGTCCCACGGTCGCAGACCCGAGACGACACCGCTGAGCATCTCCGTCGACCGGTCCGATCCCGGCCGACCCCTCATCCGGGTCGGCGGCGACCTCGCCTACACCAGTGCCGGCCCGTTACGCACCGAGATCGACCGGCTGCTGGCCACCGCTCCCACCACCGTCGTGCTCGACTTCGGCGACCTGGAGTTCATCGACAGCACCGGGCTGGGCGTCATCGTGCACGCCTGGCGTGCGGGACAACAGACCGGCACCGGCCTGCGGCTACGGGCGGTCCCCCGGTTCCTCAACACCATCCTCGACATGACCGGGGTCACCGGCCTGCTCGCCCGCCCGATCGCTCTGGACTAACCCACCGGCCGGCGGAACCGGCAGGGCCACCCCGACCGGGGGTGGCCCCCGACCCTGGGACCAGGGGCCGGGGGCCGGGGGCCGGAGGATGGCTCAGGGCGTCGGGACCGGGTACCGGCCCGCGCCGCGTGAACCCGGAGTCGGCTCCGCGTCCTCAGGTGGTCCCGAATCGGGCGTCTGGTACAGATAGCGGACGAACTCCGCGCCCGTCCCGTCGTCCTGCGCGCCGGGCCACTGCCCGGCGCAGTCGACGCCGATCACCTCGCGGCCACTGCCGTCGTTCTCTTCCAGCAGCGCCCACAGGCTCACCGGGTAGCAACGGGTGTTCTCGGGTGCCAACCGCCAACGGGCGTACCAGCCGGGTCGGGCGGGGACGATCTCGACTATCCGCTTCATCACGACCTTCCCTTCCGCGTGCCTCGGAAGATCTCCGGTCCACTGCGATCGTCGGCCCCCCGCGGGTGACCGCCCATCACCCCGCCCGGATGAAGCTGGGTCGGTGTTGCCCAACACCGGCCGCCCGCGCGCCCGCACCGACCGTTTCGCCCCCGATAACGGCGGGAAGGCCATCGACGAAGCCAGGGAAACACCAGCGGAAGCGAGGTGCCACCATGCGCAAGCAGATGGAGGGCGACAACCAGCGCCGCCGGGCGCTGGCCCGCCAGGCCCGGGAACGCGGCATGCAGGCCGCCGACACCGGCGCCAGCCTGAGCGCGTCCAAGCAACTCGCCCATCTCGACCAGCACAGGCGCGCCGGACCGCCGCCGGCAGGCAACCGCCACAAACCAGACACCAGGCGTGGCGGGCCCGTTCCGTCGCCGGCCGGCGTGCCGGAAACTCCCCGACCTCGCCCGGAGCCGGGCGTCGAGGCGCCGGGCATCACCACCGTGGGCTACCGCGACCTGGTCGAGGATGTCGTCCGCCGCGCCGGCGTCGACTTCCGCACCGCCAAGGTCGGGGTGGAGTCGACGGTCCTCGTCCTGGCCTGGGCGCTGGACGCCGCCGAACGACAGCGGCTGCTGGCGGCCGTCCCCGCCTCGTTACACGACGTCGTCCCGGTCGACGGCATCGAGCGGCGGCAGGATCTCTCCGGTTTCCTGACCGAGGTCGGCCGGATCAGCGGGCGCAGCCCGGAGCAGGCCCGTTACCAGGCCGAGGCGACCCTCGCCGCGCTCGCCGCCCACGACCGTGACCTGGTCGAGTCGCTACACGTACCGGACGAGCTGCGGGAGCTGCTGAACCCGGCGGCGACCGGCGGCGGTCTGGTCGGCGCGAGCAGCACCACGCCACCACTGTCGGAGGCCGAGCTGCGCGAGGCCCTGCTGGACCTGCCCTACTGGACCGGTGGCGGCGCCTGCCTGTCACGAACGCTGGAGCTGCCTCCGGACAACCTCGACCGGGTCCTGAGCCGCCTCGACCTGATCCGCGACCAGACCGGCCGCGGGCCACGGATCGGCCGCGTGGACCCGAGGACCGCCGTGCTGACCGTGGCCACCGGCAACGCCGGCGCGGTGACCGCGTTGGACGTCGACCTGGCCCACACGGTCGACGGCGCGATCGACGAGGCGGGCGCCGGGATGGCCGGCGGCTGAGCAGCCGGCCCGGCTGGGTTGTGCGGAGGTGGTACGCCCACCGGCCGCACGGCCCAGCCGGTCAGCGTGCCCGGGCGGGAACCTCGGGTGAGGCGCTCTCCAGTGGCACCGCGGTGGACGACACCAACCCGAGCTGCGCCGCCGGCCGGGGCAGGGTGGCGTCCAGAAGCCAGTCGGCGCTCACCCGGGCCCGGTTACCCGGCATGGCAAGGAGATGGTAGCCGCGGGTGAACGCCTTGGCCGTCAGACCGGACAGCGACACCTTGAGAGGGTTCGCGGCCGCCTGTTTACCGCCCAGGTCGATCACCCAACCGAGATCGTGATGCTTGTACGGCCGGCGGCTGCCCTGCCCGTAGGAGGCGGCGATGTTGTGACCCGCGAGCTTGCCCTGCCGCTGGGCGTGCTGGGCGGTCATCGTGCAGATCTGCCCGGGTCGGGTCAGGTCCGGCACGGCAGCTGCGTCACCGCACGCGTACACCTCGGGAAAACCGGGAACGGTCAGGTACTCGTCGACAACCAGCCGCCCCTTCTCGGTGCGCAGGCCCAACTCCGCCACGAAGGGGTCGGGGCGTACACCGACGCACCAGACCAGCGAGCAGGTCGGCACGTACTCGCCGTCGGTGAGTTTGACCCCGTCGGAGGTCGCGACCGCCACCGAGGTGCCCATCCGCACGTCGACGCCGCGACGGCGCAGCACCCGGTCCGCAGTGGCCGACATCCGCCGGTCCAGCTCCGGAAGCACGCGGGGCGCGACGTCCACCAGCATCCACCGGGGACGGATTTTCAGACGGGGACGCTGGGCGGCCAGTTCGTCGGTGAAGAGTTGGCCGTGCGCGGCCACCTCGGTCCCGGTGTACCCGGCGCCCACCACCACGAAGGTGGCCCGCGCCTGCTGCTCGGCGGGATCCTCGGCCTGCTCCGCCAGCTCAACCTGCCGGATCACGTGGTCGTGCAGGTAGAGCGCCTCGGGCAGGCCACGGAAGCCGTGCGCGTACTCGGTCACGCCCGGGATGGGTAGCAGCTTGTTGACGCTGCCCACCGCCAGCACCAACCGGTCGTACGCCAGCCGGTTGCGCTCGCCCTCCGGCTGGGTGAAGCTCACCCACCGGTTCTGCAGGTCCACCTGCTCGGCCTCGCCGATCACCACCCGGACTCCGTCCAGCGTGCCGGTCAGCGGCACGGCGATCCGGGCGGGCTCGACCACCCCGGCGGCCACCTCCGGCAGCAGCGGCAGGTAGAGGAAGTAGTCGGTCGAGTTGAGCACGATCACCTCGGCCCGGTCGCGGGCCAGCCGGCTCAACGTCTTCGCCGCGTGGTAACCGGCGAACCCGGCCCCCACGATCACCACCCGAGGCTTCGTCATTCCGGCCCGGTTCCCGTCGTGGGCGTCGGCAAACGTCACGGATGGGCTGTCTTCGGGACGGGGGCGGTGTTGCCGTCCTCTCAGCCGGCCTGCCGCACCCGAAGAAACACGGCGCCGACCCTGAAATCCCGGGGTCACGACGATGTCCGCCCAGTCGTACCACGCCCCGGTACGGCGCGGGTGTTCGCCGGCCGGCCCGCTCGGGCCGGCGGGTCACTTGCGTTCGGTGACGACTTCCTTCGAGCCGGGGACCACGTTGCGGGTGGCACGCAGGCTGGTGAAGGTGACCGCGGCCAGCACGACGACGATGACCAGGAGCGAGATCTCGGTGGGGATCAGCGGCACGCCCTCCCAGATGCCGTGCGCCCAGTGCAGGCCGAGCTTGACGCCGATGAAGGCCAGGATGATCGCCAGGCCGTAGGTGAGGTGGACCAGGCGGCTCAGCGCCGCGTGCAGCACGAAGTACAGCGCCCGCAGGCCGAGCAGGGCGAAGGCGTTGGTGGCGAAGACGAGGTACGGATCCTCGGTGATGCCGTAGACCGCCGGCACCGAGTCGACGGCGAAGACCACGTCGGTGGCGAGCACCGCCACCACCACCAGCGCCAGGGGAGTGAGCGCCCGTCGCCCGTCGACCCGTGCGGTCATCTTGGTGCCGTGGTACTCGTGGACCACCGGCATGAACCGACGCAACAGCCGCACCGAGCGCATGGTGTTGATGTCCACCGCCTGCTCGTGCCCGGTGAACGCGTCGCGCAGCAGCTTGGCCGCGGTGACCAACAGGATCAACGCGAAGATCAGGAACGCGAAGTCGAGGGTCTGCAGGGCTGCCGCGCCGAGGGCGATGAAGATGCCACGCAGCACCAGCGCACCGGTGATGCCGAACAGCAGCACCCGCTGGGCCAGCACACTCGGCACCGCGAAGGCGGCCAACAGCAGCATGAAAACGAAGAGGTTGTCGACCGACAGCGACTTCTCGACCAGGTAACCGGCGTAGAAGTCGAGGCCCTGGTCCGGTCCGTAGCGTTGCCAGACCCAGGCACCGAAGATCATCGGCAGGGCTATGTAAAAGGCGGACCAACCGAGCGCCTCCCTGAGGGAGACCTCGTGCGGGCGGCGCGTGAACAGGAAGTCCAGCACCAGCAGGGCGAGCACGCCGAGGATGGTGACAGCCCAGAGCGAGGGCGTACCCACCGACTGTAGGCCGTCAGCGGCGTAGGACAACTCGGACATGGGGCCTCCTCGAACACCGTGTCATGTTCGAGGTCTCCTTCACCCACCTTTCGTGGGCAACCACCCGAGGCACGCTCCGGGCGCGCCGTACTGACCGGCATGGTTCGTGGGAAGTACTCCCCTCGTGCCGCCAAGGTTAGGGCAGCCGGATCCCGTCCGCCACGCGGGGCGCAACCGGACCGGTGGCGCCGGTGACGAAGCAGCGCGAACGGGTGACGACCGTCACCGACCAGGACGTGAGCGCCTATCGTGGTCGGGTGACCGCAGAGCTGGCAGCTGGCCCCCTGAGCGGCGTACGCGTGGTGGAACTCGCCGGCATCGGGCCGGGCCCGTTCGCCGCGATGATGCTGGCCGACCTCGGCGCGGACGTGGTGCGGGTGGACCGGGTGACCGACGTGGACGCCTCGGCGTTCGGCACCCCCCACCCCGACCTACTCAACCGGGGACGCCGCTCGATCGGCGTAGACCTGAAGTCCACCGCCGGCCGCGAGGTGGTGCTGTCCCTGGTCGAGGACGTTGACGCCCTCATCGAGGGGTTCCGGCCCGGCGTCACCGAACGGCTCGGGCTCGGCCCGGCCGACTGCCACCGGGTCAACCCCCGACTGGTTTACGGCCGGATGACCGGGTGGGGCCAGGACGGCCCGAACGCCGGGTACGCCGGGCACGACATCGACTACCTGGCCCTGACCGGCACGCTGCACGGCATCGGGCGGGCGGGACAGCGGCCGGTGCCGCCGATGAACCTGCTGGGCGACTTCGGCGGCGGGGGGATGATGCTCGCCCTGGGCGTCGTGTCCGCGCTCTACGCGGTGCGCGGCGGCGCGGCGGGTCAGGTGATCGACGCGGCGATCGTGGACGGAGTCGCGGTACTCAGCACCCAGATCCACGCGCTGCGGCAGCTCGGCATGTGGCACGACCCACGCGGGGTCAACCTGCTCGACGGCGGCGCACCCTTTTACGACACCTACGAGTGCGCCGACGGGCGACACCTCGCGGTCGGCGCGTTGGAGCCGCGCTTCTACGACGAACTGGTCCGGCGCACCGGCTTCCCGGTGCCGCCGGACGAGATGGCCGACCGGACCGACCCGGCGAACTGGCCGGCGTTGCGCGCCGCCTGGTCGCGGCTGTTCCGCACCCGGACGCGGGACGAGTGGACGGCCCTGCTCACCGACTCCGACGCCTGCGTGGCGCCCGTGCTGGACTGGCGGGAGGCACCGGAGCATCCGCACCTTGCCGCCCGTCAGACGTTCCTGGTCCGCGACGGGGTCGTCCAGCCGGCACCAGCTCCCCGGTTCTCCGGCACCCCGACGTCGGTACGCCGGCCACCGCCCTGGCCGGGCGAGCACACCGACGAGGTGCTCGCCGAGGCCGGCTACGGGCAGGACCGGGTGACGGAGCTGCGTACCGCCGGGGCGGTCGGCTGACCGCAGTAGCCGCCCCAAACCGGCCCGGTCCAGGCCGAACAGCGCACGCGAGCAGCGGCTCAACGACGGCGTAGGGTCGCCCCGGGCGCCAGGGCCGGCTCGACGATGTCCCGGTAGTCGCGGGGCAACTGGACCACCAGTTCGTCGAACTCGCCGCCGCTGACCGCCTGGCGGACGGTGACGAAGACCGCCCGGACCGCGTCGCGGGCGGCCGGCTCCTGAACTTCGGCCCGCAGGGCCACCCGGGCGACGAACTCGGCGGCACCGAAGCGCTCCGCCGCCTCGATGTCCGGCGTCGGGCGCAGCGGCAGCCGCAACGGCTCGGGCAGTTGCACGGCAAGGTCCAACACCTCGCCACCAGTCAGCCGCTCGGCAAGCGTCTCCAACGTCGCCCGGGTCAGCTCCACCGCCCGCTGCCACGAAGTGCCGGCGCGCCGGGCGACCTGGTCGACGAACGTGTCGTAGTCCATCGGGTACCCCCTCCGCGCGGCGGTTACCCGCCGGGCAGCAGCGGAAACGGGGCCGGTTTCGCCAGCGACGAGGTGACCTGCCCACGGACGGTTCCCGCGCTGGTCGTTGCCCGGACAGCCGGGAGGAGCCGACACCACGCGAGTTACTCCGACATTCTGCAGTACCTGTCCGACCTGGGCCACCCGCGGGGATGGACGACGTGGTGCGGGCGAGGGATAGCGGCGGTCCGTGACCTCGCCGCTGCGGTGGCGCCCCGGCCGCGAACCGCGACCGGGAGCGCCCCTGCACAGCCACCTGCCCTGGCGACACGCCGAACCCGAACCGGGTCGCGGCCACCAGGCGGCCGACAGCCACCCGAACCGGGTGGCTGGTGCTACTGCGGCGACAATACCCCACACCATCCTCCGAACGGACAGGGGGTGCCGACAGGGACCGGAGCCGCTCGGGCGACTCAGGCCCGGAGGCCGCCGGCCGGGTCGCGGGCCTTGAGTCGAGTGGTGGGCAGGGCCGGTGCGGGCAGCGGCGGATCCGGGTCCCCGGCGACCGCGCCGAAACGCCGCCCGGCCATCCAGTCCTCCCGGGCGGTGACAATTTCCTCGTGGGTACGGCCGACGAAGTTCCACCACATCACCAGCGGCTCCTCGAAGGGCATACCACCCAACAGCATCAGGCGGGTGCCGGGCTCGCCGCGCACCACGAACGACTGCCGCCCCGCGCCGAACCAGAGCAGCGCCCCCGGCGCCAGCGGGACGCCGTGCACCTCGGCGCTGCCGTCGAGGGCCAGCAGCGCGTACTCGAAGTCGGGCCGCAGTGGCAACCCGACCGGCCCCGTACCGGCCAGCTCCAACTGCGCACCGAGCAGCGCTGTGTGCACCCGGGCCGGTGACCGTTCGCCGCCCAACTCCCCGATCAGCAGGGTGACGTCCAGGTCACCGTCGCGCCACCGGGGAAGCTCGGCGTGGTGGGCGAAGTCGGCCGCGCCGGCCCGGGCCGGCTCCGGCAACGCCACCCACAGCTGCACGCCGTGCATCAGCGGCGGATGCTCGGCCGGCGAGCGCTCCGAGTGCGCGATGCCGTGGCCGGAGGTCATCACGTTCAGCTGGCCGGGGCGGATCGGCTGGACGTTGCCGAGGCTGTCGCGGTGCAGGATCTCGCCGTCCAGCAGCCAGGTCACGGTCTGCAGGCCGGTGTGCGGATGCGGCGGCACCTCCATGCCCGGCCGTCGCGCCACGTCGTCGGGACCGAAGTGGTCGACGAAACACCAGGCGCCCACCAGTCGGCGGGCGCGCTGTGGCAGCAGCCGACGCACAGTGGTGTAGCGGCCCAGCGGCACGTCGTGACCCGGAAGCAGGACGCTGCCCGGGTCGGCGGTGGCGACGCCGGGCGGCCGGGTCTGCGCGGGCATCGACTCGGTACGCTCCACGGGCCGACTCTACGCCCGATCCGGCCCGCCTGCCGCGCCACAGCGACCGATCGGCAGCGGCCGGAGCGCAGGTCACCGGCCGGTGACGGTGACGGTGTTCGCGCCGGCCACAAGATCCAGGAAGACCCGTTCGGTGGCCCGATCCGAGACCGCTGAACTGAGCACCGTGCCCGGCGGAGTAGCGCCGTGGCGCTGGATCACCACCACCGCGACGAAATCCAGCCCGAGCACCCGCACCGCGGCGGCCAGCAGGCCGGCGCCCCGCGGCCACTCGGGCTGCGCCGGCGACGGACCCCGGCTCCGGGATCTGCGCCGCCACGACCGGCTCCGACGTGTCCGACGGTGTCCGTCCCGCTCCGGATCGGCCATCCGCCGTCCACCTTCCACGGTCGCCCTACCCGAGGGGTACGAGTCAGAGAACGGGACGGATCACTGCGCCGGCGGCTGAACCGCTGGCAGCGGGCCGATCGTCCAGCCGTCCGGCGACCTTCGCGGCGCACGCCTCGAGTTCGGCGCGGGCATCCAGGCCCAGGCTCTCGATCGCTACCAGGGCGGTGAACGCGGTGTCCGCCAACTCCGCCGCCACCTCCTCGCGGGTGTGGGTGACCCCCTTGCGCGGGTTCTGGCCGAGCATGCCGATCCAGGCCGCGGCGACCTCGCCCGCCTCCTCGGTCAGCTTGAGCATGCGGCAGGTCAGCTCCGCCTCCCCGGTGCCGTTCGTCTCGTCCAGCCAGCCCCGCGCGGCTCGTACCGCCTGCCAGGTCGTCTCGTCCACGGTTGCCAGTGAACCGCACGGGGGTGACGAACCGCATCAGAGGGGGCGCCGGGCGCGGTGGCGGGGATGAGGTTCGGCAACGACGCCGGGCGGAGGCCGCACAGCCGGACACCGGTGCCCGCCGGAGGGAACGGCGGGCGCCGGTGTCAATGCGTCCGGGCCCTGCCCGGCGTGTCGGACTAGTGCGCGCCACCCGCACCGAAGCGGTTGCGCCGCCGCCAGAGCACCGTGCCGAGCAGCAGGACCATGCCGGTGGCGACAAGCCCGCCGCCGACCTTCATCGGCGTGTCCAGGCTGCTGCCGGTGACCGGCAGGTGCGGCTTCTTCTTGGGCAGCACCCGCAGCTCGGTCGACGCGCTACGCCCGGACTCCCGGCCGGTGCCGGTGAACGTGAGCAGACCGGTCACCGACGGCGTGTACCTACGGGTGAAGACACCCTCGGAGTTGGTCCGCGCGGTGAAGCTCAACGGCGCGCTGGCCTGGAAGCCGACCGGGGTCATGGCGACGGTGCTGCCGTCGCTACGGCGGGCCGTGCCGGCGGCCGGTGCCGCCAGCGGCGTCACCGAGACCACGATGTCCACTGTCTCGTTCGGTCCGTAGTCGCGGCCGGTGAGGATGACCGTCTCACCGAGGAAGATCGTGGGTCGGTTCACCGTCAGCGAGGCGAGGACCGGCGGGTAGGGCGGCGGCTGGGGCGTACCGGTGACTGTTGGCGCCGGCTGCGGCTGTACCGCCCCCGCCGTGGTCGGCACGGCCACTACGGCCAGACCGACCGTGAGTGCCATGATGATGCGGGATAGCCGCATGGTTCGTTCCCTCCTACTGAGAACAGCTTGCTGCGGTAACAACATGGGTGGCCCATGGAGTGGCGGTCGGCGTCAGCCACAGATCAGCCGCGCCGCTCTCCGTCTTTCCGGTCAGCAGGGAGACCTCCAGCGTTCGGGTGCCACCCGGTCCGACCTCGACGTTCACCGTGGCGACCTGCCGGCGCCGCTCGGTGCCGTTACCCACCGACGTCTCGGCGCCGTCGAGGCGGGTGTCGAGCACCGCCCCGCCGGCCGGGCCGTACACCGAGACGAGGGTCCGCGCGGTGTACGGGTCTCCCGCCTGAGCCAGGCCGAGGACCGACTTGCTGAGCCCCGACGCCGGTGCGGTGGACCGGAGTGTCACCCGGAGGTTCAACTCTCGGCGGCCGTCGGCGTGGCAGTCGCCGACCACCAGATCAGCGGTTTGCCGGAGGTAGAAGCCGAGCTTCGCGCCACTGCCGTCGTTGAGGAACACGCCGACCGTTGGCACGGTGTCCTGTTCCGGAAGCGTCCCGGCCATCCGGCTGTCGCCGAACGTCCGCTGCTCCTCCGGGCGAGCACTCCAGAACAGTATCCGACGTTCATGTACAGATCGGTTGAATGCGGACAACAACCCATTCGGGTGCACGTTCCTTGCGAAGAGCGTGTCGAACACAGTGGCCGCCGCAGCGGCGAAGAAGGAGTCCTGCTCCTTCGGGCTCATCCGCTGGTAGGTGTCGCTGAGCAGGGTGCTGACCGCGTTCTCCGCGCTCAACGACACTCCACCTGGCAACCGCACCGGCCCGGCGGCCTCCAGCAGGTGCGACAGCACCACCGGGTCGACGGCGAGGACACCGTCCACAGTCACTCCGCTGTGCCGCCGGTACATCTCCCGGTACAGCGACGCGGCGGTCGGGAAGTGCGGGCTGAGGTTGACGTCCGCGGGATAGATGCCGGGCAGCTCCCCCCAGAGGGCGCGCAGCTCCGCCGGGATCTTCAGCGGCTCGACGAATCTACCCAGACTCGAACTGCTGCCCTGGGCGCCCATCTTGACCCGACCCTTGTCCGCCTCGATCACGGCGAAGGCGCCGAACATGCCGCCGGTGGCCCGCAGCTCCGCGGAGTTCTGCGACACCAGCAGGTACCGCCGCGGGCCGTCGACCCCGAGCAGAGGCGGAAGCAGCCGGCTCGCCCGGTCGGCCGCCGAGGTCATCGCCGCCAGCCTGTCGATCTCGCCGCGCAGCTCCTCCAGCGCCCGCCGGACCTGCCCGGCCAGCCGGGCGGTGGAGATCCTGGCCAGGTCCGTCCGGGTCCGCTGCACCGTCGCGTCCACCGCGACCAGGTCGTCGGAGACGGCCCGCAGCCCGGTCAGATCCAACCGGCCCTCCTGCGGCACCAGGTCACCCAGGTCGACCCGCAGCAACGCCGGGAACGCCTGCCGGGCGAGGTTGTCGATGGCGACGGCGATCTGCCGGACCGCCGAGAAGTTCGCCCCGGCGGCGGGCACCTGCCGACCGAGCCACCAGCCCGGGTCCCCGGTGGCACGGCGAGCCGCACCCGACTGTTCCTGCAACGCGGCGAGCGCCCGCTGCGCGCGAGCGGTGTCCCCGCCGACCAGGTGGGCACTGAGCTCACCGGCCAACCCGGCCGCATTGACCAGGTGACCACGGACCTGCCAACCCCGGAAGCCGACCCAGCCGGCGAGACCGAGTACCAGCGAGCCGACCACCAGCGTGGTGAGCAGGGCGCGGCGCAGCCGTGCGCGACGGCGCCGGCGGGCCCGGCTGTGCCGCCGGCGCCGGCTCTCGCTCTCCGTCACACCACACTCCATTCTGAAACCGGACAGAAGGCCACATTGTTCTTAACACCCAACGAGCGAGATGAGGCACTAATGACGGTATTAGGAGTTATACGAAAGTCGGTCGTGATTCAGGTCCTGCCGGATGCCGCCGGCCGCGACCTCCCGCAGCAGCTCCTCGATCCGGTCCACCCCCGCCGACAGGGACATGTCCCGCAGGTACGCCTCCCGGCCACGCCGGCCCATCTCGGCCCGCGCCGACGCGGGGATGTGCGCCGCCAGCCAGAACCTGTCCGCAAGGCTGGCCCAGTCCTCCGGGGGGCAGGAAAGCCCCGCCCGGGCCCGCTCGACCAGGGCGGCGGTGTCCCCACCGGTGGAGGCGACCACCGGCGAGCCACAGGAGAGCGCAGCCTGGAGCTTGGCCGGCACGGTGCCGCGCAACGCCGGCAGATCACGCAGCACGACCAGCTGGTAGTCGGCGGCGGCGTACAACTCGGGCATGTCCAGCGGCGAGCGCCGTTCGACGAAGCTCACGTTGTCGGCGCGCAGTTCCACGGCGAGCCTCCGGACCCGCCGTTCCTCCGTACCCGAGCCCACCAGGACCAGGTCCACGGTGCTGTCCAACGCCGCCGCGGCGCGTACCGCCGTCTCCAGCCCCTGCCGGGGACCGATGGTGCCGGCGTGCATGACGACACACCGCCCGCCCCGGCGGATCAGCCGGCTCGCGGCCGGACTCGCCGTCGCCGGCTGGAAGATCCGTTCCTCGGTCCAGTTGGGCACCACCCGCACCCGGTCCGGGTCGGTGCCGACCGCGACGACAGCGTCGCGCAACGACGGGGTGGTCACCGCGACCGCGCCGGCCGCCCGGTAGGTCCGGAGGATGGCCGCGCGTGTCCGCGCCCTCCACCGGTCCTGCTCAGTTCCCGCCGGCACGTCACCGGCCCACAGGTCGGGCACGTGCAGCATCACCGGCACCCGGCCGAGCCGGCGCAGCAGCGCCGCCGAGGCGAACGCCGTTGCGGGCGGCTGGTACACGTACAGCACGTCGATGCCGGCAAGGTATCGACGCCCGACGAGCGCCGCGCTGGCGGCGAACGAGAGCCAGGAGGCCATTCGGCCACGCGGGCCGCCGTCACCGGTGCTGTAGCGCGGCACCCGCCGCACGGTCAGCCCGCGACTGTGGGTCTCGTGGTGCCAGCGCTGACGCCACCCCGGATAGACATGCCCGCCGGGATAGTCCGGGAAGCCGGTGAGCACCAGCACCTCGTGGCCCCGGGCGGCCAACTCCTCGGCCAGGCTGCCCGGGACGAACGCCGGCTCCGGCGGAAAGTGGTACGTCAGGATGCCGACGCGCACCGCCACACCCCCTTCCCGGCCCACCGGTCCGGCGCGGCGGCCGGGACCGGAGGCACCATCGCTGCGTACGATGCGGACAACCCCTCCCGGAGCGGACGCCGACGGTCTCCGCCCTCCGTCGCGGCGCCACCGCCCGCGACCGCGTCGTCGAGAGGGTTCCCGATGGTCAACGGGTTGTTGTTCGTCTGCCACGCCAACCTGTGTCGGTCGCCGATGGCCGAGTTCACCGCCCGGCGCCTGCTCGCCGGGCGGCCGGTGAGCGTGAGCAGCGCCGGCACCGACGCGCTGGAGGGTCTGGCCATGCACCCGTACGCGGCGGCGATCGCCGCCGAGACCGGGGAGGACCCGGCGGCGTTCCGCACCCGGCGGCTCGCTGCCGAACACCTCACCGGCGCCGTGCTGGTGCTGACCGCCACCCGTCGCCAGCGCTCGATGTGCACCGCGCTGGCGCCCGCCGCGCTGCACCACACCTTCACGTTGCGCCAGTTCGGCCGGCTCGCGGCAACGGTCGAGCCGACGACGGACGCTGCCGACGACCCGCTGGCCGCCGCGGTGGCGGCGGCCGGCATCGCCCGGGGGCGACTACAGCCTGTCCCGGCGGACGACGACGACCTACGGGACCCCGTCGGCGGTACACCGGCCGACTTCCGCCGCTGCGCGGAGGAGATCGGCCGGTCCCTGCGCCCCCTGGCGACCCTCATCGCGGCAGCCGGGTGAGTTCCTGGGTGTGGTCGGTGACTTCGGTGACCTCGGTGACTTCGCTTACCTCGGTGACTTCGCTTACCTCGCTGGCCTCGCTGGCCTTCCTGGCCGAGGCCCGCATGGCGTGCCGGCCGCCGGCGGTCCGGTCCGACGACACCGACGAAGTGCTGGTTGCGGCCGCCGCCCGGTAGGCCTCGTACTGGTAGGCGTCGACCTTGGGCATCCGGGCCATGTTCAGCACACAACCGAGCAGTCGTACCGACACCGAGTGCAGCGCACGGGCCGCCGCGGCCACCTGTGCCCGGGAGGTGCGTCCCTGCTGGGTGATCAGCAACGCTCCGTCGGCCTGCACGGCGACCACCACCCCGTCCGTCACCGCCAGCAGCGGCGCGGTGTCGATGATGACGATGTCGGCGGACTCGCGCAGCGCCAGCAGCAGGTCCGACATGGCCTTGGAGCCGAGCAGTTCGCTCGGGTTGGGCGGGGCCGAGCCGCTGGGCAGCACGAGCAGCGACTTGTCGCCCCACCGCTGGACCACGTCGCCGACCAGCACGTCGCCGACCAGCACGTCGGTCAACCCGACTCCGGCGTCGATGCCCAGGTAGTCGCCGACCTTCGGCCGGCGCAGGTCGGCATCGACCAGCAGGACCCGCCAGCCCGCCTCGGCGAGGGCGATCGCCAGGTTGCACGACATCGTGGTCTTGCCCTCGCCCTGCAGGGCGCTGGTGACCGCGATGACCCGCGCCGGTTCGTGCACGTCGACGAAGCGCAGATTGGTCCGGAGCTTGCGGACCGCCTCAGCACGGGCCGAGTTCGCGGCAGCACCCACGATCAGCGGTGCGGACCGGGCCGCGGTGTCGATCGGGATCTCGCCGAGCAGGGGACTGCCGGTGACCCGTTGCAGACCAGCGGCGTCGCGCAGGCGGACGTCGACGATGCCGCGCAGCAGCGCCAGACCGACCCCGGCCACCAGACCGACCAGCAGGCCGATGGCGGCGTTGCGGGTCGGCTGCGGTGACACGGGCGCGGCGCTGACCCGGGGCCCGCTGACGACCTCGATCCTGATCGGTCCGGGGCTGCCGTCCGGCCGCGCCTCGATCTTCTGTACGAGTTCGACGAACGTCGCCGACAGCGCCTCGTTGATCCGCAACGCCCGGGTCTGGTCGGTGTCGGTCACCGACGCCCGCAACAGGACTGTGCCGGTCTCGGTGGAGGTGCTGACCCGACGCTGGATCTCCTCTGCGGTCAGCCCCAGTTGACTGTCGGCCACGGCGGCCTGCGCCAGCCGATCGCTGGTCAACAGTTCCGCGTAGGACTTCACCCGCTGTTGGAGGAAGAGGCCGCCCTGGTAGGCGTCCGTGACGCCCTGGCTCGGCGTGGTCACGAAGAAGGTGACCGAGGCGACGTACCGTGGCTGGGCTCGGACGGTGACCAGGGCGGTCACACCGAGCGCCACCATGAGGGTGACCAGCACGATCCACCAGTGCCGGCGCACCAGGCGAAGTTGGCGGTACAGGTCCATCAGGCGGGCCTCCGTACCGGGCCAGTAACGCCAATAAACTTCACGAAAACCCCCAAGGTCTACTCAAATCTCGTGAAACCATTAAAGCGGCCCATGCGGCTAATGTCCGCTGTTAGGCGTTTTCTGCGTAGCGGACCCTGCCCGGAATGACCAACCGGACCGAAGCTCCGTCGGAATCGCTCCCGCCCGGAAAAATCGCGGTCACCACATCCAGCGGTACGGGCCGTCCACCGCCCCGGTGTGGGAAGACTCGCTCTGCGCCCCGCTCGCGGCGACCGTCGGCACTGGATAAGGTTTCGCACAGGTGTGCCGGGAAGCCTGGTCGGCGATGATGCCGTGCTGCCCTCTGACCGACGAGGTGAGACCCCACGTATGACCGACCAGACCCCGCCCGATGGGCGTCGCGGCGTGCGCCAACTCTTCGGGCGTACCTCCTGGCCGGAGGCCCGCTTCCTGGCCGACGTGCTCCGCACCGAAACCGTCGGCGGCGTGCTCCTGCTGCTCGGCGCCGTGATCGCGCTGATCTGGGCGAACTCACCCTGGAGCGACGTCTACACGGAGCTGGGGCTTTGGGTGCCCTGGCCCGGCGGCGAGCCCCTGCACCTCGACCTCGACCTCAACGCGTGGGCCGCCGACGGACTGCTGGCCATCTTCTTCTTCGTGGTCGGGCTGGAACTGAAACGCGAGTTCGTCGCCGGTGAACTGCGCGACCCGCGCCGGGCGGCGCTGCCGGTGGTCGCGGCGATCGGCGGCATGGTGGTGCCAGCGCTGATCTACGTCGGGGTCAACGTCGCCGGCGGCGGCGAGGGGGTACGGGGCTGGGCCATCCCGACCGCCACCGACATCGCCTTCGCCCTGGCCGTGCTGGCCGTCATCGGGGCCTACCTGCCGCAGGGGCTACGGGCCTTCCTGCTCACCCTGGCCGTGGTCGACGACCTGCTCGCGATCACCATCATCGCGATCTTCTACACCGACGACTTCAGTTTCCTCCCGCTGCTCGGCTCCCTGGTGCCGATCGCCCTGTTCGGTCTGCTGGTGCAGCGCCGCCGCACCTGGTGGTGGGCGCTCATCCCGCTGGCGCTCGTCGCCTGGACGCTGGTGCACTCCTCCGGCGTGCACGCCACGGTGGCCGGTGTGCTGCTCGGCTTCACCGTGCCGGTACTCGCCGGCAAGGACCGCCCCGGTCGTCGCCCGATGCCCGGCCTCGCCGAGCACCTGGAGCACAAGTGGCGGCCGATCTCGGCCGGGTTCGCCGTACCGGTCTTCGCGTTCTTCGCCGCCGGGGTCTCGCTGCGCGGCGCCGACCTGGGCGCGCTGGTCACCGATCCGATCGTCCTCGGCGTGGTGCTCGGCCTGGTGGTCGGCAAGTGCGTCGGCATCGTCGGGTCCACGTTCCTCCTGGCCCGGTTCACCCGGGCCAGCCTGGACGACGACATCACCTGGTCGGATCTGCTCGGCGTGTCGTTGCTGGCCGGTATCGGCTTCACTGTGTCGCTGCTGATCGGCGAGTTGGCCTTCGGTTCCGACAGCGTCGAGGGCGACAACGTCAAGGCCGCGGTGCTGGCCGGCTCGCTGATCTCCGCCCTACTGGCCACCGTGGTGCTGCGCCGGCGCAACAAGGTGTACCGGGCGATTGCGTTGAAGGAGCAGACCGACCTCGACCAGGACGGCGTGCCGGACGTCTACCAGAAGCCCGGCGGCTGAACCGACCCGCGTTTCACGCCCCGGACGCCCGGCCGGCCCGCCCGGCCGGGCGTCTGGCATCTGTCGGCCGCAACCGCCCGAAGTCCCGCGTCAACGCGGTGCGCAGCAGCACGCGCAGCGCGACGATCGCCACGACTCCGGCCAACTGCGGCAGGGACGGTTCACCCGTCAGCCGCAACAGGCCGGCGGCGACGAGCATGTCGAGCAACACCTGCAGAGCCGTCGACCGGGACCTGGTGGAGATCAACGCGACTGCCGCGGCGAGCACACCCAGAGCGGTGACCACGGCGGACAGCGTCCCGGTCAACTCGGTCAACCCGCACGCTCCGGCTCTCCGATCTGCCGCTGCTCCTGAGCGATCTCCCTACCCAGGACGTAGTTGAGCACGGTCCGGATGGCCGCGATGCCGGCGAGCTGGCCGATCTGCGCGAAGGTCGGCGACAACGCGGTGCGCAGGATGTCCGCCGCCAGCTGGAACTCCAGCCCCAGGACGAGGAAGCGGCCCAGGGACAGCCGGATCCGGGTGAACACGGCGGCATCACGATGGCGCAGCCCGTCAACGACGAACCGCAGCGCCGCCCAGGCCACCCCGGCGACGATCACCACCACGCCGACCAGTTCCGCCACGGTCACCACCAGGTGATGACCGTGGCGGAGAATACCCTCGACGTCCACCTTCGCGCCTTACCCGGCCGATGCCCGGGTAGTCTGCCCCGGACGTCCTCAACGCAGCTCAGCGAGCGCCTCCACGAGCAACCAGATGCCGCTGGCGGCGAAGAGCGCGGCAGCGCCGTACCTGATAGTCCGATCCGGCAGCTTCCGGCCGAGCAGCCGGCCCGCGCCGATGGCCAACGCGTCGGCGGCCACCATGCCGACGGTCGAGCCGACCCAGGTGCCGAACCAGCCGTACTGGGTGGCCAGGGTGATCGTGGCGAGCATCGTCTTGTCGCCCAGCTCGGCGAGGAAGAACGCGACGCCGACCGCCAGCACCGCCGACCTGCCGCCCCTCGCGGCCTTGCGCTTCTCCTGCTCGGTGAGGGTGTCCCCCCGCAGGGTCCACAGGCCGAAGCCGACGAAGGCCAGACCCGCGAACAGCGAGATCCAGCCGGTTGGCAGGGCGGCGCCGAGGCCGACGCCGACCGCCACCGAGGCCAGGTGCACCACGGCGGTGGCGACGGTGATGCCGATCAGGATCGGCACGGTGCGATATCTGGTGGCGAAGGCCAAAGCCATCAGCTGGGACTTGTCTCCCAGCTCGGCGACGAAGATCACGCCGAAACTGACCGCCAGCGCGACGAGGAACCCCTCCATGGTGTCCTTCCGGATCAGGCCGGGAGGAAGGACAGGGATGCCCTCGACCCGGCTGTCAAGCCTGGATCAAAGGTCTCGCCCGCCTCGCAGAACGAGGCCACGTGGCCGGATGCGGAACGTACCAGTTTGTCGACCACGACGTTGCGGGCTACTCCCCTTCGCTGCGGCGAGCCTACCCAGCCCCTGCCCGCCGCTGCCCGTCGGGGGAGGTGACGCACTCGCGCCGGCGGACGGCTCTCACCCGGCCTGCGCCAAACCGACCCCGAAGAGGCCGTCCGGGTCGGTCCAGAACCGCTGGACTCGGAAGCCCGCGGCGGCCAGTTCCGCGGCGATCCCCTCCGGGCGGAACTTCGCCGACACCTCGGTACGCAGCTCCTCCCCCACGGCGAAGCCGACGTCCAGGTCGAGCACCCGAACCCGGACGGGTCGCTCGGCCCGCAGCCGCATCTCGATCCACTCCCGCTCCGGGTCCCAGCGGGCGACGTGGCTGAACGCCTCCGGGTCCAGTTCGGTGCCGAGTTCCCGGTTCAACACCCGCAGCACGTTCCGGTTGAACTCGGCGGTCACTCCCTTCGCGTCGTCGTATGCGGGCACGATGACCGCCGGGTCCTTCACCAGGTCGGTGCCGACCAGCAGCCAGTCGCCCGCTTCCAACGCGGCCCGCATCCGGGCGAGGAAGTCGTCCCGTTCGGCCGGCAGCAGGTTACCGATGGTGCCGCCGAGAAAGATCACCAGCCGCCGCCCGCCGGTGGGCAGGCGGTCCAGGTGACGGGTGAAGTCCCCGACGATGCCGCGTACCCGCAGCCGGGGGTAGTCGGCGGCGAGGGCGGCGGTCGAGCCAGCCAGGGCACTGACCGACACGTCCAGCGGGACGAACGTCCCGAGGTTGCCATGGTGGGTGAAGGCGTCCAGCAGCAGGCGGGTCTTCTCCGACGACCCGGAACCAAGCTCGATGAGGGTCTTCGCGCCGGTCAACTCGGCGATCTCGGCGGCCCGTCGAGCCAGCACGGCACGCTCCACCCGGGTCGGGTAGTACTCGGGAAGCCGGGTGATCTCGTCGAACAGCTCACTGCCCCGGCTGTCGTAGAACCACTTCGGCGGCAGCCACTTCTCCCGCGCGGTCAACCCGACCCGCACGTCCCGTCGCAGGCTCAGAGCGATGTCGTGGTCGTCGAGATGGATCTCTAGCGGCTCGGCGCCCATCTGGTTCCCTTCTGTCGTACTCGTCGGATGCGGTCCGGCTCGTTCACCACGTCGCCAGCGTGCGCTGACGGACCTCGGTCGCGGTGGCTTCCACGAGATGCCCGTCGGGCACCTCCCGCCAGCCCGGCTCGTCGTCATGCGGTTCGGAGGCCAACAGCACCGAGGCCGGCGTGGCCCGCCACGACAGGGCGTGCCCGACCGTGCTGGCGACCACCGTCTGCCCGTCGGTGAACAGCATGTTCAGTCGCGACCCGGGGGCCGCCGCCGCGACCGCGCTGACCGTGTCGGCGATCGCCTCGGCCGGCGCCGCCCCCGCCCGCAGCCGATCACGGACCAGCGCCCACAGCAACGCCGAGTCGGTGGCCACGTCGATGGTGAGCAGGTCCCGCACGGGCAGGGTGGCGGCGAGCGGAACCATCGAGTCCGGCCAACCCCGCACCACGCCGTTGTGGCTGAACAACCAGCGCCCCTCGGCGAACGGCGCGGCGGCGGCCTCGACGACCGCCATGCCCACCGTGGCCGAGCGGACCGCGGCCAGCACCGCACCGGCCGAGGTGGCCGCCGCGAGTTCGGCGATGGTGGGGTCGCTCCACATCGGCTGCGCGCGTCGGTACCGCACCGGGGCGCCGCCGCCCGGGTACCAGCCGACGCCGAAACCGTCGGCGTTGACCGTGCCACCGCCGCGCATGTCGCGCGGCGCCCAGGACTGCCGCAGCAACGAGTGCGGCGGGTCGAACAACAGTTCCCGCAGCGTCACCGGCGGGCCGAGGTACGCCAGGTGCCGGCACATCAGGAGACCTGGTCCGCGGCCGTCACCGGTGGGCCTGGTCCGGGTCGGCGTCGCGGGCGCACCGGAAACCGCTGAAGATCTGCCGCCGGATGGGGTAGTCCCAGTTGCGGAACGTGCCCCGGCAGGCGGCCCGGTCGGTGCCGAACGAGCCGCCGCGCAGGACCTGGTGGTCGTCGCCGAAGAAGACCTCGGAGTACTCCCGGTAGGGGAAGGCCGCGAAGCCCGGGTGGCCCCTGAACGGTGTCGACGTCCACTCCCACACGTCACCGATGAGCTGGTGCACACCCAGCGGTGAGGCGCCGGCCGGATAGGCGCCGACCGGCGCCGGCCGCAGGTGTCGCTGCCCCAGGTTGGCGTGCGCCGAGGTCGGCTCGTCGTCACCCCACGGATAGCGGCGGGAGCGGCCGGTCGCCGGGTCCCAGCGGGCCGCCTTCTCCCACTCCGCCTCGGAGGGCAGCCGCTTGCCCGCCCAGGCGGCGTACGCCTGCGCCTCGTGGTAACCGACGTGCACCACCGGCTCGTCGTCGCGGACCTGGTCCCACCGCCCGAAGCGTCGGTACGCCCACCCGTCGCCGTCGCGCCGCCAGTGCATCGGCGCGCTCAGCCCGGCCCGGCGGCGGTGCCGCCAGCCCGCCTCGGTCCACCAGCGGGGATCGTCGTACCCGCCGTCGGCGATGAACGCGCGGTACGCCCCGTTGGTCACCGGTGCGGCGTCGATGACATACGCGGGCAGGTCCACCTGGTGGGCCGGGCGCTCGTTGTCCAATGCCCACGGATCGGTGTCGGTGCCCATCACGAACCGACCGGCGGGCACCAGTACCTCACCGGGCACCGGACGGGCCGGCTCGGGCGGCGGCGGCGCCTGCAGCACCGCGGGGCCGGCGCGCAGCTGATGGGTGGCGAGCATGGTCTCGTCGTGCTGCTGCTCGTGCTGCACGATCATGCCGAAGGCGAAACCGTCGGCGACCAGTCGTCGGCTGTCGAAGGCCACCCGGTCCAGCAGGTCGTAGACCTTCTCGCGGACCGTCGCCACGTACGCCCGCGCCTGATCCGGCGGCAGCAACGGCAGTGCGGGGCGGTCCCGGCGCGGCTGTTTGAAGGCGTCGTACAGGTCGTCGATGTCGCGGCGGACCGGTTCCCGCCCGCCGACGTCGCGAACCAGCCAGAGCTCCTCCTGGTTGCCCACGTGGGCCAGGTCCCAGACCAGAGGCGACATCAACGACGAGTGCTGGCGCACCAGGTCGTCGTCGTCCACCGCGTCGGTCAACACCGCGGTGCGCGCCCTGGTCCGATCCAGCTCGGCCGCGATCCGGCCACGCAGCTCCTCGGAACTCCGGTCGGTGATGGTGCCGGTCACCGCTGACTCCTCTCCGCGGCGTCACGCCGCCGTCGTAGCCCCTGGTCGATCTCGTCGTACAGTGCCGGCGGCAGGTCCAGCCGGGGCAGTGCCGTCCGCGCCAGGTCGAACAGGTCGACGGCGGCCCTGGACAGGGTGGGGTCGCGCAGGCCGCGTCGGGCGGCGGCCTGCCAGCGGTCGGCGACGGAAGCGGTCGCCGCAGTCGCCGCGGCAACGGTGTCGGGACCGCTGAGCAACGCCTCGAGTACCGCCAGCGGCTGGATCCAGTCCCGCCCGGGCTGCGCGTCGAGGTAGCGCAGTTCGAGGTACCCACGCGGGCGTACCGGCGGAAAGAGCGTGCTGAGGTGGTACTCGAGGTCGTCGACGTCGGGCGGGCGGGGCAACGCCCCGTCGACCCAGTCGGCGAACGTCACGTCGGGCGGCGGGGTCCACTCCCCGTCGTCGCGGCGGACGCAGAGCAGCGGGGCGGCCAACACGTACGCGGTCCAGGCGGCGACCGGGTCCGTGTCAACCAGGTCCGGCTGCCAGACGGGGGCGGTGCGGGCGGGATCGATGCGCCACCACGCCACCATCCGGGCCGATGCCCAGCCGGTGTCCCGGCCCGCGTTCCGGCCGGCGGTGGCGAATGCCGCCAGCAGTGGCGGCCCGACGGCGTGCACGAGCGCCCACCGGGCCGCGAGCTGCTCGGGCTGCCCGGCGTCGAGGCAGACCTGAAGTCCGGCGGTGCTGTACATCATCGTCCGCCCGGCCGGCCCATCCCGGTCGAAGACGCGGCGCATGGCGCGGTACCGCGGAGTGTCGAGCACCGGCCGCGGGCGTCGATACGGGTCGATGCCGGTGCGGCCGAGGGTCAGACCTGCGGCGTCCAGCAGCCGGGAGACCTGGTCCATGTCAGCCTGGGTGGCCTCGATCAGCGCGGCGACGGAGGCTCGCGGCGGGCTGGAAATCTCCAGTTGCCCGCCGGGCTCGACGGTCGTCGTGCTGCCCCGCAGGAGGCGTCGGGCAGGGCTGGTCGGGTCCAGCGTGGTGGGACTGTGGGGCCCCAAGGCGGCGCGTAGTCGCGCGGCGTCGATGGGTCGGCTCGGGTCGACGGTCTCGTGGACCGTCCATTCGAGCTCGACCCCGGTGTAGGTGGGAGGGCCGGTCTTGAAGCAGATGCGGGCCAGGTGTCGAGCGGCGGCGGCGCGGTCCCGCAACACCGGTACCCGGCCCACTTCCGGCGACATCACCATGCAACGGCTCCCTTCGCGCACCGGATCCGGCGACCACCGTAACCCGAGCCGGTGACATTCACGCCGGGCGTCGACTCCGCCCCTCACCGTTCTATCAGGGCCAGGGATCCGGCAGACGGTAATCACGATCCGACCCGCAGATCCCGGCAGTACGCCTCGACGAGCTCCGCACCGCCGGCCGCAGCCACCAACTCGGCGAAGGCCGGGGTCCGCAGGGCCCGCTCCCGTTGCCGCTGCGGCTTGGCCAGGTAGGCCCGGCAGAGACCGTTCCGGTCGGTGATGCTGGCCGAGTTGCCGGGACCGACGAATCCGGACGCACCGGTGTCCGGCTGTGCGGACCCGTCGGGCGTGGGCGTGACGGGAGCCGGCGCGTCGTAGGTCGGACCGGCGCTCGGGCGAGTGGTCGGCGCGCCGGCACGGTCCCCGGTGTGCCCGCCGTCGCCCAGGGTGGGCGCCGGCACGACCGGGCTGGTTGTCTGCTCGGTCAGGCTGGTTGCCGGTGCCGTCGGGCTGGATGCCGGAGGCGGCGGCTCGGGACGGTCCGGGCCGGACGCGGCCAGGGCGGCACCCGCGGTGACGGTGGCCACCAGCCCGGCGATCCACGCCGTGGCACCAGCCGTGAACCGGCGCCGTACCGAGCGGGCCCCTGACGAGCCGACCGGGCTGTCACGGCGGGCCGCACGGAATGCGGCGAGTGCCGCCTCCTCACCGGCGAGTTCCCGCTCGCGGGGCGGGGCGGCAGCCGCCCGCAGCAGGCTGGCGAGCGGGACCGGCGCACCAGGAGGCGACTGTCGTGCCCCGGGGTGGTGGTCGAAGTCCAGCAGCCGGTCGTGTTCGGTCCGAACCGACCGGCGCAGCATCAGGCGCAGCCCCCGCACGTCAGCCGTCCACCGGTTCGGTCTGCGGCGGCCGGCGGCCGGCGGGTGGGCTCGTCCGGGCCACGGCCGGCCGAAGCGCATCCGCGCCGACCGGCGCGGCGGACCCGTCCTGCTGGTCCAGCAGCGCGGCCAACCGACGCAGCCCCCGGTGGGCGGCGGTACGCACCGCACCGGCCCGGCGGCCGAGCACCCGCCCGGCGGTCGCCGCGTCGAGCCCGACAACGGCACGCAAGAGAACCGCTTCGGCTTCCCGGGGCGGCAGGCTGGCGATCATCGCCAGCGCTGCCTCGGTGCCGATGCTCTCACCGGCCCGTTGCGCGGTGTCCGCGTCTCCGGCCAACTCGCTGAGTTCCTGCACCGGCACTGACAGGGCCGGACGACGCCGTTGTCGACGCAGATGGTCCATGGCCCGGTTGCGGGCGATGGTGACGGTCCAGGCCCGGAACTCCCCGCCGGTGAACGAGGGCAGGTCGCGGGCGACCTGTAACCACGTTTCCGAGGCGACGTCCTCGGCGTCCGATCCCACCAGGGCAGTCAGGTAGCGCAGCAGGCCGGGCTGGAGGTCTCGGTACAACGAGCGGAAGGCGTCCTCGTCACCGGCCTGGGCCGCAGCGACCACCTCGCTCAACCCGCCGGTCATGGCCGCGCCGCTTCGCAGTCGGCCGGACCCTCGCGCATCGTCCGCCGGTGCTCGCGGACCTGGGTGACGGCGCGGTCCTCGATCCGGACCTCCTCCCGCACCCCGCCCCCCGTCGCCTTGTTCGTTCCCGGACCGCCACGGCCCGGGACCGATTGACGACGCCGAGGACCACAACCGCGCGGGCGGGCGTCCCCGGCTCGACCGGGCCCGGCTCACGTTAGGAGCACCGAACGGGTCGAACAAGCCCAGGAGACCACACTCGCAGTGATAATTGTCTACCGTCTCGAGCGCGGTTCGCCGTAACAGGACGAGGACCTGCGACGCTACGGTCGTCCCGGACAACGGTCGGGACAGCCCGCCTACGGCGATGCGGTGACCCCCCGCATCCGTCAGAGCACGGTCAGGCATCGGGGCCACGTGGGGGCGGGCGGCCACGGCCGACCTGCCGGCGCGCTCTTTGACGCCCGCTGTAGGTACGGTGGTGCCGTGCTGTCATCGGAGGTCGTACTCAGCGGTCGATACCGCTTGGACGAGCGTGTCGCCACCGGCGGCATGGGCGACGTCTGGCGAGCGACCGACCTGATCCTCGGCCGCCAGGTCGCGGTCAAGGTGCTGCTGCCTTCGCTGGTCTCCGACCCCGACTTCATCGCCCGGTTCCGCGCCGAGGCGCGAATCATGGCGGCGTTGCGCCATCCGGGCATCGTGCAGGTGTTCGACTGCGGCGAGGACGACCTGCCCGGCGGCGGCCGGGCCGACTACCTGGTCATGGAGTTCGTCACCGGCGAGCCGCTGTCCCGACTCATAGAGGCCGATGGGCGCCTGCACGTGGGCGTGGCGATGTCGGTCGTGGCGCAGGCGGCGCAGGCGCTGCACGCCGCGCACCTCGGCGGGATCGTGCACCGCGACGTGAAGCCGAGCAATCTGCTCGTGCAGGAGGACGGCACGGTCGTCCTGGTCGACTTCGGCGTGGCCCGCTCGACGAATGTGACGAGTATCACCAGCACGAACGCGGTGCCCGGCACCGCGCTCTACATGGCCCCCGAGCAGGCCGCCGGACGTCCGGTCTCCGGTGCGACCGACCTGTACGCGCTCGGCGCGGTCGGCTACTGCTGTCTGACCGGCAGTCCGCCGTTCACCGGCGACAACCCGCTCCAGGTCGCTGTGAGGCACCTCGACGACCCGCCACCGGAGCTGCCGCCCGACGTCCCGGAAGCGGTGCGGTTGCTGATCGGTCGTGCGCTGGCGAAGGATCCGGCAGACCGGTTCGGCAGCGGAGCGGCGATGGCCGAGGCCGCACGCGCCGCCGTTTCGGACAGTTCCCTGCCCACCACGATGGCCCCGGCCGCCGCCGCGCTGCGGGACGCCGGGCCGGACACCCGCAGCGACCTGCCGGTGCTGGCCGCCCCGCCCGGCGGCCGGCGGCGCGGCACGCTCGTGGGCGCGCTCACCGCCGTGCTTGTCGGCCTGACCGCGCTCGGTGCCGCCCTCGGCGCCACCCAGGAGGCCGACACTCCGGCGGTCAAACTACCGACCCCCGCACCGACGGCCGAGGTCGTCGTCAAGGAACAGTCGCCGAGCCAGGAGACGAGCAGCCCTGCCCCGGTGCCGCCGCTACGGCCCACCAACGCCACCTCACGTCCTGGCGAGCCCACCTCGCCGGAGCCGACCACACCGCAGCCCAGCGAGCCGAGCGCACCCGAGTCACCGGAGCCGACCACACCGAGCCCCGACCCGACGACCGCCAATCCGGAGCCCACGTCGCCCGCTCCGACGCCGACCACCGGCGCGCCGACGACCGGGCCGACCGAGATCACCGACGGCGGCAGCTGAGCAACACCCGTCCCAATCTCCTCGGATTCCCCGAAACGGACGTACGGCACAACACCGCGCTTTAGGCTCCTCACCACCAGTTGTCTTCTACTGTCGGGAGCTTGGGTGGGCGTGGAGAAGTTGGTCGTCATCGGGCAGGGCTACGTCGGCCTGCCGCTGGCCATCCGGGCCGTCGAAGCCGGGCTCGACGTGGTCGGTCTGGACGTCGACACCGACCGGGTCAAGCGCCTCACCGCGGGCGAGCCGTATGTGGCGGACATCCCCGCCGATCGCCTCGGCCGGGCGTTGGCCAGCGGCCGGTACCACCCGAGCGCCGAGTACGCCGACGCCAAGGACTTCGACACCTGCGTGATCACCGTGCCCACGCCGCTGCGCGACGGTACGCCCGACCTGAGCTTCGTGAAGCAGGCCGGCACGGAGATCGGGCCGCACCTGCGGCCGGGCTGCACGGTGATCCTCGAGTCGACCACCTACCCGGGCACCACCGAGGAGCTGCTGCGACCGCTGCTGGAGTCGGCCAGCGGCCTGCGCAGTCCTGGTGACTTCCACCTCGGCTACAGCCCGGAACGGATCGACCCGGGCAACCAGACGTGGCAGCTGACGAACACCCCGAAGGTGGTCTCGGGCGTGGACGACGCCTCGCTGGCCCGGATCGACGCCTTCTACCGACAGCTGGTGGAGCGTACGGTGCCGGTGGGCTCGACCCGGGTCGCCGAGCTGACGAAGCTGATCGAGAACACCTTCCGTCAGGTCAACATCGCGCTGGTCAACGAGTTGGCCATGCTCTCGCACCAGTTGGACATCGACGTCTGGCAGGCGATCGACGCTGCGGCGACCAAGCCGTTCGGCTTCATGCCGTTCCGGCCCGGTCCCGGCGTCGGTGGGCACTGCCTGCCGATCGACCCCTGCTACCTGTCCTGGCAGGTGAAGCGCCGACTCGGCCGGCAGTTCCGGTTCATCGAGTTGGCCAGCGACGTCAACCACGAGATGCCCGAGCATGTGGCGCAGCGGGTGATGGCGGGGCTCAACCGGTCGGGCCGGTCGGTCAACGGTTCCCGACTGCTGTTGCTCGGGCTGGCGTACAAACGCAACACCGGGGACATGCGCGACTCACCGGCCGTCGACGTGGCCCGCCGGCTGCGGGAGTTCGGCGCCGAGGTCCGCGCGGTCGAGCCGTACGCCGAGGCTCACCATCTTCCCGCCGGGGTGCAGATGGTGGACCTGACCGAACGCGAGGTCGGCGCGGCCGATGGCGTGGTGGTGGTCACCGACCACGACGTGTTCGACTATGACCTGGTCGCCCGGCACGCCCGTTACGTTTTCGACAGCCGCAACCGCTGCGCCGGCCCCACCGTCGAACGCCTGTAGCCGCCAGCGACACCATCGTTCTGGCCGTCACCGCGGTACCGGAGCGGCGCCGAGCACCGCCCCGACCTGCGCGGAACATCTCCGCGGTGCCGGTCGCCTGGGCGAGGCACGGGCAGACCGTTGTGACGCCAGCCTGCGATCGTCCTGTCACATGGTCATGCGGCCCGTCTCCGGGTCGAGGTCGCCGCGATCGCATCCATCGACAACCAGGACCAGATGTGAGCCAAATCACATCGATGAATCTCTTCTCGGAGTAGGGTACGGCCATCGTCATCCCCCTTTCGAAGGGCATCGCCGATGGTCGGATTGACCCTGCCACGGGGGCGGCAACTGCGCATCGTCAGTGTGGCCGCCACCGGGCTCCTCCTCACGAGTGTCGCGGTTGCCCCACCCGGCAACGCACAGACGGTCCCGCAGTTGGGCACCGAGTCCACCGTGGCCGTCGAGGCACCACTCGGTGTCGACGAGATCGACAGCAGCCACAACCTCAAACTGATCGCCAACCTGCCGAAGCAGGCGCCGTTCGACTCCACCGCGGCGCTCGGCACCGACATCGCCTTCCAGGGCAGGTACGCCTTCGTCGGGAACTACGACGGCTTCGTCATCTACGACATCGCCAAGCCGAGCAGGCCGAAGATCGTGTCGCAGGTGCTCTGCCCGGGCGCGCAGAACGACATCTCCGTCCACGGTGACCTGCTCTTCCTGTCGACGGACTCGTCCCGCAACGACGACTCGTGCAGCAGCACCTCCCAGTCCACCACGATCAAGGAGTCGTGGGAGGGCATCAAGATCTTCGACATCAGGGACAAGACCAGCCCCCGGTACATCAAGGCGGTCGAGACGGCGTGCGGCTCGCACACCCACACCCTGGTGCCGGCCAAGGACAAGAAGTCGGTCTACCTCTACGTCTCCTCGTACAGCCCGAACGCCAACTTCCCGGACTGCCAGCCACCGCACGACTCGATCAGCATCGTCAAGGTGCCGCTGAAGAAGCCGACCGACGCGGCGGTCGTGGCCACGCCGAACCTCTTCCCCGACGGTGGCTACGAGGGTCGCACCGGCGGCTCGGCGACCACCGGCTGCCACGACATCACCGCCTACCCGGCCAAGGATCTCGCGGCCGGCGCCTGCATGGGCGACGGGGTGCTGCTGGACATCAGCAGGCGGGAGGCACCGAGGGTGCTGCACACGGTGCGGGACACGACCAACTTCGCGTTCTGGCACTCTGCCACCTTCAACAACCGCGGCACCAAGGTCATCTTCACCGACGAGCTGGGCGGCGGCGGTGGCGCCACCTGCAACGAGACCGTGGGCCCGGACCGGGGCGCCAACGCCATCTACGACCTCACCGGCAAGGGACACAAACGCAAGCTGGAGTTCCGCAGCTACTACAAGATCCCGCGGACCAACGCTGCCACCGAGAACTGCGTGGCGCACAACGGCTCGCTCATCCCGGTGCTCGGCAAGGACATCATGGTCCAGGCGTGGTACCAGGGCGGCGTGTCCGTGTGGGACTTCACCGACTCCCGCAAGCCAAAGGAGATCGGCTACTGGGAGCGCGGTCCGCTGTCGGACACACAGCTGATCGTGGGCGGCTCCTGGTCGGCCTACTACTACAACGGGCACATCTACTCCTCGGACATCCAGAAGGGGCTGGACGTGCTCGAACTCAACGACTGGCGGACGTGGACGGCCAAACTGGTCCACTACCGCGAGCTGAACGTCCAGACCCAGCCCAGCTACCTGAGCTGGTAGACCAGCACGCCAACGGGCCCGGCCCTCCCGCACGCCGGGAGGGCCGGGCCCGGTCGCGTAGCAACGACTCAGCCGGGCAGCGGCGCCTCGTCACCCCGGTTGCGACGCGGCGAGACCAGGCGGCGCACCATCGGGGTGGCGTTCCACCTGGCCGCGCCGGCCAGATCGCGGGCGTGTTCCAGCACGGTGTAGTCGGGCCGAGCCCGGCCGGCGGCGAGCGCGGCGTCCAGGTCGTTGCCGCAGCGCGTCAGCACGCTGTCGAAGTCGCGGCGGACCGACTCCAGCAGGTGATAGCCGAACGAACGGTGCAACCGGGCGAAGAGCGGCTTGTACAACCGGGCCCGCTCGTGCAGCCCCGACGAGTACGACATCGGGTTCTTCGGCCGGCGCCGGATGTAGTCGGGCAGCAGGTCGGCGAAGGCCCGGCGGACGATCCACTTGTCCTGACCGTCACGCGACTTCAGCTCCACCGGCAGCCGCATCGCCAGCTCGACCAGGGCCAGGTCCAGGAAGGGCACCCGGGCCTCCACGCCGAAACCCATGCTGGTCCGGTCGACCCGCTGCAGCTCCGTACGACACAGGTTTCGGATCTTGTGCAGGAAGAGCCGCCGCGACGCCTCCGGCCCGACCTCGTGGTACATCGGGTAGCCACCGAACAACTCGTCGGAACCGTCGCCGGTGAGCACCACCCGCACGCCCAGGTCCCGCAGGCGGCGGAAGATCGGCACAGAGACGACCGCGTTGATGATGTCGCCGTACTCGGTCAGCTCGGAGAGGCGGATCGCCTCCCGGATGTCGGCCAGCCGGATGTCGCGCGGGCGCAGCTCGATCACCTCGTGCGGCACCCCGAGATCCTTCGCCAACCGCCGGGCGTACGCCAGGTCGGGGCTGCCCGGCGCACCGACGGTCACCGCGACGCAGTCCGGGTGCAGTTGTGCCGCGTGTAGCAACGCCAGCGAGCTGTCCAGACCTCCGGAGAGCACCACACCCACCGTGAGGTCGGTGTCCAGTCGCACCCGGATGCTGTCGGTGAGGGCGGCACGGACGAGCAGGGCGGCCTCGTCCGGGTCGTCCACCACCGGCCGGTCCGCGCCGAGCGCGAGCAGGTCCACGTACGGGCGCAGCCGGACCTGCCGGTCGGCGTCGACCCAGCCGTGATGCCCCGGCGGCACCTCGATCACCGGCGCGCCCACCAGGACCAACGCCTTCACCTCGCTCGCCACGTGCAGGCATCCCGAGGTCCGCGACCAGTAGAGCGGCTTCACCCCGAGCGGATCCCGGGCCAGGTAGGCGCGGCCGGTGGCCTGATCCACGACGGCGAGGGCGTACTCGCCGCGGAGCCGGGTCACCACCTGGTCGCCCCACTGCTCGAACGCGGCGAGCACCACCTCGGTGTCGCTGGTGCTGCGGAACTCGTACCCGAGGTCGGTCAGCTGGGCGCGCAGCTCGTGGTGGTTGAAGACCTCGCCGTTGTAGCAGAGCAGCCAGCGCCCGCCGGTGGAGACCCACGGCTGCACGGCACGCTCCCGGTCCACCACCGGCAACCGCCTGACCCCGGCGAGAAGGCCGTTCTCGTACCGGGTCTCGGTGACCGCACCGCGCGGGGAGAGCGTACCGAGCATCCGCCGGAAGACCGCCGGGTCGGCCTCCGGGCCGAGGGTGAGCACGATGCCGCACATCGCTCAGATCCCCATCTCGGCCTCGTAGGCCCGCCGCAGCCGCTGAGTGGCGGATGGGGCGAGGCAGATGTGCCACGCCTGCCCCTCGTCAACCACGTTGATCTCTTCGGCCCGCTGCCGGTTCAGCAGCAGTCCGGCCAGGGTTTCCCGCACGCCGAAGTGGCCGAACCACTCCATTTCCACGTCCGCGGCCCAGCCCAGGCAGTGCCCGCTGGGCACCATCGCCGCATACCCGAGGCGCCGCAACCGGTACTGGTGCTCGGCGCTGCGGACCAGGCTGGTGACCCACAGCGGCGGGGTGCCCGCCGGGGTGGCGGCGGCGAACTCGCGGCCGATGTCGTTGAGCAGGGCGACCACCTCGCGGCGGGCCCGGCGGAACAACAACCCGGCGGTACGCGGCGTGGCCTCGGGCTGCAATCGGCGGCGCAGGGCGCGCACCCCCCGGCCGACGACCGTGCGGGGCTGCTCGGCGTAACGGAACCACAGCAGGTCCCGGCGTCGCAGCCACTCCAGGTCCACCAGCTCGGTGCTGTGGTGCACCTCGGTGTCGGTGAGGAAGGTCGACGCGTCGCGCCACCACATCACGTCGATCCGGGACAGTAGGTAGATGCGGACGAGGGCGACGAGGTCCCCGGCGGAGCTACGCGCGTTCGGCTGGTACCGCGCCATCTCCAGCAGCAGGGTTTCCCGGGCGCCGATCAGGCCCTGCGAGGTCGCTTCGAGGACCTTCGCGATGGCCGGCTCCCGCAGCCGCTGGTCGATCAGCACCTGACGGGCGGTCGTGCTGCTCGCCTGGGCGAGCGCACCCACCTCGACCAGCAGTTCGGCGACGGCATCGCGGTAGGCCGCCAGGTCGGGCGGGGCAGTGGTGAGCGGGCGCACACTGCCTCGCGGACGACGACGCGCCGGCGTGACGATAGGACCGGACTGGTGTCCCGGGCTTCGGCTGGGCACTCGCATGGTCGGTCCTCTCTGCCGGCGCGACGACCACCTGTTGCAGACAGTAATCAGATGAATCGGAATGAGTACGAGCAGAGCTCCTATATCCCTCTAAGGCGTGGCAAAAGCGGTGGAGATGCTTCTGCCGCGCAGCACCCTCGATCACCGGGCCGAGCGCCGCTGCGGCGAACTGTGACGCCGATGTCGACCGTGGAGCGGGTACCGGACCCAGTGGGACGTACTGGACGAGCGGTTCCGAGCGGTCCGGGGTGCACCGGCTGCCCGACGGCGGACCCGGTCGCCCACCGCAGGAGCGCCTCCTGCGGGGCGGTGGCGGGCTCTGCGATGGCCACCACCGGCATCCTGCGGCCGCCGCCGCCACCTGAATGTACCGTTCGGCACATGACTCGCCGGGCCGGTCGGCGGTAGCGCCGGGCAGGTTCCGGTGGTCGGCGCAGCGGGCGATAGGGCGTAATGAAAAGCTTGTCCCATGAGTTCCACGCCCGTATCGCCTGGCCCGTCCACCGACCACCCCGCCTTCGCGGATCTCGGCCTGCGGCCCGAACTGCTCGCCGCACTCGCCGCGCTCGGCTACGAGGAGCCCACGCCGATCCAGCGCGAGGCGATCCCTCCGCTGCTGGCCGGCCGGGACCTGCTCGGACAGGCGGCGACGGGCACCGGCAAGACGGCGGCGTTCGCACTGCCCCTGCTGCAACGGATGCCGGACGAACGCAAGGGCGACCCGCTGGCCCTGGTGCTGGTGCCGACTCGTGAACTCGCGGTGCAGGTGTCGGAGGCGTTCCACCGCTACGGCAAGGATCTCGGCGCCCGGGTACTGCCGATCTACGGGGGACAGCCGATCGGCCGGCAGCTGCGGGCGTTGGACATCGGGGTCGACGTCGTGGTGGCCACCCCCGGGCGGGCACTGGACCACATCGCCCGGGGAACGCTGCGGCTGGGCAACGTCGCCGCGGTGGTGCTCGACGAGGCGGACGAGATGCTCGACATGGGCTTCGCCGAGGACATCGAGGCGATCCTGGAGCACGCCCCGGAGCAGCGCCAGACGGTGCTCTTCTCCGCGACCATGCCGGCACGGATCGATGGCATGGCCCGCGCTCACCTGAGCGATCCACTGCGTATCCTCATCGCCCGCGAGCAGGCGGTGGCCGGGGAGGCGCCCCGGGTGCGTCAGAGCGCCTACCTGGTGGCCCGGGCACACAAGCCGGCGGCGCTGGGCCGGGTGCTCGACGTCGAGTCGCCGGCCGCGGCGATCGTGTTCTGCCGCAGCCGGGAGGAGGTCGACCGGCTCACCGAGACGATGAACGGTCGAGGGTACCGGGCTGAGGCGCTGCACGGCGGAATGAGCCAGGAACAGCGTGACCGGGTGATGGGACGGCTCCGGGCGGGCACTGCCGACTTGCTGGTCGCCACCGATGTCGCCGCCCGTGGGCTGGACGTCGAGCAACTCAGCCACGTGGTCAACTACGACGTGCCCTCGGCTCCGGAGTCGTACGTGCACCGCATCGGCCGGGTGGGCCGGGCCGGGCGGGAAGGGGTGGCGATCACCCTGGCCGAGCCGCGGGAGCACCGGATGCTCAAGACCATCGAGCGAGTCACCGGACAGCGGATCACGATCGACAAGATCCCCACCGTCGCCGACCTGCGTACCCGCCGACTGGAGCTGACCCAGGCCGCGCTGCGGGAGAGCCTGCTGGAGGACGACCTGGACCCGTTCCGGGTCATCGTCGAGACCCTCAGCGACGAGTTCGACCTGATGGAGGTGGCGCTCGCCGCGGTGAAGCTGTCCCACGAGGCGACCCTGCCCGGCTCCGACGAGGCCGAGGAGGAGATCCCGCAGGTCGCGGTCCGCGCGCCCCGCGAGGGCCGGGAGACTCGGGACAGCCGACCGGGTTACGAGGGACGGGGCGAACGCCGACCGGCGCGTCCCCGCGCCAGCGGCACCACCCAGGTCTTCATCGGTCTGGGCCGGCGCGCCGGGGTACGCCCACAGGACCTGGTGGGCGCGATCACCGGCGAGACCGGCATCCGCGGCCGGGACATCGGCTCGATCGAGATCGCCGACCGCTTCTCCCTGGTCGAGGTGCCGAACTCGGTCGCCGACGAAATCATTGCCGGGCTGCGCGGCAGCACCATCAAGGGACGCAAGGCCACCGTCCGGCGTGACCGCGACGAACGCCACTGACGGGGTCCGCCCCCCAGATGACAAGCCGTCGGCGGTCGCCGGACGCGACCGCCGACGGCGAGGTCACCGCGCGGGATGTCGGGAGGTGCGGGTTGTGACGTCAGCTACCGGCACGCTCGTGGACGGTGGGGAAGGTGAGATCCTTCCAACTGTCCGGCGTCTTCGAGATCATTCCGATCTCCTTCATGAAGCCTGCGATGTCCTGGAGTCCGTGCGGCTCGGTGGTGTAGGTGATCGCCGGGTTGGTGAGGTACTTCTCGAAGCTCTCGGGTGAGGTCTTGCCGCCGGCGTTCGCCGAGAGATCCTGTGCCGCCGCCGGGTTGTCGACGAGCGCACCGATCTGCGTTTCCAGGATCGAGTAGAGCTTGGTCGAGAACCCGGTGTTCTGCTCGTAGAACTCGTTCATCATGAACACGCCGCACCTGGCGACCGCGTCGACGGCGAACTACATCAACAACGACCTGCGTGATCTTATTCACCACCAGTCGGTTGCCCACCCCCGCATCTACGTGCCGAACCACCTCACCTCCGGAAGCCGGACACGGGAGGGCTGCTCCCTGGCCGTGTACGCCGGCTACCTCGAGCAGATCAACCTGATGGGCGTACCGGATGCCGACCGGCCATGTGCGGTGGGTCATCGACCCCGTCGACTACCTGCAGCCGCTCGTCTTCGACACCGACGGCTACACGTGGCGCGACCGGAGCAAGAAGGCCAGGATCAAGGCCCTCGACCGGATCAGGCTTGGACGGCCCCGCGTGGTCAAAGCCTTCGTGGGTACCCAGAGCATGACGGCGCATGACGGCCGCCGAGCACACCCACAGCTGCGAGGTGTAGTGCAGCAGGATTCATAGGCTGGGCCAATGCATTCGATCAGTTAGCGGTGCACGGCCGTTTCAACATCATCCGGCAAGGCCGAGGATGGTGAATGGCCTGTTCATGTCGCGGTTGGCCCATCGGGTGGCTTCGGTGATGT
>NZ_JBHMIS010000021.1:0-93571 GCF_048060415.1 Micromonospora sp. LOL_024
AAAGCTCGGTGGCGAGCAATGCCGTCACCAGATCGCTGCCACCGGCCGCTGGCGCCACGGGCGACCCCCGGGCGCCGGTCACCGTGGGTACGTCAGGTGCCGGTCAGCTGGGTCGCGATCCGGGCGAAACCGGCACGCAGCTCGGCCACGTCCGGTGCCGGCAACGGGCCGGTCCCGTGGTCGTACTCGGCCACCAGATCCTCTTCCTCGTCGACGGTGTCCTCGTAGTCGCCGTAGAGGTCGGCCTGGTCCACCCGGACGCCCTCGTCCTGCGCGGCACCTTGCGCGGCGGCGAGCTCACCCCGGATCTGCTCCACCGACACCGCGGGCACCAGCGGTTCGACCACCGCCATCAGCTGCTCGGCCGCGACCACCGCCTCGGCCAGCGCCAGCGCGTGCGGCCGCTCGTACGGGCCACAGACGACCGGCTCCCACTCGTCCGCGTCGGAGAGCGGACCGAAGGTGATGATCCACGGCAGGTCGCGCAGCGGCGAGTCGCTCGGCAGATCCAACGTCACGAGAGCCCCCACCGGCCCATCATCGTCGCTACAGAAGGGGGCGGGGGCCGGTTCGGCCCGTTCCCACTCAGCCGGCACCGCCCGGGGTACCGGGATCGCTGAGTGGATCAGGGTCGCCCGGCCCGTCGCCGCCGGCCAGGTCCACCACCTGCCCACGTCTGCTGGTCGCGGCCAACGCGGCCCCGAAGAGCACCAGTTGGTTCAGCAGATAGAGGTAGACCAGCAGGCCCACGGCCGTGGCCACCACCGTGTACGCCGGATTGTGCTCGATGCGCCCCACCCAGAACCGGCCGACGGTATTGATCAGGGTGATGCCGATGGCGACGAACAGCACCACCGGACGCAGCCGAGCCCGACTCATCCGCAGCCGGGGTACCGCGACCAGCAGCAGCGTGGCCAGCACCGCGTTGACCAGCACGCTGAGCAGGGCGCTGACCGTGGTCAGTCCGACCGAGCCGGTGCTGCGCAGCAGGAACCGCAGCAGCGACTCCAGCGCGTCCACCGCCGCCACCGACACACCGAGGAGCACGAAGACCACGAGCAGCACGCCGAGATCGACCAGACGCCGGAGGATCAGGTTGCCGGGGTGCTGGTCGAAGCCGTGGATCAACCGTTGCGAGGAGCGGATCGCCTCCACCCAGCCGATCCCGGTCAGCACCAGGATGAGCAGGCCGACCAGTCCGGCGGTACCGCTGCTGTCGGCGACCTGCGCGGGGTCCAGGAACGGCAGGTTCTCCCCGAGGAACTCCTCCGCCGCACCGCGCAGTTCGTCGTCGTCCTCCAGGATCGCGCCAAAGATCGCGTACCCGACCAGGGCCAGGGCGAAGGCCGCGAAGAAGCCGTAGTAGGCGATCGCGGCGGCGAGCCGGCCGCCCTGTAGATCGGTGTAGAGCACCCCGGCGCGCCACAGGTGCGCGAAGACCGGGGATCGGCGACGCGCGGCGACCAACCGGCTGTCGATGGCCGCCTCCACCCGCCCCAGAAGCTTCACGTCGTCATCCTCGCCGACCTTTGATCGGCGCGCCCGGAACCCGTCGGTTACCCAACCGGACGGCCGCCACCGGACGGGTCAACCACCCAGCCGGAAGTCTCGGCGCGGCTGCCACCGCGTCTGCCCGCTGTGCGAGAAGAGGGTGAAACACTCGACCTCGAACATCGCGGAGAAGTCGGCCAGGTCCTCGTACGCCCGGTCGAGCCCCTCCGGCGAGACGTCCTGCGCCACCGTTACATGTGGATGGTAGGGAAAGTGCAGTTCCCGGCGCAGTTGTGGGGCGGCGTTGATCGCGGCGGCCAGCAGTTCGCACTCGCTGATCCCGGCGGCCACCGCGACGAAGACCACCTGGGTGACCGGCCGGAAGGTGCCGGTACCCCGCAGGTGCAGGGTGAACGGCAGGTGAGCGGCAGCGACCTGGGCGAGGTGCCGCTCCACCGCGGGCAGCGCGGCCACCGGGATCTCGGTCGGCCCCAGCAGGGTGACGTGCGCCTGCACCGCGTTCGGGTCACCGGCCTCCAGGCGCCGCCGGGTCAGCACACTGCCCCACGGCTCCGGGATGTCCACCGCGATGCCGATCTGGACGGTGTCGCCGGTCGTCGACGATCCGTACCCCTGATCCACCCTCCGCGCCACCCCTCCGGCCATCGATCCCCGCCCGCCCCGCCGCCCTCGCGCGGACGATCACCGGCCGCCTACCGGCGGGAAGAACCCCACCCGTTCGTACGCGGTACGCAGCGTCGGCGTCGCCGCCGCGCGAGCCTTCTCCGCCCCGGCAGCGAGGAGCTTGTCCAGCTGGGCGGGATCGTCGAGGTGCGCACGGGTGCGCTGCTGGATCGGAGTGACGAATTCCCGGACCGCCTCGGCCAGGTCCTTCTTCAGATCGCCGTAGCCCTTGCCTGCGTACCCGGCGACCAGGTCGTCGACGCCACGTCCGCTCAGTGCCGAGAAGATGGTGAGCAGGTTGGAGATCCCCGGCTTGGTCTGCTCGTCGAAGACGATCTCCCGGCCGGTGTCGGTCACCGCCGAACGGATCTTCTTGGCCGAGCGGGCCGGATCGTCGAGCAGGTCGACGATGCCCGCCGGCGACGAGGACGACTTCGACATCTTGGCGGTCGGGTCCTGCAGGTCGGTGATCTTCGCGGTGGCCTTGACGATGTGCGGCGCCGGGACCGTGAAGGTCCCGCCGAACAACGAGTTGAACCGCTGCGCCAGGTCGCGGGAGAGCTCCAGGTGCTGGCGCTGGTCCTCGCCCACCGGTACGGCGTTGGCCTGGTAGAGCAGGATGTCGGCGGCCTGCAGGATCGGGTACGTGAACAGGCCGACGCTGGCCCGCTCATTGCCCTGCCGCTGCGACTTGTCCTTGAACTGGGTCATCCGGCTGGCCTCGCCGAAGCCGGTGATGCAGCCCAGCAGCCAGGCAAGCTGCGCGTGCTCGGGCACCTGCGACTGGACGAACAGGGTGCAGCGCTCCGGGTCCAACCCGACCGCGAGCAACTGCGCGGCGGCCACCCGGGAGCGCTGGTGCAGCACCTTGGGGTCGTGTCCCGCGGTGATGGCGTGCAGGTCGACCACGCAGTAGAACGCGTCGTGCGACTCCTGCAACGCCACCCAGTGCCGCACCGCGCCGAGGTAGTTGCCGAGATGGAACGAGTCGGCCGTTGGCTGGATGCCGGAGAGTACGCGGGGGCGGACGGGAACGTCGGACATGCCGGCAATTCTGTCAGCAACACCCGGCGCACGTCATGACGGGCCGACGGGTCGGGCCCGCTCGATGCCGGCGACGGCCTCTCGTCGCTGCTCGGGCAGCCGGGCGGCGGTGACCGCGAGCCGGGCCACCCGCCGCCCCTCCAGGGTCAGCACCCGCAGCAGCCAGCCACCGTCCGGGCGGCCGGCCTCGGCCGGCACCGCGATCTCGTCGCCCGGCGCCGGCAGCCGCCCCAACGCCGCCATCACGAAACCACCCACCGTCTCGTATGGCCCGCCGGGCAGCGGCACCCCGGTGCGGTCGGTGAAGTCGGCGAGGTTGAGCCGCCCCTGCACCACGGCCGGCAGCCCGGCCAGCGCGGGTTCGGCCGCGTCGGCGTGCTCGTCGTGGATCTTCCCAACCAGCTCCTCGACCAGGTCCTCGCAGGTGACGATGCCGGCGGTGCCGCCGTACTCGTCGACCACCACAGCCAGGTGGTGCCCCTCCCGCCGCATCTCGGTCAGCGCGGGCAGCACCCGTTTGCTGGCCGGCAGGCGCATGACCTCACGGGCCAACTGGCCGACCGTGGTGCCCGGTGCCCGGTCCGGTCCCAGCAGCAGGTCGCGCACGTGTACGACGCCGACCACGTCGTCGTGGGTGCCGTCCACCACCGGGTAGCGGGTGTGTGGGCCGGCCCGGACCATGGGTTCCGCCTGGGCGACGGTCGACGCGGCGGAGAGGAAGACCACCTCGGTGCGGGGCATCATCACCTCACGGACCAGTCGCGCGCCCGCCACCAGCACCTCGTCGATGATGCGGCGACCCACCGGGTCGAGCACCGTGTTGGCGGCGACGAGGTCCCGCAGTTCCGCTTCGCTGATCCGCTCGCGGCCGGCGGCCGGGCCGGCTCCGAGCAGCTCGGTGACGAGCCGCAGAGTGCCGTCGGCGGCCCGGACGACAACCCGGGCGATCGCTCTGGCCAGCGGGCCGGGTTGGCGGCGGGGCCGTTCGTGGCCGCGCCGCCGGCGTACGCGCTGACGCGCTGCCCGCATGGCATTGATGGTAACCAGCGGCAGGCAGCCCGTCAGTGTTCGACTCTGTTCGAAACTGATTGTTCATGGTCAAATGGACCAGCCGTGGGGACGGCGTGGGCATCGCCGGCCTTCCGTAGGGTGATCAGCGCGAGGCACCGACCAGACGGGCCCAGATAGGAGGAATACCGACGTGAAACTGCTCGTCACCGGCGGTGCCGGCTTCGTCGGCAGCGTGGCGACCCGGATGCTGCTCAACGCCGGACACGAGGTGGTCGTCCTCGACGACCTGCGCACCGGCCACCGGGAAGCGCTCGCCCCCGACGCCGTCCACGTCGAGGCCGGCATCCACGATGCGGCGAGCGTGCTCACCCCGCAGGCCGGCTTCGACGGCGTGCTGCACTTCGCCGCGCTGATCGCCGCCGGCGAGTCGATGGTCACCCCGGAGAGGTACTGGCACAACAACACCGTCGGCTCGCTGGCGCTGCTCGACGCGGTGCGGGCCGCCGGCGTGCCACGGATGGTCTTCTCCTCCACCGCCGCCGTCTACGGCAACCCCACCGAACTGCCCATCCCGGAGACCGCCGCCAAGGCGCCCACCAACACGTACGGCGCGACCAAGCTCGCCGTCGACATGGCGCTCACCTCCGAGGCGGCCGGACACGGCCTGGCCGCCGTCTCACTGCGCTACTTCAACGTCGCCGGAGCTCACCTCGACGGCGACATCGCCCTCGGCGAGCGACACGACCCCGAGACCCACCTCATCCCGATCGCGCTGGAGGTCGCCGCCGGACGACGGGAGAAGCTACAACTCTTCGGCGACGACTACCCCACCAGCGACGGCACCTGCGTCCGCGACTACATCCACGTCGCCGACCTGGCCCGCGCCCACCTGCTCGCCCTCGACGCGGCATGGGCCGGGCAGCACCGCGTCTACAACCTCGGCAACGGCAACGGCTTCACCAACCGTCAGGTGGTCGAGGTCGTCCGCGAGGTCACCGGCCATCCGGTACCGGTCGAGGTGGCGCCCCGCCGTGAGGGCGACCCGGCCGAACTGGTCGCCTCATCGGCGCTGGCCCGCGCCGAGTTGGGTTGGCAACCCCGCAAGCCCACCCTGCACGACATGGTCACCGACGCCTGGGCGTTCCACCGCACGCGGTCGGTGCACGGCCGGTGACCGACCACCGCCCCGACGTCACCCGACGCGCCAGCACCGGCTTCCAGACGGTGTACGGCGAAGCACCTGCCGGCCGCTGGGCGGCTCCCGGCCGGGTCAACCTGATCGGCGAGCACACCGACTACAACGACGGCTTCGTGCTGCCGTTCGCGCTTCCGCTGCGTACCGTGGCCGCCGCCGCACCCCAGGCGGACGACACCTGGACCGTCTGGTCCGAGCTGACCGGCGAGACCGTCGGCTTCGGCGCCGACGAGGTGGCCGCCCCCGGCCGGGTCACCGGCTGGGGAGCATACGTGGCGGGCGTGGTGTGGGCGCTGCGCGAAGCCGGCCACCAGGTACCTGGGGCCCGGCTGGCCATCGCCTCCGACGTGCCGCTCGGCGCCGGGCTGTCCTCCTCCGCCGCCCTGGAGGCCGCCGTCCTCACCGCGCTGGTCGACCTCGGCGGCCTGAGTCTGCCCACCGAGGACCAGCCCCGGCTCGCCCAGCGGGCCGAGAACCACTACGTCGGTGCGCCCACCGGCATCATGGACCAGTCGGCGACGATCCGCTGCCGCGCCGGGCACGCACTCTTCCTCGACTGCCGCAGCGAACAGGTGGAGCATGTTCCGTTCGACCTGATCCGCGCCGGTCTCGCGATACTCGTGATCGACAGCCACGCCCCCCACCGGCACGTCGACGGCGAGTACGCGGCCCGCCGGGCCGGCTGCGAGAGGGCCGCGGCGCTGCTCGGCGTGCCCGCGCTGCGGGACGTGCCCGCCGGCGAGCTCGACACCGCGCTGGCCCGGCTGCCCGACGACGAGACCCGCCGCCTGGTCCGGCACGTGGTCACCGAGGACCAGCGGGTGCTGGACACCGTCGCGCTGCTCCGCGGCGGACGGATCCGCCACATCGGCGGGCTGCTCACCGCCTCGCACGCCTCCATGCGCGACGACTTCGCCATCACCGTGCCCGAGGTGGACACCGCCGTCGAGGCGGCGCTGACAGCCGGAGCGCTCGGCGCCCGGATGACCGGCGGGGGCTTCGGCGGCTGCGTACTCGCGCTGGTGGAGACTGCCGACGCCGACCGGGTGGCCGCCGCGGTCACCAGCGCGTACGCCGCCCGAGGCCTCACCGCCCCCACCCCCCGCACCGTGACCCCCTCCACCGGCACCACCCGGCTCAACTAGCGGGGAAAGGTCAGGTGGTTTCGACGATCATGCCGGCGGCGACCGTGCGGTTGGTGGCCTCGTCGATGATGATGAAACCACCCGTGGTGCGGTTACGGCGATACTCGTCGGCCAACAACGGAACGGTGGTCCGCAACCGGACCCGGCCGATCTCGTTGAGACGCAACTCGGCCGCCGAGTCGTCGCGGTGCAGGGAGTTGATGTCGAGGCGGTAGTGCAGGCCCCGGACGATGGCCCGCGCCGAGCGGGTGGTGTGCTTGATCGCGTACTTGCCGCCCACCCGCAATGGGCGGGTCTCGTCCATCCAGCAGACCATCGCCTCGATGTCCTGCGCGACCGCCGGGGCGTTGTTCGGCCGGCAGATCAAGTCGCCCCGCGAAATGTCGATCTCGTCTTCCAGGCGTACCGTCACCGACATCGGCGGGAACGCCTCCGCCACCGGGCCGTCGGCGGTCTCCACGGCGGCGATCCGGCTGGTGAAGCCCGACGGCAGCACCATCACCTCGTCACCCGGCTTGAGCACACCCGAGGCGACCTGACCGGCATAGCCCCGGTAGTCGGTGACCACCCTCGACTGCGGCCGGATCACGTACTGCACCGGGAAACGGACGTCGACCAGGTTACGGTCGCTGGCGATGTGCACCCGCTCCAGGTGGTGCAGCAACGCCGGGCCCTCGTACCAGGGCATGTTCTCCGAACGGGAGACGATGTTGTCGCCCTTCAGGGCCGAGACGGGCACCACCGTGAGATCCGGGACGTCCAGCTTCGCGGCGAACGCCGTGAACTCGTCGGCGATCCGCTCGAAGACCTCCTGGGAGAAGTCGACCAGATCCATCTTGTTGACGCAGAGAACCAGGTGCGGCACCCGCAGCAGCGAGCAGAGGAAGGCGTGCCGGCGGGACTGCTCGACCAACCCTTTGCGGGCGTCCACCAGGATCAGAGCCAGGTCCGCGGTGGAGGCCCCGGTCACCATGTTCCGGGTGTACTGGATGTGCCCCGGAGTGTCGGCGATGATGAACTTGCGACGGGGCGTGGCGAAGTAGCGGTACGCCACGTCGATCGTGATGCCCTGCTCCCGCTCAGCCCGCAGACCGTCGGTGAGCAGCGCCAGGTTCGTGTACTCGTCGCCGCGTGCCGCGCTGACCGCCTCCACCGCGGCCAACTGGTCGGTGAACAGCGACTTCGTGTCGTAGAGGAGCCGGCCGATGAGGGTCGACTTGCCGTCGTCCACACTGCCCGCAGTGGCGAAACGGAGCAGGTCCATCGGCCGGGCCTGGACCTCGGTGGTGGTCATCAGAAATAGCCTTCCCGCTTGCGATCCTCCATCGCGGCCTCGCTGACCCGGTCGTCACCCCGGGTTGCCCCACGCTCGGTGATCCGGGTCGCGGCGACCTCCTCGATGACCTTCTCGACCGTGTCCGCGTCGGAGCTGACCGCCGCCGTGCACGAGGCGTCGCCCACCGTGCGATACCGCACCCGCGCCTTGAACCGCTCCTCGCCCGCCCGCGCCGGCAGGAAGTCGTTGACCGCGTAGAGCATCCCGTCGCGCTCGACCACCTCACGCTCGTGCGCGTAATAGATCGCCGGCAGCTCGATCCGCTCCCGGGCGATGTAGTGCCACACATCCAGCTCGGTCCAGTTGGACAGCGGGAAGACCCGGATCGACTCGCCCGGGTGGTGCCGGCCGTTGTAGAGCGCCCACAGCTCCGGCCGCTGGTTCTTCGGATCCCACTGGCCGAACTCGTCTCGGAAGCTGAACATCCGCTCCTTGGCCCGTGCCTTCTCCTCGTCCCGCCGGGCCCCACCGAAGAGCGCGTTGAAACGGTGCTTCTCCACCGCCTCGAGCAGCACCGGAGTCTGGATCCGGTTGCGCATCCCGTCAGCCGACTCGCGGACCAGCCCACTGGTCAGGGCCTCCGGCACGCTGGCCACCACCAGGTGCAGACCCAGCTCGGCGACTCGCCGATCGCGGTAGTCGAGCACCTCGGGGAAGTTGTGGCCGGTGTCGACGTGCATCACCGGGAAGGGCACCTGTGCCGGCGCGAAAGCCTTCTGCGCCAGCCGGAGCATGACGATCGAGTCCTTGCCGCCGGAGAAGAGCAGCACCGGCCGCTCCATCTCGGCGACGACCTCGCGCATCACGAAGACGCTCTCCGCCTCCAGCGCGTCGAGGTGAGTGACCTGGTAGGCCGCGCTGGCGGTCATGACCCGGACTCGATTCGCTCACTCATCCGCTTTCCAGACCTTTCCGGTCGGGGATGTCAGGAAGTAGCGCCAGGCTACCCGCAATGCCGGTGCAGCGCTGCAAGTAACCGGCTGGCGAGATCCTTACGGCACACCAACAGATCGGGCAGGCGTGGATCCGCCCCGTTGTATTTCAGCGCAGAACCGTCGATCCGGGAAGCATGCAGTCCGGTGGCCGTCGCCACAGCCACCGGGGCCGCCGAATCCCACTCGTACTGCCCGCCGGCGTGGATGTAGGCATCCACCTCTCCGGTCACCACCGCGGCGATCTTCGCCCCGGCCGAGCCCATCGGCACCAGGTGCGCCCCGACCTCCTCGGCGAGGTCGGTCAGGAACACTGGCGGCCGGCTCCGGCTGGCCGCCAACCGCATCTGGCGGGCGCCACCCATGGTCGCCGCCTCCGGCGTCATCGGCGGATAGGCCGGCGGAAGGTCCGTGCCAAGCACCCGATGCTGGGCCGGCAGCCCGACCGCACCGGCGACCAAGCCGTGCGGCGCCGACGCGTTCCGCGCCCAGAGCGCCACATGCACCGCCCAGTCCGCACGCCCCTGCTCGCTGAACTCCCGCGTACCGTCCAGCGGGTCGATGATCCAGACCCGGTCGGCGGTCAGCCGGGAGACGCTGGCAAAGTTCACCTCGGCCGCCCACGCCAGCCGGGAACCCTCGTCCTCCTCGGAGAGCACCCCGTCGCCTGGACGCCACCTGGCCAACTCCGACCGGATCAGGTCATGTGAGATCTTGTCTCCCGCCGCCTTCAGCCCACCGGCGTCCGCGAACCCCATCTCCGCCCGCAGACTCACCAGTGCCGCACCGGCCTGCGACGCCAACCACCGCGCGAACGCGCCGTCGATCATCGGTGGACCGCTCATGCTCCCGCTCCCGTCGCTCGCCACGATCCGGCGTACGCAGAGCGGCCGACCCCCGCCCGGCCGCCGAACCCGCACACTACCGGCCGCCACCGAGCGCGGCCGCCACGGCCCGTCCTCAGCTCGCGTGGTAGAGATTCTGCGTCGGCTCCACGCCCCGGGCGACCACGGACTCCACCACGTCCGCCGCCCGGTCCACCAGGAAGTCCAGCTCCTTGCGCTCCACCTGGGCGAAGTCCGACAGCACGTAGTCCGCCGGGTCCTGCCGTCCCGGCGGTCGGCCGATGCCGAACCGCACCCGCACGTAGTCCTTCGTACCCAACGACTTCGACAACGACCGCAGGCCGTTGTGACCGCCCTCACCACCGCCGCACTTGATCCGCAGCTGACCGTAGCCGACATCCAACTCGTCGTGCACCGCGATCACCCGCTCCGGCGGCACCTTGTAGAACTGGGCCAGGCTGACCACCGGTCCGCCGGAAAGATTCATGTACGTCAACGGCTTGACCAGCACCAGCTTGGGCCCACCCAGGCCGAGCCGCCCCTCGGCGACCTCCGCCACCGCCCGCTTGTGCCGGCCGAACCTCCCGCCCAGCCGACCGACCAGCAGGTCGACGACCAGGAACCCGACGTTGTGCCGGTTGCCCGCGTACTCCCGGCCCGGGTTGCCCAGGCCGGCCACCAGCCACGGCCCGGAATCGTCCGTCACGCCCCGCCCCTCCCCTTGCCGCCGACGCTCACCGGAGCCCCGGCGTCGACGATCCGCCGATACGCCGGCAGGCGCCCCCGAAAGACCGGGGACGCCTGCCGCACACTGAACCGCGAAACGATCAGGCCTCGCTGCGGGCCTCGGTGGCCGCCTCGACATCGTCGGCGGCCGGCGCCTCGGTGATCTCGCTGGTACCGGCCTCGGCCTCCTCGGTGGCCTGCTCGACCTCGGGCATCGTGGCCTCGAGCTGCTCGGCGGTCGGCGCGGCGGTGACGCTGGCGATCATCAGCTGCGGGTCGACGGCCAGCTCGACGCCGACGGGCAACTCGACGTCGGCCGCAGTGATCTGCGCACCCGGCTCGGCGCCCTCGATCGACGCCTCCAGGTGATCCGGCACCCTGGTGGCGTCGGCGGTCACCGCGAGGGCGTCGTGGTCGTGCACGATCAGGGTGTTCCTCGCGGCATCACCGGTCAGCTGGACCGGCACTTCGATGGTGACCTTCTCGCCCCGGCGCACCAGCAACAGGTCGACGTGCTCGAACGTGTCCTTGATCGGGTCACGCTGGATCGCCTTGGGCAGCGCCAGCGCCTGGGTGCCGTCGCTGACGTCGATCGCGAAAAGCTGGTTCGCGCCGCCCTTGCGGATCGCGGCCGCGAACTCGAGGGCTGGCAGTGCGATGTGCTTGGGCTTCTCGCCATGGCCGTAAAGCACGGCGGGCACCTTGCCGGCCCGGCGGGTACGGCGGGCACCACCCTTGCCGAACTCGGTGCGGGGCTCGGCGCTGATCTTTACCTCGGACACGGGGAAACTCCTGATGCTTCGCTGCGGCAGCTTGTCGTCTGGCGGTGCTGGGCGGGGGGCTCGCAGGGGCTCATGCGTCAAAGACTGCCCGGAGCACCGCGTCGATCACGGTGCATCCGTGCGGCGCTTCTCAGCGGCCCGCAGGGCACCCTCGCCGTGGCAACCGCACCAGTCTACCCGAGCGGTTTCCCTGGCATCCGGCAGTCCCCGGATGCCAGGGAAACCGCTCGGGACGACCGTCACAACGCGGCAGCCGGACGGGCCGACCGCACCGGCCGACCCGCCCGACACCAGGCCACCCACGACGAACCGCGCCCCGACTCAGCCCACGACGCCCAACTCAGCCCGCCTCGCTCAGCTCAGTCCGCCGAAGAGCGTCGTCACCGAGCCGTCGTCGAACACCTCACGGATCGCCCGCGCCAGCAGCGGCGCGATCGACAACACGGTGATCTTGTCGAGCTGTTTCTCCGGCGGCAACGGAAGCGTGTTGGTCACCACCACCTCGCTGATCGGGCTGTTCTTCAACCGCTCCGTCGCCGGGTCGGAGAGTAGCGCGTGAGTGGACGCCACGATCACGTCCGCCGCCCCCGACTCCTTGAGGATGTCCGCCGCCTTGCTGATCGTGCCACCCGTGTCGATCATGTCGTCGACGACCAGGCAGACCCGACCCTCGACCTCACCGACCACCCGGTTCGCCACCACCTGGTTCGGCTTGGACGGATCCCGGGTCTTGTGGATGAAGGCCAACGGGCAGCCACCCAACCGGTCGGTCCACCGCTCGGCCACCCGTACCCGACCCGAGTCCGGCGCGACCACCGTCATCGGCCGGCCCGCGTACTTGCGCTCCACGTACTCGGCCAGGATGTCCATCGCGAAGAGGTGATCCACCGGGCCGTCGAAGAAACCCTGGATCTGCGCGGTGTGCAGGTCCACGGTGAGGATCCGGTTCGCTCCCGCCGACTTCATCAGGTCGGCGACCAGCCGCGCCGAGATCGGCTCCCGGCCGCGGTGCTTCTTGTCCTGGCGGGAGTACGGATAGAACGGCAAGACCACAGTGATCCGCTTGGCCGAACCGCGCTTCAACGCGTCGATCATGATCAGGGTCTCCATGACCCAGGTGTTCACCCCGTGCGTGATCGACTGCACCACGAAGGCGTCCGAACCACGCACCGAGTCCTTAAACCGTACGAAGATCTCGCCGTTGGCGAACTCGTACGCGTCGGTCGGTGTCGGCGCGACGCCGAGGACCTCACCGATCTCTGTGGCCAGCTCCGGAAAGCCACGTCCGGAGAAGAGCATCAGGCTTTTGCGGTTTTCGGCGACGATACTGCCCATGGGCCCGTCTGCTCCCGTTTAGGTCGGTGGTACCCGGCCATGGTGGTGGTCGGCCAGGGACTATTCGGTTGCAGTATCTCCCGCGCCGTGCGTACCGCCCACCGACGCGGCGGTGCCGTGGATTGCCTCACCTTCGCTTGCGGACGAGGTCGGGGCCGGCGCATCCTTCGTGCCGCCCCGCAGGGCCTGCTCGGCCGCCTCGGCGGCGGCGGTGCCGGCCCGCCGCTCCAGCACCCAGCCCTCGATGTTGCGCTGCCGCGCCCGAGCCACCCCCATCGCGCCCGCCGGCACGTTCTCGATGATCACCGAGCCGGCCGCGGTGTAGGCCCCGTCACCCACCTCCACCGGCGCGACGAACATGTTGTCCGCGCCGGTCCGGGCATGGCTGCCGATCACTGTGCGGTGCTTCTTCACACCGTCGTAGTTCACGAACACCGACGCCGCACCGATGTTGCTCTGCTCGCCGATCGTCGCGTCACCCACGTACGTCAGGTGTGGCACCTTCGAGCCGGCACCGATCTCCGAGTTCTTCACCTCGACGAAGGTGCCGACCTTCGACCGCTCCGCCAGCCGCGCGGCCGGCCTCAAGTACGCGTACGGTCCGACGCTGGCACCCGGTCCGACCTCGGCGCCGACCGCGTGGCTGCGCAGGATGGTCGCGCCCGGCCCGACCACCGTGTCGATCAGGGTGACGTCGGGCCCGACCACGGCGCCGCTGCCGACCACCGAGCCGCCACACAACTGGGTGTTCTGGTCGACCACCGCGTCCCGGTCCAGGGCCACCGTCACGTCGATCCAGGTTGTCTCCGGGTCGCGCAGACTCACCCCGGCGCGCATCCAGCGCTCGTTGACCCGATCGCGCAGCAGCCGCCGCAGCGCCGCCAACTCCACCCGGTCATTGCAGCCGAGCGTCTCGGTGTGGTCGCCGGCCAGATGTACCCCCACCGGCTCGCCGGCGGAGACCAGCATCTTGAAGACGTCGGTGAGGTACTCCTCGCCCTGGTCGTTGTCGGTGGAGACCTTGCTGAGCACGTCCCGCAGCCGGGCCGCGTCGAAGGCGTAGATACCTGCGTTGATCTCCCGCAAGGCGAGCTGGTCGGGCGTGGCGTCACGCTGCTCGACGATCTGTTCGAGACGGCCCGCGCCGTCGCGAACGATGCGCCCGAGCCCGGTCGGGTCCGGCACCTCGGCCGCCAGCACGGTCGCCGCCGCACCCTCGTTCTCGTGCGAGGCGACCAGCTCGGCGACAGTCTCCGGCCGCAGCAGCGGCACGTCGCCGTTGAGCACCACCACGGTGCCCGTCACCTCGGGAGCGGCCTCCAACGCGATCCGCACCGCGTGGCCGGTACCGAGCTGCTCGGCCTGGTGGACCGCGATCGCCTCCGGCGCGGTCCAGGCCAGGTGGTCGCGAACCTGGTCCGCGCCGTGCCCCACCACCACCAGGGTGCGCACCGCGGCCAGCGGGCCGGCGGCGTTCAGCACGTGGCCGACTAGCGTCCGGCCGAGCAGCGGATGCAACACCTTGGGCAGCGATGATTTCATCCGCTTGCCCTCACCGGCGGCAAGCACGACGACGGTGCGGGAGTGGGGCTCGGACACGACGTGGCTCCCGTCGGAACGCGGACAGTCTCGCGGCCATGCTAACCAGACATCAGCCGCGGATCAGCGGAAGCTCCCGGGAGAGGATTCGAACCCCTATAATCAGGACCAAAACCTGACGTCCTGCCATTAGACGACCCGGGACAGCCTAAAATGCACAAAAGTCACTGCCAGTCGGAACTCCTACACCTTAGCGCCCCGCTGCCGCGGCACCACCGCTCATCCCCTTCATGATCCCCTCGGTGCCCTCGGTCCGGCAGAGCGCCGCCCCACCAACACGCAGTGCTCCGACACGGCGGCGTTCCCGCTCCTGAGCCGGGTCGCGGTCGAGGCCGGTGCGGGCGCGGATCTCGCCAGCCCGTGAGAATCTCCTCGGTACGCGGCCGGGGCACCTCGGCGGCATCGAGGTCAGCCGAAGGCGCAGGTCGGCACGACCGTACGACAGCATCGGGCATCTGCCCGTGTCGTTGCCGATGTGATCTACCGGCGCCGTAAGTTACGGTGACGTAGGCGTAGTTTCGCGTTCACCACCGTCCCATGCGAGGTGCCCATGTCCACTACCCTGCTCGACCCGACCGGCCCGAAGCCGCTCACCCAGGGCACCCAGTCGCGGGGCATCCTGATCGCGCTGTGGTCCTTCGTGGTGATCCCGTTCGCGGCGCTGGTCGCCGCTGTCCCGGTGGCGTGGGGCGGCTGGCTCAGCTGGGTCGACGTGGGCGTCGCGGCCTTCTGGTACGTCGTGTCGGGGTTGGGCATCACGGTCGGGTACCACCGCTACTTCACCCACGGCTCCTTCAAGGCCAAGCGCTGGCTCCGCATCGCGATGGCCGCCTCCGGCTCGCTCGCCGTGCAGGGCGAGATCATCCAATGGGTGGCCGACCACCGTCGCCACCACGCGTTCTCCGACCTGGAGGGTGACCCACACTCGCCGTGGCGGTTCGGCGCCACCCTGCGCGGCCTGACCAAAGGGCTGTTCCACGCGCACATCGGCTGGCTGTTCGGGCGCGAGTTGTCGAACCGGGAGCGCTTCGCACCGGACCTGCTGGCCGACCGGGACATCAGGCGGATGGACCGGCTGTTCCCGGTGGTGGTGATCGTGTCGGTGCTCGGTCCGGCGCTGATGGGTGGACTGCTGACCTGGTCCTGGCAGGGCGCGCTGACCGCGTTGTTCTGGGCGGGTCTGGTCCGCATCTCACTGCTGCACCATGTCACCTGGTCGATCAACTCGGTGTGCCACGTGTACGGGGAACGACCGTTCATGATGCGCCACGGCGACCGGGCGGCCAACTTCTGGCCGTTGGCGCTGATCTCCTTCGGGGAGAGCTGGCACAACCTGCACCATGCCGACCCGACGAGCGCGCGGCACGGCGTCCTGCGGGGTCAGATCGACATCTCGGCCCGGGTGATCTGGCTGTTCGAGAGGGTGGGCGCGGCGTGGGACGTCCGATGGCCGAAGCCGGAGCGGATCACGGCGAAGCTGGCGAAGCCCGCGGACCAGGTGGCCGCCTAGATCGGGCGTCGCGCCGGCAAGTTACCTGACAGTATGTCCGGGTGACCGGGCAGAACGCAGGCAGCATCCCACTACAGGGCGTCACCGAGCGCCGGCGAGGTGACGAGATGGCTGAGGCCCCAGGCGACGAGGGTGCCAAGCACCGGCGGCCGACGGCACCCGCCAAGGCGGCCTCCCGGGTACGCATGTCGGCGGCTCAGCGCCGCGAGCAGTTGATCTCCATTGGACGGCAGATCTTCGCCGAGCGCGGCTTCGACGCCACCTCGATCGAGGAGGTGGCGTCCCGCGCGAAGGTGTCCAAGCCGGTGATCTACGAGCACTTCGGGGGCAAGGAAGGGCTCTACGCGGTGGTGGTGGACCGGGAGGTCCGCTCCCTGCTGGACCGGATCACCACGGCGCTGACGGCGGGCGATCCGAGAGAGTTGCTGGAGCAGGCCGCGCTGGCCCTGCTCAGCTACATCGAGGAGGAGACGAGCGGGTTCCGGGTGCTGGTGCGGGAGTCGCCGGTGCTCTCCGCGACCGGCAACTTCAGCAGCGTGATGAATGACGTCGCGCATCAGGTGGAGCACATCCTCGGCGCGGAGTTCTCCAGCCGGGGATACGACTCGAAGCTCGCCGAGTTGTACGCGCAGGCGCTGGTGGGCATGGTGGCGTTGACCGGCCGCTGGTGGCTGGAGGTGCGCAAGCCACGCAAGGAGATGGTGGCCGCGCATCTGGTGAACCTGTCCTGGAACGGGCTGTCGAATCTGGAGGCCAACCCGGGGCTGATCACCACCCGCGAACGTTGACCGCTGGGGCGGACCGGCGCCGATCGTCCCGGTCAGCCGCGACGGTGGATCTCGGCGACCGGGTGGTTGCGGCGGTTCCGTTCAGCCTCGGCGTCCTCGGGCGGGCCAACCTTGTCGTAGAGGCCGGTACCGAGCAGGATCAGGCCGAAGAGCATCGAGACGACCACGGTCGACATCGAGAAGTTCAAGAAGTTGCCGTCGGTCTGGAGCACCGACATCATCAGGATGCTGGTGGCCAGGAAGACCACCCCGGCGGTGAGATTCATGTAGTGGCCGAGGTTGTTGCGCCGGGACGCGCTCACCATGAGCACGCTCCCGAAGACGATGGAGACCAGCGAGAACGCCAGGTTGGTACGGAGCCCGAGGGCCCAGTTGCTGCCCCGGCCGAAGAGCGGTTCACCCCAGGTGAGGGCGGTGCCCCAAACGCCGAAGACCAGGATGTAGAGCCCGATCAGAGCGGACAGCGCTCGGTAGATCGGTCGCGCGGGATGGTTCACCGGCAAGTGCGGCATGACTCCTCCACGCCAACGACGACAATAAGCACATTGTTCCCTATTTGCCACCGTCCACGACAGGTTTCACCGGAGCCCGACCGCCCCGGGATCAAGCCTGACCCTCAGAGCACGAGGCGGGCCTTCTCCCAGCTCTCCCGCTCCTCGTCGGTGCCGACCTTGCCGTACATGCCGGCCATCAGCAGCACCAGGCTGAGCACCATCAGGACGACGACTGTGGCGACGCTCAGGTTGAAGATGTTCGCCTCCGTCCGGATGAAGGCGAGCCCGGCCAGGCTGACCACCATGATCAGGTACGCCATCCACTGGTTGATCAGCACGTCGAGGTTGCGGCCGATGGCCGTGCCGACCAGCACGAGCGCCCCGGCCACGATGCTGAACAGCGAGAAGCCGAGGTTGGTGCCCTGGCCGAGGAGCTGCGCCTCACCCCTGCCGAAGAGGGGGTCGCCGGTGCTGGCGATTAGGCCGATCGCTCCAAAGGCCACCAGGTACAGACCGGACAGCCCGCCGATCGCCCGGTAGATCGGCCGCGCGGGGTGGTTGACGGGGGTGTGGGCCATGGCTGTGTCTCCAACGCCGTTGGGTGAGGGTCTTGGGCGATTCTTCCGCACCCTACGGTGTGACGCCGCACGTGGGGTCCCTGGGCGAACGCCGGTCGTTGCCGCGCCGGCAGCCGATCGGCGCTACCAGTTCAGCCGGCCGGGATCTCGTCGGCCAGCGCAAGCCAGGTCTCCTCGACCTGCTCCCGTTCGGCGCGGACCAGGTTGAGCTGGGCATCCAGCTCGGCGACCCTGGTGTAGTCGGTGGCGTTGGTAGCCAGCTGGTCGAGCAGACCGGCCTCCTTCTGCTCCAGCTTGCCGACCTGCCGCTCCAGGCGCGCCAGTTCCTTACGGGCCTGCCGGGCCTCGGCGGCGCTCATCCCGCCGCTACCGTCCGACTGGCCGTTGTCCCTGGCGGTGGGCGAGACGTTCCGGCCGGGTCCGGGACGGTCGGCGGTACGGGCGAGGTACTCCTCGACACCGCCGGGCAGGTGCACCAACCGACCGTCGCCGAACAGCCCGTACGCCGCGTCGGTCACCCGCTCGATGAGGTAGCGGTCGTGGCTGGCCACCACGATCGTGCCGGGCCAGGAGTCGAGCAGGTCCTCCAGGGCGGCCAGGGTGTCGGTGTCGAGGTCGTTGGTGGGCTCGTCCAGCAGCAGCACGTTCGGCTCGCCGGCGAGCAGGCGCAGCATCTGCAACCGGCGGCGTTCACCTCCGGAGAGGTCGACGACCGGTGTCCACAGGCGCCGGTCGTCGAAGCCGAACACCTCGGCCAACTGGGCGGCGGAGATCTCCCGGTCACCGAGGCGGACCCGCCGGGCGATCTCCTCGACGGCTTCGAGGACGCGCAGCTCGCTGGGGAGTTCGGTGAGTTCCTGGGAGAGGAACGCGGGGCGGACGGTGGAGCCGGTGATCAGCCGACCGCTGCCGGGGTGGATGGCACCGGCGAGCATCCGCAGCAGGGTCGTCTTGCCGGCGCCGTTGGCGCCGAGGATGGCGACCCGGTCGCCGGGGCCGACCTGCCAGGTGGTGTCGTCGAGGATCATCTTGGGACCGGCGTGCAGCCGGACGCCCTCCAGGTCGTACACCTGCTTGCCGAGCCGGGCGGTGGCCAGCCGTTGCAGGGACATGGTGTCGCGCGCCGGTGGCACGTCGGCGATGAGCGCGTTGGCCGCGTCAATGCGGAACTTCGGCTTGGAGGTGCGGGCCGGTGGGCCGCGGCGCAGCCAGGCGATCTCCTTGCGGAGCAGGTTCTGCCGGCGGGCCTCGGTGGCGGCGGCGACCCGTTCCCGTTCGGCGCGGGTGAGGATCCAGGCGGCGTAGCCACCCTCGTAGGCGTGGACGGCCTGGCCGGCGACCTCCCAGGTGGTGGTGCAGACGGCGTCGAGGAACCACCGGTCGTGGGTGACCACGACCAGGGCGCCCTTGCGGCCGAGCAGGTGCCGGGCCAGCCAGTCGACGCCGCCGACGTCGAGATGGTTGGTGGGCTCGTCGAGGATGAGCAGGTCGGCTTCGCGGACCAGTAGGGCGGCCAGCGCCACCCGGCGGCGTTCGCCGCCGGACATCGGCCCGACCTGGGTGTCGAGGCCGAGGTGGGGCATGCCGAGTCCGTCGAGGATGGCGCGTACGCCGGAGTCGCCGGCCCATTCGTGTTCGGCGCCCATACTCTCGGCGAGCCAGACGGTCCCGAGCACGACGTCCCGGACGGTGACGTCAGGACTGAGGGTGAGGTTCTGTGGCAGCCAGGCGACCCGCAGGTCGCGGCGGTGGGTGACGCGGCCGTCGTCGGGTTCCTCGATGCGGGTGAGCAGCCGCAGCAGGGTGGACTTGCCGGCGCCGTTGAGCCCGACGACGCCGATCCGGTCGGAGTCGTCGAGACCGAGCGAGACGTCGGTGAGCAGTTGCCCGGCCGCGCCGTAGCCCTTGGACACCCGGTCCAGGTTGACGATGTTGGCCACGAACCCACCTTCCATGATCAAGGCGTCCCGGGTGCCGGCGGGCACCTGGACGCCTGGCATTCCAGGGTACGCGGCGGGTTGGCGTACCCGCGCCGCCCGGCCGCCACGAGGGCGCCGGCCGTGATTTACTTCGGCACGGCGGTGTTCGCCGCGCTCCGCAACCACCAGTTCGGCGAACGGTTCGGACCACCGCCCGCCGGTCAGGTGACGCGGGCGCCGTGCACCGGGCCGTACGCGGTGCGCGCGTGTCGGCAGACGTCGGCGGCCTCCAGTTCCGCCGCGACGCGCTCGGCGTCGGCGGCGTCGGCGGTGAGGAAGACGCAGGTCGGTCCGGAGCCGGAGACGACGCCGGCCAGCGCTCCGGCCGCCTCGCCGGCCTTGAGGGTGGCAGCCAGCGACGGGCGCATGGCCAGCGCGGCGTCCTGTAGGTCGTTGCCGAGGCTGGCAGCGAGCACCCGGGGGTCGCGCTGCCGCAGCGCGGCGAGCAGCCGGTCGGTGCTGCCGAGCGGCGCACCGGCCGCACCGGCCTCGCGGAGCCGGTCGAGTTCTCGATACGCCTCCGGCGTGGAGAGCCCGCCGTTGGCGAAGGCCAACACCCAGTGCCAGGAGGTGGGGCGGGCCAGGACGGGGCTGACCGCTTCGCCCCGGCCGGTGCCCAGCGCAGTGCCGCCGTAGATCAGGAACGGCACGTCCGAGCCGAGATCGACGGCGATGCCGGCGAGTTCGTCGCGGGACAGGCCGGTACCCCAGAGCGCGTCGCAGGCGACCAGGGCGGCGGCGGCGTCGGCGCTGCCGCCGGCGAGCCCACCGGCGAGCGGAATCTGCTTGCGCAGGTGCAGCCGGGCGTGCGGCATGACGCCGGCATATCCGGCGAGGGCGTGGGCGGCCCGGATGGCCAGGTTCGAGTCGTCGAGGGCGAGTTCTCCGGCGCCCTCGCCCTCCATGGTGAGGGTGAGCGTGTCGCCCCGCCGCGCGGTCAGCTCGTCGTAGATCGAGATCGCGTGGTAGACGGTGTTCAGCTCGTGGTAGCCGTCCCGGCGCAGCGGGCCGACCCCCAGGTGCAGGTTGACCTTCGCCGGCACCCGTACCCGGACCGGACCGCTGGCTCCGCGCGGCTCGTCGTCATCCGGTCGCCAGGCCTCGGTCACGGGGTGGTGTCCCGGGCGGGCAACCGCACGTCGAACGGCTTGGTCACGATCAGCTCCTCGGCGGAGTCGGCGGGCTCGAACCGGTCCCGACGCCAGGTGCCCCGCGAGACGCCCTCGACGAAACCCACCTGCTCGGCGTCGGGCTCGATCGGCTGGGCGGTCACTCGTACACCTCCTCGACGGACACGGCGTCAGCCTACTGCGCTGCGGGCGTACGGCTCGGAGCCGACGCGGCGACGGCGGCGAACTGCTCCACGGTGAGTGACTCGCCGCGCGCACCGGGGTCGACCCCGGCGGCAACGAGCGCCGCACCGGCCCGGTCGGCACCACCGGCCCAACCGGCCAGCGCGGCACGCAGAGTCTTGCGGCGCTGCGCGAAAGCGGCGTCCACCACGGCGAAGACCTGTACCCGAGGTACGTCGGCGCGGGGCGGCTCACGCCGGGTGAAGGCAACCAGACCGGAGTCGACGTTGGGCACCGGCCAGAACACGTTCGGCGGCACCCTCCCGGCGGCCCGCGCGTGGGCGTACCAGGCGAGCTTGACCGACGGCACCCCGTACACCTTGGAGCCGGGACCGGCGACGAGCCGGTCGGCGACCTCCTTCTGCACCATCACCAGCCCGTGCCGCAGGCTGGGCAGTTCGGCGAGCAGGTGCAGCACCACCGGCACGGCGACGTTGTAGGGCAGGTTGGCCACGAGCACGGTGGGAGCCGGATCGGCAAGGTCGGCAGCGGTGATCCGGAGCGCGTCGGCGTGGTGCACGGTGAGCCGGGCAGCGAACGGACCGGCGTGCCGGGCGGCCGTGGCGGGCAGCGCGCCGGCCAGCGCCCGATCGATCTCGACGGCATGCATGTGGGCGGTGGCGGGCAGTAGGGCGAGCGTGAGCGAGCCGAGTCCGGGGCCGACCTCAAGCGCCACGTCGTCGCCGGTCAGCCCGGCGGCGGCGGCGATCCGGCGGACAGTGTTCGGGTCGTGCACGAAATTCTGGCCGAGCCGCTTCGTGGGTGCGACGCCGAGCCGGGCGGCGAGGTCCCGGATCTCCGCCGGGCCGAGCAGATCTGCGGCCATAGCGACACCCTACGGGGTAGGGAAGGACCCCCTATTAACGCCTCGTGTTAGGTGCCCGTCCTGACAGCTCGGTCGCCTGGTCTCACCGCCAGGGGCCGAAGGCTCGTTCCCCGGTGGCGGAGATCGCGGCGCACAGGTCGTCGAGGTCGGCACCGGTGGTGGCAGCCAGGGACCGGACAGTCAGCGGAATCAGATACGAAGCGTTGGGGCGACCCCGGTGCGGCACCGGCGTGAGGTAGGGCGCGTCGGTCTCCACCAGGATCTGGCCCAGTGGGGTCAGCGCGGCGGCCTCGCGCAGCGGCGCGGCACTGGCGAAGGTGACGGTGCCGGCGAAGCTGAGCAGGTAGCCGCGGCGAACACAGTCGCGGGCGAACTCGGCGTCTCCGGAGAAGCAGTGCAGCACCACCGTCTCCGGCGCGCCCTCGTCGTCGAGGATGCGCAGCACGTCGGCGTGGGCGTCCCGGTCGTGGACGACCAGAGTCCGGCCGTACCGCTTGGCGATGGCGATGTGGGCGCGGAAGCTCTCCTCCTGCGCGGCGCGGCCCTCGTCACCGGTGCGGAAAAAGTCCATTCCGGTCTCGCCGATGCCGCGCACCCGGTCCTGGCCGGCCAGCGCCTCGACCTGGCGCAGTGCCGCGTCGAGGTCGGCCAGCCGGGGGGCCTCGTTGGGGTGCAGCGCCACCGTGGCCACCACCGCCGGATGCCTGGTTGCCATCTCGGCGCCCCACCGGGAAGATTCCACGTCCACCCCGACCTGTACCAGCCGGTCCACTCCCACGGCGGCGGCGACATCGATGGCCGCCGCGACCGGATCGGCGGCACCACCACCCCCCGGTACCCCGACCTCGCTGACGGTGATGTCGAGGTGGGTGTGGCTGTCCAGCACCGGGCGGGGCAGCGGCTCCGGCGCGGGTGGGAACTCTCCGGCGCGGCGGGCCGCGCGCTGGCTGCGGAGGCTGGTCGACTCACTCATCTCCTCGACAGCATCACACACCGGCCGGATCCACCCGGCCGCCACCCACAGTTCACCTCGGCTAGCGAGTACGTGCCGATCGGGGACGCGCCGCGATCGACCACCCTGGTCGGCACGTACGCGGGCGGCGAGTACGAGGCGGTCGCCGACCTTCCCGGCGGTTTTCGGGTGCTGGCGTTGACCCGGGCCGCCCGGTACCCGGTCGACGGGGTGGCCCGCCGGTTGCGTCTGGCCGCCTGGCGGACGGTGCCGTGCCTGGTGCTCCGGGAGAAGGCTGACTGGCTGCGGCTACGGCTGCGGCACCCGAATCCGGACGCGCTCGCCATCACCGGCGCACAGTGCCACGAACAGGGCGTCTACGAGGTGTGGGCCCCGGGCGGAGAGGTCGTCGACGACCAGGTGGTGGACCACCCGTGCCTCCTCTGAGCTGCCCGGCCGGGGTAGCGACGGCCAGGAATAACGGCCGTACGCCGGGGAAGGCTCGGTTTGCCCACCCTGACAGGAGGACCAGATGCCCTTCATCACCGTCGGCACGGAGAACTCCGCGCCCATCGACCTGTACTACGAGGACCATGGATCGGGTCAGCCGATCGTGCTGATCCACGGGTTCCCGTTCAACGGGGCGACCTGGGAGAAGGTTTCCGGGCCACTGCTCGACGCCGGGTACCGGGTGATCACGTACGACCGGCGCGGTTACGGCAGTTCGGCGCAGCCGACGTTCGGGTACGACTACGACACCTTCGCCGCCGACCTCGACGTGCTGATGACGGAGCTGGATCTGCGTAACACGATCCTGGTCGGTCACTCGATGGGCACCGGTGAGGTGACCCGCTACCTGGGTGCGTACGGCTCGGAGCGGGTGGACCGGGCGGTGCTGCTGGCGCCGCTGGCGCCGTATCTGCGGCAGGCGCCGGACAACCCGGAGGGCGTGGAGACGAGCGTCTTCGACGGGTTCAAGCAGGCGATCGCGCAGGATCGGTTCGCCTACCTCACCCAGTTCTGCAACAACTTCTTCAACTACGACGAGAACAGGGGCAGGCTGGTCAGCGAGGAGGCGTACCGGGCGCACTGGGAGATCGGCGCGCGGGCCTCGGCGATCGCCACGCTCAACTCGGTGGACGCCTGGGGTACCGACTTCCGGGCCGACGTGTCGCGGATCGACGTGCCGGTGCTGATCGTGCAGGGCGACAAGGACAACGTCCTGCCGTACCCGAAGACGGGCCAGCGCCTTCAGCCCATGATCGCCGACAGCCGGCTGGTCACCCTCAAGGGCGCGCCGCACGGCACACCCTGGACCAACGCCAACGAGGTCAACCAGGCGATCATGGAGTTCATCGGCTCGCCGTCGATGGCCCCGGCCTGACCTGCGGCACCGCACTGACGCGCGACGGGCGCGGCCCTTGTGACGGGCCGCGCCCGTCGCGGGCGCGGCGCCACCTCAGCCGTCGAGCCGAGCCAGCTCCTCGTCGACGATCGACGGGTCGAGCTTGCGGAACACCGGCTTGGGCGCCGCGAGCGGCCGACCGACCTCCAGGGGTACGGACTCCCAGCGCACGCCCTGCGTGTAGTCCCCGGTCAGCACCGGGTACGCCGGTCCGCCGTCGAGATCGGCGACCTCCTCGATGATCGGCATCGGCGCGTGCACCCCGACGCCGCCGAGCAGCTCGTGGACCTTCTGCGCGGAGTGCGGCAGGAATGGGGTGAGCAGCGTGTTGATGTCGCCGACCACCTGGAGGGCGACGTGCAGGATGGTGCCCATCCGGGGCTTGTCGGCCTCGGCCTTGAGCTTCCACGGTGCCTGTTCGGAGAGGTACTTGTTAGCTTCGGCGGCCACCTTCATCGCCTCGCCGATGGCCTGCTTCTGCCGGTGCCGGGCGATCAGCTCACCGACGGTGGTGAAGCCGGCCCGGCCGACCGCCAGCAGTGTCTCGTCGGCCTCGGTGAGCCCGTCGGGGCCGACCGGCGGGATCGCGCCGAAGTTCTTCGAAGCCAGCGAGATGGACCGGTTGACCAGGTTGCCCCAGCCGGCGACCAGTTCGTCGTTGTTGCGGCGGAGGAACTCGGCCCAGGTGAAGTCGGTGTCGTTGTTCTCCGGGCCGGCCACCGCGATGAAGTAACGCAGGGCGTCCGCGTCGTAGCGTTCGAGGAAGTCCCGGACGTAGATGACCACTCGTCGTGACGAGGAGAACTTGCGCCCCTCCATGGTCAGGAACTCGCTGGAGACCACCTCGGTGGGCAGGTTGAGCCGCCCGAGCTGGCCCGGCTCGCCGTCGTGGCTTCCCTCACCCGAGTAGCCGGCGAGCAGCGCGGGCCAGATCACCGAGTGGAAGACGATGTTGTCCTTGCCCATGAAGTAGTAGGACTGGGAGTCCTTTCCTTCGCCGTCGGTTGACCACCACTTTCGCCACGCCTGCGGGTCACCGGAGCGGCGGGCCCACTCGACGGACGCTGACAGGTAGCCGATGACGGCGTCGAACCAGACGTAGATCCGCTTGTCGGTGCGGTCGCGCCAGCCGTCGAGCGGGATCGGGACACCCCACTCCAGGTCCCGGGTGATGGCCCGGGGCTGGAGGTCGTCCAGCAGGTTCCTGGAGAACCGCAGCACGTTGGGGCGCCAGCCGTCCCGGGTGTCGAGCCACTGCCGCAGCACCTCGGCGAGCGCCGGCAGGTCGAGGAAGAAGTGTTCGGTTTCGACGAACTTCGGCGTCTCCCCGTTGATCTTCGAGCGGGGGTTGATCAGGTCGATCGGATCGAGCTGGTTGCCGCAGTTGTCACACTGGTCGCCGCGGGCGCTGTCGTAACCACAGATCGGGCAGGTGCCCTCGATGTACCGGTCGGGCAGGGTCCGGCCGGTCGACGGCGAGATGGCGCCCATGGTGGTCTTCGGCACGATGTAGCCGTTGCGGTACATCCCCTCGAAGAGCTCCTGCACCACCGCGTGATGGTTACGGGTGGTGGTGCGGGTGAACAGGTCGTAGGAGAGGCCGAGACCGTGCAGGTCCTCCACGATCACCCGGTTGTACCGGTCGGCCAGCTCACGCGGGGTCAGCCCCTCGGCGTCGGCCTGCACCTGGATCGGCGTGCCGTGCTCGTCGGTGCCGGAGACCATGAGCACGTCGTGGCCGGCCATCCGCATGTATCGGGCGAAGACGTCGGAGGGAACGCCGAAACCGGAGACGTGGCCGATGTGGCGCGGGCCGTTGGCGTACGGCCAGGCCACTGCCGCGAGAACGTGACTCATGGGCAGAAAGCCTAGTGACCCGTCGGGAGCGACCGCGAATCAATGGAGGTCTGCGGTGTGCCCAGCGGCCCGGTACCGCTCGGCCGATGGTCCGATTTGTCGCCGACACGCTGCCTGAGCTGCCCGGTCAAACATCTGCGCCGGTGTCCAATGAAGCGCGTGACGGGCAGCCGAGACCACGAGGACAGCCTTCCCATCGACATCCGACCGGAGCCGACCGGGTCGTCGCGTACCCAGGCGCTGGCGCCACACCCCCGCACGGTCGCGGCAGCGCCCGACGGCGGGATGCCGGTCGGACCCGGCCGAGCCGACCCGGCCGGCGTCGAACTGGAGGCGACCACCGGTGCGCCGGCCGACACCCTGCCACGCCGGGTCCCACTCCGGTCGGCCACCCGCCGGGGCCGCCGGGGCCGGTCCTCCGACGACGGTACGCCGGAGGAGGAGACGTTCTGGGCACCGATCGAGGAGGTGCACTGGGACGGCACCCCGGTGCGGCAGGAGGCGCCGAGGCTCCCGTGGTGGCGTCGGCTCTGGCCGGTGCCCCGACGCCGGGTGAGGGCCGCCCACCCGCCGGATCCGTTGGCGGGGCTGGCCGCGCTGGTCGGGTTGAGCCTCGCCGCGGCCTTCTTCGCCTGGGTGAGCGCCGGCCCGTTCTGGCTTGCCGTCGGGCACGCCAGCCCGGGCACGGTGGTCCTGAGCGGGTGCACCGGCGACGGTCTGGCCCAGCGCTGTCGGGGCATCTTCACCCCGACCGACGGGCAGTTCCGGACTCACGGCGTACGGGTCAGCGGGGTGCCCGGGCATCGGACGGCGGCCGGTACGGCGCTGCCCGCCCGGGTGACCGGTCCGGGCGGCGAGGTCGCGTACGCCGACCAGGGGGCCGCCGCCCAGCTTCGTTGGCTGCTCGGCCTGCTGACGGTGCTCGGCTGCGGGGTGGGCATCGCCCGCTGGACCGGCGCGACCCGACTGCCCGACCCGGGCACCCGACGCTGGGCGGTCGCCGCCTCGCTCACCGGCCCGGCGCTGATCGCTCTCGGCTTCCTCGCCGCCGCCTGGTGAGCGCTTCTACTGCTGCTGGTGCACAACGGCGTACACGTCACGGCGGCGCAACCCGTGGTCGGTCGCGACGTCGGTGACCGCATCCCGGCGGGTACGGCCTGCCGCCTCCCGCTCGGCCACGAGTGCGCGCAGCGCGTCGTCGTCCGGGCGGGCCGGTGGCGTCGCGGGGGCGCCGGCCACCACGAGGGTGATCTCGCCGCGCGGGTCGCCCTCTGCGGCCCATCGGGCCAGGTCGCCGAGCGGGCGGCGCAGCACCTCCTCGTACGTCTTGGTCAGCTCGCGGCACAGGGCGGCGGGCCGGTCGACGCCGAACGTGTCGGCCAGGTCGGCCAGCGCGGCGGCGACCCGGTGTGGCGCCTCGAAGAGGACCAGGGTCCGTTCCTCGGTGACCAGCGCGCGTAGCCGGGCCCGACGGGCGCCGCGGCTGCGCGGCAGGAACCCTTCGAAGCAGAACCGGTCGCAGGGCAGGCCGGACAGGGCGAGGGCGGTGGTTACGGCGCTGGGCCCGGGTGCGGCGGTGACCGGGATCCCGGCGTCCAGCGCCGCGCGGACCAGCCGATAGCCGGGGTCGGAGACGCTGGGCATGCCGCCGTCGGTGACCAGTGCGACGAGGTGGCCAGCGGTGAGCACCTCGACCAGTTCGGGGGTACGCCGTTCCTCGTTGCCCTCGAAGTAGGAGACGACACGCCCGGGAATGGTCACGTCGAGGTCTCGGGCGAGCCGGCTCAGCCGGCGGGTGTCCTCGGCGGCGACCACGTCGGCGGTGGAGAGCACCTCGCCCAGTCGGGTAGAGGCGTCGGCGGGGTTGCCGAGCGGCGCGCCGAGCAACACCAGGCGACCTATTTCCGACATCTCGCCCACAAGAACGCGCTCCTTCATCGATGACCGTTCCGGATTTGGGGACGGTGGACGCCACCGCCCCCTCCGCAGCCTACGATCGCCGGGTGACGAGTGCGTCGACAGCACAGAGCGCGGGCCCGGACCAGCCGCCGCCGGATCTCACGGCGACCACGGCCACCTCCAGCCATTCGGAGGGTGGTGGCGTGCCGGCGGCGATCCGGCGGCGGCTGGCCACCATCGAGGCGGGTCTGGACGACCGTTCATGGCTTGCCACAGCCGTGGTGGTGGCTATCGCCGCGGTTCTCCGCTTCGCCAACCTCAGCCATCCGCCCAGCAAGATCTTCGACGAGGTCTACTACGCCCGGGACGCCTGGGGCCTGGTCGACAGGGGCGTCGAGTGGAACTACAAGGACGGCGGCCCGTCGTACGTGGTCCACCCGCCGCTCGGCAAGTGGCTGATCGGATTCGGCGAGTGGGCCTTCGGCTACTCCGACGCCGAGCACGGCATCTCCGTGGCCGGCCACCTCTTCACCACCTCGCCAGAGTTCGGTTGGCGTTTCTCGGCGGCGGTTGTCGGGACCCTCTCGGTGCTGCTGCTGGTCCGCATCGGCCGCCGGATGTTCCGCTCGACCGTGCTCGGTTGCGCCGCGGGACTACTGCTAGCGGTCGACGGCTTTCACCTGGTGCTCTCCCGCACCGCGCTGCTGGACATGTTCCTGCTCTTCTTCGTGCTGGCCGCCTTCGGGGCGCTGGTGCTCGACCGGGACGCGACCCGGCGACGCTGGGCTCGGGCCCTGGAGGCGGGGTTGGATCCGACCGCCCGGGGGCGCGCCGGCCGCCCGCCGACCGGCTGGCGGAACTGGCCCTGGTGGCGGCTGGCGACCGGGGTGCTGCTCGGCTGTGCCTTCGCCGTGAAGTGGAGTGCGCTCTTCTTCGTCCCCGTCTTCGTGCTGCTGATGTTCCTCTGGGACGTCGGCGCCCGCCGCTCCGCGGGGGTACGCCGACCGTGGCGGGAGACCCTGCTCGACGGAGTGCCCTGGATGGTGCTCGCCGGTCTGCTGATGGCGGTCACCTACGTGGCTACGTGGTCCGGCTGGTTGTTCGGCCAGGAGGGCTACTACCGGCTCGCCGAGCGGTACCCGGATGCCGGGCTCAGCGACACCCCGCTCATCGGCCCCCTGTGGAACCTGGTGCAGTACCACCAGGCCGCGCTCGGCTTCCACAGCCAGCTCGACGATCCGCACAAGTACCAGTCGTGGCCGTGGCAGTGGCTGCTGCTGGGCCGGCCGGTGGCTTTCCACTGGACCGGTGAGGGCCCCTGCGGTGCGGCGAGCTGCGCCGAGGAGGTGCTGCTGCTGGGCACCCCGCTGCTGTGGTGGTCGTTCCTGCCCGCGCTGGTGGCGCTGGGGTGGCTCGGCCTGGCCCGGCGGGACTGGCGGGCCGGAACGATCCTGCTCACCGTGGCGGCCGGACTGCTGCCCTGGTTCTGGTTCGCCCTGGACGGCCGGACGATGTTCTCCTTCTACGCCGCGCCCGCGCTGCCGTTCCTCGTGCTCGCGGTGGTCTACGTGCTCGGTGCCATCGCCTCTCCGGCCGGGCCGAGCGGCAGCCGACCGGTGGGCGGAGCCCACGAGGAGGCGAGCCAGGACCGCCGGCTGGTCGGTGGGGTGATCGCGGGCGTCTACGTGGTGCTGGTCGTCCTCTGCTTCGCGTACTTCTATCCGATTTTCGTGGGTGACGTGCTGCCCTACGACGACTGGTCGAGACGGATGTGGTTGGACGGACGTTGGATATGAGCCGACGAGACTGATCCCCCGCTGCATGGAGAAGGCCCGCACGCCAGGAGCGTGCGGGCCTTCTCCATGGTCGGCATGCTCATGCCGGCAGAAATAGGGCGCGCCCCGATCGCCTGCCACGGGGGAAGCGGGCGATTGGGGCGCGCATCAGCAGCTTAACTACCCGCGACCAGCGGCACAACGGGGCGGCACAAGTCAGATTCCCGACGCGGGCGCGAGATGGAGGGAATCCCCGCCCGAGGCTATCACTGCGTAATCGACTGCACACTCTGCGCCGTGCTGGAACTTCCACCTTGCCGACGCGCTAAATCGTTCCATCTAGCAGCGCAAGGAGCCCTTGCATCGATCCAGCTCGAACGCAAGTCCGAATTGGGGCGGCGGGTGACCAGGCGACCAGAACGGCTGCGGCCGGCGATCAGGACCGCCTGGGGCGGCGCGGCAGCCAGCCGAAGAACCGGTCCTGCAACGAGGTCGATCCGCTGGCGTGCAGATCCGCGGCTGCGGCAGCCAGGCAGGCACCCAGATAGACGCTGAGCATCGCCCGATCCGCACCGTACTCGGTCAGCAGCCGGTCCTGCTTCGGCTCGCAGGGCCAGACAGCGCCGCAGGTACCACACGTCCAGTCGGGAGCCACTGGGGCGTGCTCGCCGACCTGGGTCTGCGGCGCGGTTCCACACGTCTCGACCACCGTGACACCCGAGCGATCCGCAACACCTGTCATCGCGCTCCCCTCCGCATCCGACTGGGCGGCGGATCGGCACCCGCCGCCGGTCTGTACCTGCCCGTGCGCAAGCATCAGCGCCCCAGGGACACCACGGTGTTACACCGCTGCGGTACTTTGACCAACCATGGTCACCGCGACCCGCTGTAGGCAGGACACAAACCCAGCGCATCCACCGTCGCCGGCCGACGGTACCGGCACCACCGGCGGAAAGCACCACCACGGGGCCGAAGGTGCGTGACCTGCTTCCGCCCGCCGTCGCGGTGGTCGTGGCCCAGCCGGACGACTGGTCCGGACAGCTGCACGCCGCGGAGCTGGCCCACCTCGGCGAGGGCGCGGTCGAGAGCCGCCGACGCGACTTCACCGCCGGCCGGGTGTGCGCCCGGCGGGCAATGGCCGCACTCGGCCTGCCCCCGGTCGCCGTGCCGGCCGCCGCCGACCGGTCACCGGTCTGGCCGGCAGGAGTCGTCGGCACCATAACGCACACCCGCGACTACTGCGCCGCCGCCGTGGCCCGCAGCAGCGAGGTCCGGGCGGTAGGCATGGACGCCGAACGGCACAAGGAGCTGAGCGCGGGGGTGCGCCGCCTGATCTGCCTGCCCGAGGAGGACGACTGGTGCGCGAGGCTGGCGCCGGGTATCTCCTGGCCGACGGTGATCTTCAGCGCCAAGGAGACCGTCTACAAGATCTGGCACCCGATCGTCGGCGGTTGGTTGGACTTCCACGACGCGCTGGTACACGTCGACCCTGACGCCGGGACGTTCACGGCACGGATCTCGCCGGCCCGGGTCGACGCCGCCGCAGCCACCCACCCGCCGTCGCTGGTCACCGGGCGCTTCGCGATCGACGGCGACCTTGTACGCACCGCTGCCACGCTCCCCACCCGGTGACGCCCCCTGCTGACGCCGCCGTCGGCACCGCCGGACGGGCCAGCGCCTCGGACCGGGCGGGGCAAGGCGACGGTGGCGCGGCTCCAGCCCGAGTACGTGTCCGCAGTGGACATCGCTACACTCCGCCCGGTGATCAACAAGAGATGGTCGTCAGCGGTCCTACTCGGGCTGCTGGCGGCGACCACGCTGGCCGGCCCGGTTCCGGCATCCGCCGACGACAGAGCAGAACCCATCGTGGAGCCACCCCGCGTCCAGCTCGTGTTGGACGTCAGCGGCTCGATGCGGGCCACAGACATTGACGGGCGCAGCCGGATCTCGGTGGCGCAGCAGGCGTTCGGCGAGGTGGTGGACGCCCTACCCGACGAGACACAACTGGGCATCCGGGTGCTCGGCGCCACCTACCAGGGCAAGGACAAGAAGCAGGGCTGCCTCGACACCCAGCAGATCGTCCCGGTCGGCACGGTCGACCGGGCAACGGCGAAAGCAGCCGTCGCCACGCTGCGCCCGACCGGCTTCACCCCGGTGGGACTCGCCCTACGCGAGGCAGCCAAGGACCTCGGTGCCGGCACCACCGCCCGGCGGATCGTGCTGATCACCGACGGCGAGGACACCTGCGCCCCTCCCGACCCGTGCCAGGTGGCGCGGGAACTGGCCGCCCAGGGCACCGCGCTGGTGGTCGACACACTCGGTCTCGCCCCCGACGAGAAGGTACGCCGGCAGTTGCTCTGCATCGCCGCCGCCACCGGCGGTACCTACACCGCGGCGCAGAGCGCCGAGGATCTCACCGACCGGCTCAAGCAACTGGTGGAGCGGGCCCGTGACACGTACACGACCACGCCGGCAAAGGTCGGCGGAACCGACGCCTGCCAGGACGCACCGCTTCTCGCCCCCGGCGTGTACAGCGACCGGGAAACCTTCTCCGAGCACCGCTGGTACCGGGTGCCGGTCCGGCCGGGGCAGGAGCTACGCGCCTCGGTCAGCATGGCGCTCGACCGGCCGGTCAACCTCGACCACGGCGTACTGCTGCGCGCCACCGCCACCGACGGCCGGGAACTCGTCCGGGGGGTGGACGCCGGCAGTGGACGCACTGATGTCGTCTCTGCCGGCCTGCGCTGGTCCGCCGCCGAGGACAGCGACGACACCGAGCGCGACGGGGACGCCACACCGAATCCGGCGACCAGCGCGCCCCCGGCCGTCACCACCGTCTGCCTCGTGGTCAGCAACATGTTCTCGCCCGCAGCCGGCACCGCGGCCGACCCGGGCCTGCCGGTCGAGCTGACCGTCGACGTGGTCGCCGCGTCACCCGCACCCGACGGCCCGGATCTCGGTCGAGGCTGGGTGCTGCTGCTCCTGCTGACCCTGGCCGGCCTGCTCACCGGGCTCGTCACCGGACTGCTCACCCGCTGGTGGCTAGCCACCTGGAGGAACTGAAGATGCGTATCGTCTCGGCAAGCGTCACCGCGCTGCTGGCCGCCGGCGTCGCCCTGGCCCCGGCCACGGCGCTGGCAGCGCCCACCCCCACCCCCTCCCCCGGTGCCACCACCGTCACCAAGGCCGGCACCACGTTCCTGAGTGCCACCCCCCTCGCCGCTGGCCAGCCCGTACGGGTCAGCGCATCGACCGGCGAGTACCTGTACTGGGCGTTCCCGGCCGATGCTGGCGAGATCCACGAGATCACCGCGACGGTCGCTCTCGCCCAGAGTCGCAGCGGCCGGTCCACCTGGACCGTCGAGGTCTTCGACGGGCTGCGCCGCCGGCAGGCGTGCACGGCCGGCGCGCAGACGCCAACCGCCGACGCCTCGGCGCGCAGCGTGGCGATCGGCTGCACCCTGCGGCGGGTTCGCCCGTGGGCCGAGCCGTGGTCCGCCGATCCGCTGCCCGGCAGGTACTACGTCCGGCTGACGGTGGTCGAGGTGCCCGAGCCCGACCTCGGTCTGCCGATCGACGTGGACCTGTTGGTCTCCACCACCGGTGACGCCGACACCTCGTCCGACGACGGCAGGTTGGCGGCCGCGCTGGTGCCGCCGACCAACGCCGGCGCCGTGTTGGACGCCGAGCCGGCGGTTGCGTCGGAGGCCGAAGCGGACAGCGACTGGAACCTCGACCTCACCGGCTGGCTGCCCGCGGCCGGCTCCCGCTGGATCTGGACCGCCGTCGGCGGAATCCTGGCCGCGGTGGCCGGTGTGGTCGGCTTCGCCCTGACCCGCCGCCCCCCAACCGGTCGGGTCCGCGGATAGGTTCCATCACCAGCCGTGCCCAGCCGGCAGGTCGCATTCAGATGCCCGGTCGCGACCTGCCGGCGGTCCGCCACACCGTCACCGGCGGGCACCGCCGGCACCCGCCGGTGGCGCCCGATTCGGACGTCGGCCCGCGAGTAGCGCCTCGGCCCGTTCCCACAGCCACGAGCGAGGTCGGCGTCCAGTGCGGTGGCCAGGTCCTCAACGGCTGGCTACAGCAGCCCACGTCTGGCCATGAAGGTACGCAACGTCTCGGCGTCGTCGGGAGACATCGACCGGCGGGGGATCACGGTCGCCGGCATCCCGCCGACGTACACGATCCAGAACTCCGCGGTGTCCCTCACCTGGGAGACCCCGTCCCAGGCGATGCCGCCGGTCTCCGAGCCGCTGCGCATCATGATGTTGTCCTCGGTGATGTCGTAACTGCCCTCGACCGCGTAGCGACCTGAGCGGCGCCGGGCGCGCAACCGCACCCACGGCCCCCACAGCATCGCCAGCAGGCCGCCCACCAGCATCGTCAGCCACAGCGACGAGAGCTGCTCGCCCCACGCGAACCCCCGCGAGACCGCGAAAGCGATCGCGCCAACCGCCGCCAGCACCGCGCCTACGTAGCCGTACCTTCGCAACTGCACGCTGCTGAGCGCGACGGCCACGCGGCCCGGGTAGGCGGGATCGGCTGGGATGTCGAAACGGATGTGCACGCCAGAACGATAGTGCCCAACCGCCGGCACCGTTCGTTGCGGCAACAGGGCCGAATGTGGTCGCTCTGTCGACTTAATGATCGAGAGCGGGCTCCCGATCAACCGGAAACCCGCCTCTGACCTGCTGCTTTGTGGTGGAGCTGAGGGGATTTGAACCCCTGACCCCCTCGATGCGAACGAGGTGCGCTACCAGTCTGCGCCACAGCCCCTCCGCCGGCTGACCGGCATCGGTCCCACCCGGCTGTCACCGGGCGGGCCGGCAGCAAGGCTAACAGGTCGGCCGCCCTCGCCGCGAACCGCCCCGCTCACCGGCAGCACGCAAGATCCGCGAAACCGCACCCGAGTTGTGGCCTTCCACGGCCGCGACGCAGCAGCTTCCCCGAAACTGCCGCCTTGTCCTGAACGGGCAGCGCCCGGGGGTCAGGCGGTGTGGGAGCCGGGGCCGGATTCGTAGGGGCGGCCACGTAGGCCGCCGGACCGGCGGTAGGACACCGAGCCGCCGCCGGCCGCCGGTGGCAGGTCGGCCGGGCGGTCCAGGCCCATGGCGGTACGCCGGACCGACTCCCGCTGGGCGGCCAGCCGGTGCTGCGCCTCTCGACGGGCTGCGGCGCGGCGGGCCTGCTCCCGGCGTACCTCGGCCTGCCGAACGGCCAGCCAGGCGGCCTCGCGTGCCCGCGCCCGCCGGCGTCGACGGTCGGCCAGAGCGCGGGCGCGCAGGTGAACGACGTACACGACCAGCAGAGTGGCGGTGACCCCGAAGCTGACCCAGAAGCCGGGGCCGACCACCAGCACGCCGACCAACTCGACGGCGTTGAGCAGCACCAGCGCGGCAAGGACCCGACGGCGGCGGTAGATGGCCGGGGTGTGCTGGTGCCGCCGGTCGGTACGGCGGCGGGGTCGACCCCCGCCCGGCGGCACGGACCGCAGCCGACTCGGCCGACCGGAGCGACGCGGCGGCCGCCCGCCCCCCTCCCTGGCAGAGTGCCGGGAGCCCTCGCCCGGCTCACCGGTGCGGCGCGGGAGTGGCCCTCCGCCGGGCCCGGCAGCTGAGCCGCCAGGCACAGGGGGGCCGGTACGGCGCGTGGCGGGTGGTCCGGAGACCGGGCCGGCGAGGGTGCCCGAGTCGGCGTCCTCGCTGAGGGTGACCACCAGGGCGCGGGACGGGTTGACCGGCCGCCGGCCCGGGACAGTGCGGCGTCGGCGGCGGCGCTGGAGCACCCGCGCCGTCGTTTGCGCCCGCTCCGCCACCAGCCGCTCGGCGGCGTCGTACCGGCGAACCAGCGCCGGAGCGAGGGCGAGCAGGCCGGCGGCGGCGAGGACGGCGAGGAGCACCGAGGTCGGCACCCTCACCCCTCCCGTCACCGAATTCGGAGCAAGCTCCGACCGGCCGCAGGATCTTTCACCAATCGACGTCGGCGACGTTAATCGTGCGGAGCGGGCAGCACCTGCCGCAGCTTGCAGTTACCTGAGGTTACGGGCCACCGTCGCCGGAGCCGGCGCGCCGCGCCGATCCCGCACGTGGGACGCCTCACGGTGTGCGGGCGCGCAGCCGCTGCCAGCGGGCCAGCAGGCCACCCTCGGCGGCGACCTCCTCGCTGGTCGTCGCGTATCCGATGTGGTCGCGCCAGGCGCCGTCGATGTGCATGTATCGAGCGTGGTACGCCTCCTCGCGGAAGCCCAGCTTCTCGACCACCCGGCGCGACGCCCGGTTCTCCGGACGAATGTTGATCTCGATGCGGTGCAGCCCGCCAGGGCCGAAGGCGTGGTCCACGACGAGCGCCAGCGCGGTGGGAATCACCCCACGGCCGGCGACCCGGCGGTCCACCCAGTAGCCGATGTACCCGGAGCAGAATGCCCGCCGCACGATGTTGCCCACGTTGATGTGGCCGACCAACCGTTCCTCGCCGCCGTCGTGGAGGCAGACCACGAACGGCATCCCCTCACCGGTACGGGCCGAGCGTCGCTGGTCGCGGTACATCCAGCGGAAGGCGGCCGGGGAGTTCAAATCCTCCCAGTCACCGGGGATCGACGACTCCCAGGGGGCCAGCCAGTCCCGGTTCGCGCGACGAACCTCGGACCAGGCCAGCGCGTCGGAACGTCGGTAGGGCCGCAGCAGCACCGGACCGTCGGAGAGCATCGCCGGCCAGCCGGGTGCCCGTCGGAACACCGAACCTCCACTCCCGAGCATTACCGGCGGCTCACCGTCGGCGATCCAGCAGCAGCACGTCCACGGTGGAGCCGGCGGCGGCGGCCGTCACTCGTTCACCGAGAACGAGAAGTCCATTCGCCTCCGCCAGGCCGGAGAGGGTGAACGGGCCGCCGTTGAGCGGTTGGACAGTGTAACCTCCGCCGCGCCGCTCGGCGACGTGCGCCGGCCGGAACTCCCGCAGCCCGGACGGGGAAGCGACGGTCTCCAGCAGGTGCGCCCGCACACTCGGACGGAACACCGGCTCGGCGCCGGCCAGCAGGTTGATCGCGGGGCGGGCCAGCACCTCGAAACCGATCATCGCGGCCCCCGGGTCGCCGGGCAGGCAGACCACCGGCACCTCCTCGGCGCCGACGGTGCCGAACCCCAGCGCGGTACCGGGGTAGAGCGCCACATCGGTGAAGGTCACCGGCCCGGCCCGGCTGCCCTCCCGACGGGACAGGATGCGGCGCACCATGTCGCCCGGCCCGGTGCCGGTGCCGCCGGTCGTAATGATCAGGTCGGCATTCAGGGTCTGGTCCTCCAGCAGCCCGCGCAACCCTTCCGGATCGTCGTCGCAGATGCCCACCCGGTACGCGAGCGCGCCGGCCTCGGCCGCCGCGGCCGTCAGGGCGTGCGAGTTGGCGTCGACCACCTGGCCGGGTTGGCTGCCGCGGCCCACGTCGACCAGTTCGTCGCCGGTGGCCACGATGACCACCCGTGGACTGGGCCGCACCACCACGTGGCCGATGCCGGTGGCGGCGAGCACCGCGACCAGCGCCGGCGAGACGTAGGTGCCACAGCGAGCCAGCACGGCACCCCCGGTCACCTCCTCACCGGTCCGGCGTAGCCCGTACCCTCGTTTAGGGACGCGGAAGATCTCCACCGCCGCCATGCCCTGGTCGGTCCACTCCACCGGGACGACCACGTCGGCCCCGATGGGCAGCGGCGCTCCGGCGGCGGCCGAGAAGCACGAGCCCGGGGTGAGCCGGACCGGCCGCCAGCTCGCCGCACCGAGGTCACCGACGACGTTGAGCCGTACGGTGCGCCCGCCCGACCCGCCGGACTGGGCCGGGACGTATCCCCGGCCACCGCCCGAGATGTCCTCCCAGCGCGCGGCGTACCCGTCGACGGCCGCCTGGTCGAAGGCCGGGAACGAGTGCGGTGCGACGACATCCTCGGCGAGGACGTTGCCGTACGCCTGGGTGAGGTCGAGGTCGAGTGGAGGCAACGCACGCAGCCTGCGCAGCACGCTGCCCAGGTAGTCGGCGAGCGGCGTCAACCCGTTTTCGGCCGCCTCGGCGTCGGCCGTCGCTGTCATGTATTCGGACCGCCCGACGCCTCGGAGTTGACGAACTCGGCCAGCCACTTGCGGAACTCGGCGCCCAGATCCTCGCGTTCGGCGGCGATCTGTACCACTGTCTGCAGGTAGCCCAGCGGCATGCCGGTGTCGTAGCGGATGCCCCGATACACGATCGCGTGCACCGGAATGCCCTCGGTGCGCAGCAACTCCATCGCGTCGGTCAACTGGATCTCCCCGCCGCTACCGGGTTCGGTACGGCGGATAGCGTCGAAGATCTTGCCGGGCAGCACGTACCGGCCGAGCACGGCGAGGTTGCTCGGCGCGTCCTCCGGCTCCGGCTTCTCCACCATGCCGGTCACCTTCACGACCTCGCCGATGTCGGTCAGCTCGGACTCCGCCGGCTCCACCGAGGCGATCCCGTAGCGCTTCGTCTCGGCCGCGTCCACCTCGAAGAAGGCGAGCACCACCCCACCGGTACGGGCCTGCAGCTCCAGCATGGCCGGCAGCAGCGGCTCGGAGAGGTTGACGAATTCGTCGCCGAGCAGCACCGCGAAGGGCTGGTCACCGACGTGCGACTCGGCGTACCCGACCGCGTGGCCGAGGCCCAGTTGCTCCGGCTGCCGGCATGTGTAGATAGCCGCCAACTCCTCGGTCCGCTTGACCGCGGCAAGCAGGTCGGGCTTCTTCGCGAGCCGTTCCTCCAGGTCGGGGCGGCGGTCGAAGTGGTCCACCATCGACGTCTTGCCCCGGCCGGTGATCAGCAGCACGTCGCCGATGCCGGCCTGGGCTGCCTCCTCGACGATGTACTGCAACACCGGCCGGTCCACCACCGGCAACAGCTCCTTGGGTACCGCCTTGGTGGCCGGCAGGAACCGGGTGGCCAGACCGGCGGCCGGGATGACGGCCTTGACGGCACGGGGACGACCGGTGGCGGCCGCTGAGGGGTTCGCTGAGTGCTCCGACATGCCGCGAGACTATCGGCCATGGCCGTGCCCCGGCGGGTGAGGACCAGAAGACGCGCCGCCCACCGGGCCGGTTCTGCCGGTGCCGGGTCCGGCGCGAGGCAGCCCGTCGGAGGGGCTACGCGCAGCCGGCGGTACGGGCATCTCCCGGGTGACCGAGGCCTGCCGGGCCGACGCCACCCGCCAGGTGTCCCGGCCTGCGGCCTTCGCCGCGTACAACGCCTCGTCGGCCGCCTGGAGCACCTGGGGGCCGCTGTCGGCGTGATCGGGAAAGACGGCGATGCCGATGGAGACGGTCACCGGGACGGGCATCCGCACCCCGGTGTGCCCCACCACGCTCACCGGAGTGCCCCGGACGGCCGCGCCGAGCCGCTCGGCGACGATCGTGGCGCCCCGGGCGTCGGTCTCCGGCAACAGCACCACGAACTCCTCCCCACCCTGACGGAAGGCGAGGTCCACCTCCCGGACCTCACCGTGTACCCGTCGGGCGAACTCGGCCAGCACGGTGTCCCCGGCCGGGTGACCGTACGTGTCGTTGACCTGCTTGAACCGGTCAAGGTCAAGGACGAGGATGCTCACCATCCGGCCGAACCGGCTGGCCCGCTCCACCTCCCGGCGCAGCGACTCGCGAAGGTAGCGGTAGTTCCACAGCCCGGTCAGCGGATCGGTGAGCGACAGCCGCTGGTTCTCCTCGTGCACACGGACGTTGTCGACGGCGACCGCCGCGTGGCCGGCGAAGGTCCGCAGGGTGATCACGTCCTCGTCGTCGAACTCCTCGCCGCCGAGCCGGTCGTAGAGGGCCAGCACACCCAACGCCAGCACCGACGGGGTGTCGCCGTCGGCCGCAGAGACCGGGCCGGTCTCGCCACGTCCGGCCGGGGCCGCGAACGGGACCGCGATGTACGTCCGGCACGGCGGGTCGCCGGGCTCGCCCGGCGCCGGGCCGACCCGACCACGACGAGGTTGTCCGGTCGCCGCTACCGTGCCGACCACGCCGCCACCCAGCGGCGCACCGGCATCCGGCCAGCGCCCGTCGAAGCCTTCGGTGCACTGCGCGACGAGCATGCCGCCCGGGTCGGTGAGCAGCACCGCCCCGGCCCGGGCACCGGTCACGGCGAGCGCGCTGTGCAGGATCACCCGCAGGATCCGTTGCAGGTCGTGGGTGCTGGCCAGGGTGTCACCGAGCACCGCCAGATGCCCGCGCAACTGGTCCCGGCTACTGGCCAGCGCCGCCAGGTAGCCGCCGGTCTCGCGGGTCATCCGGTTGAAGGCGACAGCCAGCCGGCCGATCTCGTCGTCGCTGCGTACCGGCACCCGGGTCGTGAGGTCTCCGGCTGCGACCCGGTCGACCGCGCCGGCCAACTCCACCAACGGGCGGGTGGTCACCCGGGCCAGCCGCCAGGCCACCGCCACCCCGAGTAGCGCGGCCAGCAGCACCACGGCGACCAGCACGGCGTGCAGACCGGGCGGCTGGTTGCTGGGCACCGAGAGCACCAGGGGCAGGGGTTGCCCGGTGGTTGGGCCGGCCCGTCGGGCGTACCGGCCGTCGGTGGTGCCGCTGACCCGCCCGTGCGGCAGGGACGCCACGGCGGCGAGCACCGCGCCACGCCCACCTGCGGACTCGGTGCTGTGTGCCGCCTGGAGCGGCCCGCTGGCGCCGTCGAGCAGGGTCACCGCGACCCCGGTCACCGCGGCGAGCCGCGAGATGAGCGCGGGGTCGACCGGTTGGGCGGCGGCGACGGTGCCCAGCGCCAGGCCGGCGGTGTCGCGCAGCTCCACCCGGGCCACCAGTGCGCTGACCGACCCAGCCGGCGGTTCCGGTGCGGCGCAGTCCCGCCAGGGCGCCGGTGGGGCGTCCGGAGTGGCGTGGCTGACCCGCCCGGTCACGTCGGTCACCAGCACCGCGGCGGCGAGGCCCCGACTGACCGCCTGGGTGGCGGCACCGGCGTGGTCCGTGGTGAGGGCGACCGCGTCGGCGGCGGCGCGCAACTGCTGGCAGAGAGCATCGATCGAGGTGCGCACCGCCGTGGCGGCCACCGCCAGCCGCTCGGTGGCGCGGCTACGGTCCACCGCCGTCACGGTGGACGCGACGAAGACCGCGCCGAGCAGCACCGGACCGAACGCCACGGCCAGGAAGGCTGCGGTCAACCGCCCGCGTAGCGTCAACACTTCCCCCCGGAAGTTGCGCGACCGTTGTCTGCGATGTTGACACAGAGCGACGTTATGAGGAGCGCTGCGTGAGGAGTGTTGCGTGCCGGAATTTGCTGAAGGGAGCGGAAGTGACACATGACGCGAAGCGGGAGGCGCGCGTCGCCCTGCTCGCGGGCCGACGGGCGCGCCCCGAAGCCGAGCGCACCAGGGCCGCGACGCGCGTCCAGGCCGAGCTGACGGCTCTGGTCCACCGGTTGCGGCCGACCAGGATCGCCGGGTACGTGCCGGTGCACGGCGAGCCCGGCGGCCCGGACCTACCGGCGGTGCTCGCCGACGCGCAACCCGCCGGCGGACAGCTGCTGCTGCCGGTGGTCCGCGACGACCTGGATCTCGACTGGGCCGTCTGGGCCGGGCCGGCGGCGATGATCGCCGCGGGGCGGGGCATCCGCGAGCCGACCGGCCCTCGGCTGGGGCGCACCGCGATCGCCACGGCGGAACTGGTCGTGGTGCCCGCGCTCGCCGTGGACCGTCAGGGCGTGCGGCTGGGCCGGGGTGGCGGCTCGTACGACCGGGCCCTGGCGCGGGTGCCCCCGGATGTCCTCACCGTGGTGCCGCTGCACGACGGTGAACTGGTGGAGGCGCTGCCCGCCGAGCCGCACGACCGGCCGGTCCGTGCGGTGGTCACCCCGACCGGCGGCGTCCACTACCTGACCGCCCTCCCGGGTGTCGTCCCCCACACTTCAGCTGGACGAACCGGGGGCCGATGACGCACCATTGGCACTCGAATACGTCGAGTGCCAACCGGCCGTGTCAGACCCGGAGGAGAACGTGCCCACGTACCAGTACGCCTGCACCGCGTGCGGTCACCAGCTTGAGGCAGTGCAGTCCTTCTCTGACGAGCCGCTGACCGCCTGCCCGACGTGCGAAGGGCGGCTGCGGAAGCTGTTCAACTCCGTCGGCGTCGTGTTCAAGGGTTCGGGTTTCTACCGCACCGACTCCCGCGCCGCCAGCAGCGCCGACTCCTCCGGCTCGGACGCCAACTCGGGCAACTCCACGAGCAAGTCCGAATCGTCGCCATCCGGCTCACCCAACTCGAACACCTCGTCGTCCGGCTCCGCCCCGTCCGGCTCCGGCAGCGGTTCGTCGGGCGGATCCTCCGGTGGCGGTGCGAGCAAGGCGCCGGCCGCGACCGGCACCAAATGACCACTCCGCCAGCCAGATACCGGTCCCGGGCGGCGCCACAGGGCCCAGGTCTGCGCGACGCACACCGCGAGCAGTCGGCCGGTCAGTCCCAGTGGGGTGGACGCTCGGCGAGCAGCCAGTCGTCATTGCCGACAGCCCGCTCACCCCACCCCTGATCGGTGTCGTCGGCAGTCTGCTCGGGCAGCACCACGAAGTCGTCGCTGAGGTCGAGTGAACGATCCTCGTCGCCCCGGCCACCTGGATCCTGGATGGTCACGAGCGGCAAGGGTAACGCAGCCGCAGCTGCCCGGCAGCCGATGATCTCGGCGGCCGGGCTTCCGGTCGCTACCGGCCTAGATCGGTGCCGGCGGCTGAAAGCGGCGTCCTACACCCTGGCGCCGGCTCCGCGCCCGAGGCGCGGCGCGGCCTGAGCCACAGCAGCGGGGGTGGTTGGTAGCGTCGGGCAGCGTGACGACCCCCCACCCCGGCCCAGCCTCCGACGATCCGTGGCGCCGGCCGGAAGCCGGCGACGGGTCCACGGCCAGCCTCCCGGCGGACCGCCACCCAGCACCGGGAGGACCGGGTCATCCCCCACGGGTGGCCCTGCCGGACGCGGCGGGCACAACCGCCCCGCCCAGCCAGGCGGCCGGTCCGAGCCCGGCTGGCGCGGGCGGATACAACGGGCCGCCGCCGACCACCGCACCGCCGGCTGGTTGGCGGCCACCGGTGCACCTACAGGCGGCACCGCCGCGCCGACTACCCCATCAGGACATCGGCGCACTTGACGCCGGAGAACAGCGGGCGCAGCGGGTGACCTGGGCGGTCGCCGCGATCGCCGGTGCCGTCCTGCTAGTTCTCGGCTGTCTGCTCTGCGTCCGCGCGTTCCTCTGAGCCGGTATCCGCCCGTCGACGCTGCACCCGGCCCGTCGGCGGCCCCGGCCCTACTCGAAGGTAGTGCCCCAGACCATCTCGCTGCCCGAGTGACCGGCGAGCCAGACGTAGACCAGAGCGGCGACACCCAGCCCCGCCACCACGACCGACAACACCGCAGGCACCCAACGCGGTAGCTGCGGCACCCGAGGGTGACCGCTGGTCGCCACCAGCAGCAGTATGACCGCCAGGGCCAGTCCCAGTGTGAGCGCGAACAGCATCTCGCCGTACGAGCCATGTTCGTTGATCTTGTCCAGGATCTCACCGGAGAAGCCGCGCGCGATCTGGCGCTGCTGAAGCGCATCGCCGGACTGCGTGCCGACCCAGGCCGTGATCGGCGCCACCACCGCCAGGATGGCCACCGCCCAGTCCAGCCGGGACCGGAACCGGGGCACGACGATGTACGCGAGGGCGAGCAGCACCAGCAGCGGCACGAACACGACGACCGCGTGTACGACCAACACGTGCACGGGCAGGCCCAGCACCTTCTCGAACATCGGCACCTCCGGGGGTAGATGATCGCGGGATGTCAGCGTACGGGCCGCTCGTTGATCAGCCCAGGACCCTGTTGCATCGACACGCATCGCCGACCGACCGGGTTCAGCGGGGCGCCTGCGGACCGGCCCAGCCGTGGCCGTCGCCACGGATTCCCGGTCGTTGGTTGTCGCCTCGGTGCGACCATGCTGTCATTGACGCATGTCCAGCCGCGAGGACCTACTCCGGTCGAGGGGCCTGCGGGTCACCCGACCGCGCCTCGCCGTGCTCGACGTACTGGCCGAGGGCGGCCACCTGGAGGTCGACGAGATCACCCGGCGGGTCCGCGAGCGGCTCGACTCCGTCTCCACCCAGGCGGTCTACGACGTGCTGGGCGCGCTCTCCCGCGCCGGGCTGTCCCGCCGGATCGAGCCGGCCGGAAGCCCTGCCCGCTACGAGGCCCGGGCCGGCGACAATCATCACCACGTGGTGTGCCGGGGCTGCGGCGAAATCGCGGACATCGACTGCACCACGGGCAGCGCACCCTGTCTCGATCCCGACGTGGCCCACGGCTTCCAGATCGACGAGGCGGAAGTGACTTTCTGGGGTCTCTGCCCCTCCTGCCGGGCCCGTCGCAGCGCCGACACCTGATCACCCCGGGCGGGTCCAGCCCGGCGTGGCACGCTTGACCAGTGGAAACCGTCGACGTCGGCCTGTTCGGTCCAGACTCGGTCACCTGGAAACTGCACGAGGAGCCCATCCTCTTCGTCGCTGGGCTACGCTCCCTCTACCTCCAGGCGCTGCATCCACGGGCAATGGCCGGGGTGGCGCAGAACAGCAACTACCGCCATGACGCCTGGGGTCGGTTGATCCGCACCGCCGACTACGTGGGGACCACCGTCTACGGCACCACCGCCGAGGCGGAGCGGGCCGGGCTTCGGTTGCGCCGGCTGCACGCGCGGATGACCGCAGTCGATGCGACCTCCGGTGAGCGGTTCCGGATCAACGAACCCGACCTGCTGCGCTGGGTGCATGTCACCGAGGTGGAGTCGTTCCTCGACACCGCGCGCCGGGCCGGCGTACGACTGGACGCCGCCGAGGTTGACCGCTACTACGCCGAGCAGCGGCGTGCAGCAGCCCTGGTCGGGCTGGCCCCGGAGACGGTGCCCGGCACCGCCGGCGAGGTGGCCGAGTACTACCGGCTGATCCGGCCCGAGCTGCGGATGACCCGGGAGGCCGCCGAGACCGCCCTGTTCCTGAGCGTGCCGCCGCTGCCCTGGAAGCTCAGCCTGCCCGCCCGGGTCGGGCTCAACCTCGGGCCACCCCGTTGGGCGTACCTGGGGGTCGCCGCGACCGCGTTCGCCCTGCTGCCGGCGTGGGCACGGCGGCTCTACGGCGGGTTGGGGCTGCCGACCACCGCCCTGTCGGCGGACGTGACGGTTCGCGCGCTCCGGCTCGCCCTCACCGCGCTGCCCCGCGACTGGCGGGAAGGCCCGATGCAGCGCGCCGCCAAGGAACGCGCCGCCCAGCTGACCGAGAACAGCTGACCGCCACCGGGCGGCATCAGCCCTGTGCCGCGGGCGGCCCGGTGATGCGCCCGACCGCAGCCCACGGCTCCTTGCCCGGGATCGCCGAGCCCGCCGGACAGCTACGCCGAAAGTCGCACCAGGCACAGCGCGGACCGGCTGCCGTCGGAAAGGCGTCGTCCGGGTCGCCGCCGTCAGCGACCGACCGTTCGGCGGCCATGATGTCGCGGGCGGAATCCTCGGCCCGGGCCACCTGCCGCGCCAGCGACTCGACGGTGTGCTCGTGCCCGGCGACCGTGCCGCTGGGCAGGTGGTGCAGCTCGACCCGGCGACACGGTCGGCGGAACACCCGCTCGGCCGCGTACGCATAGAGCGCCAACGCCTGAGAGCCTCTCGCGTCGTCGCCGTCCAGGCCGGTACGGCCGGTCTTGTAGTCGACGATGACCAGCTCCGGGCCGTGCGAGCCGGGCCGGGAGTCGATCCGGTCGGTGCGACCGTTGAAGGCCAGCACCCCGGTCTTCACCGCGACCACCCGCTCCACCCCGACCGGCTCGTCGCTCGGATCCAGCCCGCCAACGTAGGTCTCCAACCAGACGAGCGCCCGACGGTAGGCGTCGCGCTCCTGCTCGTCGTCGCGGTAGCCGTCCCGGACCCAGGTGCCCTTCAGCAGCGTTGGCAGCACCTCGGGCCGTCGCCGGTCGGCGGGCAGCGCGAACCAGTTCTTCAGAGCGGTGTGCACACTGGCGCCGAGCGAGTTGTGCGCCCATGGTGGCCCCTTCGACGGCGCCGGGCGGTCGACGTAGGAGTAGCGGTAGCGCCGGGGACAGTCCTCGTAGGCACCGAGTTTGCTCGGTGTGCAGACGAACAGCCGCTCCGGCATGCCCTCGAATCCGAGCTGCTCGGGCTGCTGGCCGCGGGGCCGGGGCGGGCGACCAGCGGCGGCGGGTCGTCCGGCTGGGGAGGATCGTCGCACGTCTGCGATCCTGCCATCCACCCCCGACAGAACCACCCACCCGGGTCAGCCGCCGCCGTACTGGACGACGAACGCGGCGATCGCGTCCGCGATGAGCTGCACGGCGATCGCGGCCAACAGCAGGCCGGCGATCCGGGTGAGCACCTCGATCCCGCCCGGCCGCAGGACCTTCACGATCCCGCCGGAGAACCGCAGCACGATCCAGACCGTCAGCATGACCGCAACGATCGCGGCGGCGATGGCGGTGTAGTCCGCCGCCCGGTCGGCCTGCTGGACGAAGAGCATCGTCGCCACGATCGCACCAGGTCCGGCCAGCAGCGGCGTACCCAACGGAACCAGGGCGATGTTGGCGGTGGCCTGCTTCGTCGGGTCGTCGGTCTTGCCGGTCAACAGCTCCAACGCGACAAGGATCAGCAGCAGCCCACCAGCCGCCTGCAGCGCCGGCAGGTCGACGTGCAGGTACGCGAGGAGGGTCTGGCCCGCCACCGCGAAGACCACGATGACACCGAGCGCCAGGGCGACCGCCTGCCAGGCGGCCCGGTGGCGTTCCCGCGCCGACAGCGGGCCGGTCAACGCGAGGAAGATCGGCATCATGCCCGGCGGGTCGACGATCACCAGTAGGGTCACGAAGACCTCGCCGAAGAGCTTGAGATCCACCCGGTCACCGTAGCGGCGGCCGGCGGGCCCGAAACCCGGGTCAGCCCGAAGCGACCTCGGTCACCCCGGAGGAGGCGGCGACGAGCCGCTCGTACGCCTCGGCCTCCGTGGTGAACGCGCCCAACCGCACCGACTTGTGGGTGCCGTGGAAGTCCGACGAGCCGGTCACCAGCAGCCCCAGTTCGGCGGCGAGTCCGTGGACGTGTGCCCGTTCGTCCGGCGAGTGGTCCTCGTGGTCTGCCTCCAGCCCGACCAGGCCGACGGCCGCCAACTCGGCGATCAGTTCGTCCGGCACGATCCGGCCGCGTCGACTGGCCCGAGGATGGGCGAAGACGGGCACCCCGCCGGCGGCCCGGACCAGCCGGACGGCATGGAAGACGTCGATGTCCTCCTTGGGCAGCCGGTACCGAACCCCCAGCCAGTCCGGTCCGAACGCCTCGGTGGTGCTGGCGACCAGGCCAGCCCGGATCAGCGCCTGCGCGATGTGCGGCCGACCGATCGTGCCGCCGGCCGCCCCGGCCAGGACCTCCGGCCAGCTCACGTCGACACCGTCGGCGCGCAGCAGCGCCACGATCCGCTCGCCGCGGGCCACCCGGGCGGTCCGCACCCGGGCCAGCTCGGCGACCAGCTCCGGAGCGTCCGGATCGAAGAGGTACGCCAGTAGGTGCAGGGGCACCGGCGGCTGCTCGCCGTACCACCGGCAGGACAGCTCCGCCCCACGGACCAGGCGCAGCCCCGACGGCAGGGCCCGCAGCGCCGGCTGCCAGCCGTCGGTGGTGTCGTGGTCAGTGATGGCCACCACGTCGAGGCCGGCCTCGGCGGCGGCGCGAACCAACTCGGCGGGGCTGAGTGTGCCGTCGCTTGCGGTCGAATGGGTGTGCAGGTCGATCCGGTCAGCCACCGCTGACCACCACCGGCAGCTCCCTGGACGGGAGTTCCGGAAGGGTGACCGGGGTGGCGGGTCGACTGGCACCCACCTGGTCGACGGCCACCCGGATCAGCTCCCCGGCGGTGTCGGTGTAGTAGGCGGTGCCCGCCGAACTCCAGACCACGGTGCCGGTCATCGCAGGACCGACCGGCCGCACCTCGGCCGAAGGGTCGAACCGGCTCAGGTCCACCAGCAACGCCGAATCCTCACCTTCGGATCGCCCGTTCACCAACAACCAACGCCCGTCCGGTGACGCCGAACCACGGCCGTCGCCGCCCAGCTCCGGCCCACAGTCCGAGCCGGCCGGAGCGAGACCCTGTTCCGGGTCGAGAATGGTCAGGCAGGACGGTCGGCCTGTGCCCACGGCGACCTCGCCGACCAGACGTCCGTCGGGCAGCACATCGAAGATCCGGGTGCTGACCCGGTCGGTGCCCTGATCCAGCGGGCCGGGCATCGGGCCCCACAACGCGTGCCCGGGACGGTCCGGTGCCAACCGCACCAGTACGGCGCCGTCGACGAACCGCTGTGGCACCACCTCGGCCGGCACTTCGGCGCGTACGGTGTCGACCAGTTCGCCGTTGACGATCCCGGCGGCGGCCAGCACCGTCCCCTGTTTCCAGGCGACCCGCTTGCCCTCCGGGCCCAGGATGATCTCGTCGGCGCCAGCCAACAGCACCTGTGACGTGCCGTCCGGGCGTACCGCCCACAGTGCGCGCCCGGCGATGGTCGGCTCACCGACGGCCAGCCAGCCGCTGCCGCCGGTGAGGCGGTGTGCCCGCTCCACGACGCCGGTGCCGAGCAGCGGCACCATCCGACCCTGCGCGGTGACGATCGTCTCGCCCAACACCAGGTCGATCTCGGCGAACGGGGTCATCGTGTTCGGCCCGGGCGACGAGACGGTCCGGGTGACGGCTGGCGGCGGGTCCGGCTCGCCGATGGCCAACGACCCGCCGACCGGTGGCCGGTCGGCGCTCAGCTGCACGCTACCCACACTGACCAGCACGATCACCACCGCGGCCAGGCTTATCCCGGCTGCGGCTCGACGACGCTGGATGCGGTTGGCGCGCCCGATCACCGCACTCGCGATATCACCGGTTAGCGCGGGCGGCGCTGCCACCCGTCCGGACAACGCCTTCCTGACAGCGTCCTCCAGCTCGTTCTGCGGCACGTCCAATGAACGATCCGACGCCCCAGCCGGGTTGTCACGACCTCCGGAAACGCCGCTCACCGGGGTTCTCCGACCAGGTTGCCCTCCGGCTGCGGCACGGGCGGGGCATCTTCCGGCTGCGCCGAGGCCAGCGGTGTCGTTGCGGCCCGGCCCGCCGGGCCGGGAGGCACCCGGCCGGGCGGGTCGCCGCCGAGCAGGTCGCGTCGACCGCCGACGCCGCGCGGCGCGGAAGCGGCGGGACGGTCAGCGCCCGGTGCCCTGTCAGGGGCGGCGCCGCCCGAACAGCCCGGCACGGACGTGGCGTGGACGGCCGGCACGAAGGTCTTCTCCGCGCCCATCCGCCGGCGCAGCGTGGCCAGCGCCCGAGAGGTCTGGCTCTTCACCGTGCCGGGTGAGATCTCAAGCAGGGCGGCGGTCTGTGCTTCCGACATGTCCTCGTAGAAGCGCAGCACCAACACCGCGCGCTGCCTGGCGGGCAGCGCCCGGAGGTGTCGCCAGAGCACGTCCCGGTCGAGCCGCTGCTCGAACTCGTCGGCGGCGGCATGCTCGGGCAGGACCGCGGTCGGGCGCTCACCATGCCAGCGGCGCCGCCACCAGCTCGTCGACGTGTTGACCATGACTCGGCGGGCGTACGGCTCGAGCGCCCCGATCCCACCCAGGCGCTTCCATGCCAGGTACGTCTTGGTCAGCGCGGTCTGTAACAGATCCTCGGCGGTGCCCCAGTCGCCGGTGAGCAGATAGGCGGTCCGCAGCAGTGCGCCGGAGCGGGCCGTGACGAAGTCACGGAACTCCTCTTCCAACGGGTTGCTGCTGGACACCTGCCACCTCCGCGCCTGATCCTGCCGCAGCCGGCTCGTAGGGTCGAGGACGACAGGCGTCCAACATCGCCGATGATCGGCCGAAGGGTTTCAGCCGCTCCATCAGGCTCCGTCGTCGGCCTTGGCCTCGTCCTGCTCCTTGCCCAACCGCGCCTCGACCGCCTGCGGCTCGTACATCTCCTCGACGACACGCAGGTAGAGTTCGTTGGGGTTGGGCAGGTTCTTGACCTCGCGCAGCGCCTGTTCCTGACCGGCGGACTCCAGCACGAAGGTGCCGTAGTTGAGCGCACGCCCAGCCGGCGTCTGTTCGTACTTCATGTCGGTGACCCGGACCAGGGGCATCATCGCGACCCGCCGGGTGATGATCCCGTTGACCACCATGACCCGCTTGTTGGTGAGGATGAACCGGTCATACCACCAGTCGGCGACCCGCCACGCCACCCAGCCCATCACCCCGAACCAGAGCAGGACGGCGATCGTGGTGAGCGCGCCGACATCCTGCCCGGCGAGGAAGCCGGAGAGATAGCCGAGCACGAAGGTGGCGGCGATGCCGATCAGGACCGGGGTGATGAGGTGAATCCAGTGCCGCTTCCACTCGCCCCGGTACCGCTCGGTGGGGAACAGGTAGCGGGCCACCAGTGAGCTGGGCTCGTCCTCCAGCGGCAGCACCCGCCGGGGTGCGGAACCGCTCGCGTCGGCACGCAGCCCGGCAAGCTCCTCCTCGGAGATCTGCGGCGGCAGGTAGCCGGCCTCCGGATCATGCGAAAAGTTCCGGCCCGACCGGCCCTCACCAGCGTAGGCTGGACCGTCGCCGTAGCCGGCGTCGTCGGAGAAGGACGGACCGTCGGAGAGGCGGGGGCCAGTACCGAAGCCCGGGCCGTCGTCGGGATCGACCCGGGGGATCGGTTCGGTGTCACGTTCCCGGCGCGCCCGGTCCGGGTCGTCGGGATCGAAGGGTGGGCCGGGGGGGCTTCCCATCGCGGGCTAGGCGACCAGTGACGTGAAGAAGTCGCCGAAGCCTTGGGCGATGTCCATGATGCCGCCACCCAGCGACTTGAACACGTCCGCGGCAGAATTTGGCCGGTAGGCGACGAAGAAGATCAAGAATGCGATTCCGGCCCAGGTGAGGACCTTCTTGACCATGGCGGGCCATCCTCTCGCGCGGCGCCGGGTCCCATTACCGCAGCGGCACCCAGAGTATCAGCGTGGTGTCTTACCGTGAATATCTGCGTCCGTTCTCCGACATTCCGGGGGCTTGTCAGGCCTTCCCGTGCAGGTAAGGAGATGGTGCGCCGTACACAAGTTCGGGTGGCGTCCACTCGACCAGGTCGTGCAGCAGCACGTCCTCCGCGAGCAGATGCCCCGCACTCGCCGGCCAGGCTATCGCATAGAGCCACATTCCCCGAGCTTCGCCGGCGTACGCGCTTCGATCTGTCAGCGAACTCACCAGCCACAGTGGAGTCGGGTGGCCGGCCACCCTGATCCCGGCGCGCCCGACATGCCCTGGATGCCCAGGCCCGGGATCGGTCAGCGCCTCGGCCAACTCCGGCCCGGCATCCGGTCCGGACACCCCGGCGTACCGTGGCCCCAGGCCCACGCCCGGCTCCTCGGCCACGAGGACCAGGTCCGCCGGCCCATCACCGAACGGCGCGGGGCCGGCGCAGGCGACCGCCGTGGCACGCACCCCGAGTCGATCGTCACCGGCCCAGGCCACCCCGGTCGTGGTCCAACCCGGCGGCAGCGGCCACGGGCACCACAGCGGGACCGTCGGCTGCCTCGGCTGCGCGGCGGCCTGGATGTGTTCGACCACGCTGGCCACGATCTCCGCGCCGATGTTCTCCGGCACGTGCAGTGGCGCGACCGGCCCGCAGTCGGTGCAGCGGGACTCGGCGTGCATCAGGTCCGGCCCACGCACCGACCCACCACATCTGGGACAACTCACCGCAACAGTCACCACCCAACCGTCGCCCCGCACCGGCCCCCCGTCAAGCGGAGTACCCCCTTTCCCCACCCCGGGTGCCCGGGATCAGGAGGGAGGGGGGCCGGCGTGGGCGCGGACCCAGGCGTGCATGGCGATCCCGCTCGCCACACCCGCGTTGATGGAGCGGGTCGAGCCGTACTGGGCGATGGAGAAGAGCTGGTCGCAGGCGGCCCGTGCGGCACCGGAGAGGCCCGGACCCTCCTGGCCGAACACCAGCACGCATCGCCCGGGCAGCGTGGCGGTCTCCAGCGGCCGACAGCCGGGCAGATTGTCGATCCCAACCAGCGGCAGAGCCTGCTCTCCCGCCCACGCGACGAACTGCTCGATCGTCTCGTGGTGGCGTACGTGCTGGTAGCGATCGGTCACCATGGCACCCCGCCGGTTCCACCGCCGCCGGCCCACGATGTGCACCTCGGCGGCGAGGAAGGCGTTGGCATTGCGCACCACCGTGCCGATGTTGAGGTCGTGCTGCCAATTCTCGATCGCCACGTGGAAGTCGTGGCGCCGCTGGTCGAGGTCGGCGACGACCGCCTCGCGCCGCCAGTAGCGGTAGCGGTCGACGACGTTGCGCCGGTCGCCGTCGGCGAGCAGCTCCGGGTCGTAGCGGGGGTCGTCCGGCGGATCTCCGGGCCAGGGTCCCACACCGACGTCGAGCTGCTCAGCGGTCACGATCACGCAGGTTACGCCCCGGCCGGGCGGCCGACGCCAGGCAGCCGGCCGACGGACCCGCCAGCGCTCAGCCCAGGTCGAGCGCACCGCCCAGCCGGTCGAGGAAGCGACGGTCGGCGGGGGGCAGCGCGCCGCCCGGCACCACCTCCGACGCGGTGCGACAGACCCGGGCCGCCACCGACTGCACCCACTGCCGGTAAGCCGCCGAGTCGGCCGGGTCGGCCCGGCGGTCGAGGACCCGCACCACAGCTCGGCAGGCGGCGAGCACATCCATGAGGTCGGCGAGTTGGACCGCCGGTGCGGGCGGGCCGTCGTGCCGGGCGTAGATCGTGGACACCACCGCCCGGACCAGGTCGCTGTCGAAGGCTCGACCGGCGGCCATCGCGTCCAGACCAGCCAGGCCGGCGGCCACTCCCCGGTGCGGTCGCCCGGGGCCGGGCTGGGCGGTCGCCACCACCACCCGGCCCGGCAGCCTGGTGAGCAGATCCCATTCGGTGGCGGAAAATTCCGTGGTGGTTGTGCCGCGTCCGCCGCGTCCACTCATGCCGCCACCTCCGGCGTCAGCATATGTGCCCCGGTGCCGGCCGGTGCCGCTCCGGCGCGAACCCACCACGGCGTGCCACAGGTGCCCGCCGCACAGCTCTGAGGTCAAGCAGTGCTGGGCGGTGGCGGTGGCGGTGGCGGTGGCGGTGGCGAAGAGTCACACCGACCGAGGCCGGACGCAATGAGCGGCGGGGCCCTCCCCGGCACCCGCCGCCCACGCTCTGATGCTTCAAGATTCTGCCGTACGGGTGTCCTGCTGCACAGAGACCGAGGTCACATTTACCTTCTTGTTACATTACTCAGAGTAATTGATCATCTAACAAAAGGCGATCTCCGCAGGCCGAATCAGCGCTAGTCAGCACGGAAGTTACCACCTCGTAGCGCGACATTGAGTAGATCTCACTGGAAACGCTCCCATCACGGCCGGTTACGCAATTGCGACGTGCATTTGCGATCTGCGGAGCGCTCCGGCACCGACGGTGATCGATGCGGACAAAGCACCCAGCGGCACCGTCCCAGCGTTTCGGTGGTACCTCGGCGGGAATGCGACGGGGTACCCACCGGTTCCAACCAGACGTACCTGTTCCGCGTGATCGGAGAGATTCAGATGGCAACCGTCGAGCTGACCACGGCTAACTTCGACCAGGTGACCGAGAGCGACGGCATCGTGCTGGTCGACTTCTGGGCCGAGTGGTGCGGCCCCTGCAAGCGGTTCGCCCCGGTCTACGAGCGCTCTTCCGAGAAGCACTCCGACATCACGTTCGGCAAGGTGGACACCGAGGCGCAGCAGGAAGTCGCCGCCAAGTTCGACATCCGGTCCATCCCGACCATCATGGCGATCCGCGACGGCGTGATCGTCTTCGCCCAGCCGGGCGCGCTTCCGGATTCGGCTCTGGAGAACCTCATCGAGCAGGTTCGCGCCCTCGACATGGACGACGTACGCAAAAAGCTCGCCGACCACAAGCACTGACGCCACCCGGTGGCCGGGCCCGAACTCGGGACCCGGCCACCGACGGCGTCCGTGGACCACGCACGTCGCAGGTCGGACCGGCACCGCCAATCGGGCTGCGCCGGCCGACACGCATGCCGTATCTTCACCACGCTATGGAAGCGTTGACGAGCCGCGGCCGCACCATCCGACTGGGAGTCACAGCGCTCTGCCTGGCCGTCCTGCTCGCCGGCACCATATGGGGCCAGGACGACCACTTCCCGTTCGGGCCCTTCCGGATGTACTCCACCTCCGATCCCGCTGACGCGGATGCACCGGACACCCGGATCGAGGGCGTGGACCACGCCGGCGCCCTCGTCGACCTCGGCGAGGGCGCGACCGGCATCCGGCGAGCCGAGATCGAAGGCCAGCAGAGCCAGTACGTCGCCGACCCTGGCCGGCTGCGGGAGGTGGCCGATGCCTACACCCGACGCCATCCCGCCGCTCCACCGCTGGCCGAGGTCAGGATCGTGATTCGCTGGCACGACATCACCGACCGTCGGCCCACCGGCCGGTGGGCCGACGAGACCGTCGTGCGTTGGGAAGTCACGCCGTGAGCCGCTGGCTGACCGAGGCGGTACCCCGAGGCCGCGTCGCCGCCTTCCGCACCCTGGTCTACCTCTTCGTCGCCGCCGACCTGGTCATCTTCACCCCGTGGGTACGCGCCCGCGTCGACGTGCCCGGCGACCTCTACCAGCCACTTTTCGTCGGACGGGTACTACCGCTGCCCACACCCACCGCGACGCTGGTGGGCGTGATCTTCTGGGTGCTGCTGCTGCTGGCCCTACTCGCGGCCACCGGGCGGGCACCCCGGCTGCTCGGCTGGACGGTCTTCGCGCTCTATCTCGAGTGGATGATCATCGCGATGAGCTACGGAAAGGTGGACCACGACCGGTTCGCCCTGCTCGTCGCGCTGGCGGTGCTCCCCACCGCGGGCCGGGCCCGGCACGGCGATCCGACCAGGAGCGAGGCCGGCGGATGGGCCCTGCGGGTCACCCAGATCGCAGTGATCTGCACCTACTTCCTCGCCACCCTGGCGAAGTTCCGGTTCGGCGGCCTGGACTGGGCGACCGGCTCGGTGCTGGCGAAGGCGATCATCCGTCGCGGCACCGAGCTGGCGGATCTGATCGCCCAGGTGCCGCACCTGCTGCTCGTCGCCCAGTTCGGCATCCTCGCCTTCGAGCTGCTCAGTCCGGTCATCTTCGTACTACCCGAACGCTGGCGGCACGCCATGGTCGGCTTCCTGTACTCGTTCCACCTGGTCACCATGGCGACCATCACCATCTCGTTCGCACCGCACCTGGCCGCCATGACCAGCTTCCTACACCTGGAGCGGGTCCGTCCGGTCGTCGCGGCCCGGCGACTGCTGGCCCGCCGGCCCGGCAACGACACCGGCCGCGCGTCCCCGTCGGTCCCGGACGACGGCACCGACGCCGGCCCCGGAACGCTCGACGACGCCAGGCAGCCGGACGTCCCGCTCGTCGAGGGCGAGCCAGTTCCCGGTCCGGCCACGCCGTAGCCGGCGGTCGGTGGCACTCTGCGCGGGCCAGGCCAGGAGTCAGCTGCCCGTCGGGCCGTACAGGCGATCCCGTGTCTCCTGGGGCAGCGAGCAGGCGGCCGTGCCGCCAGGCATCCGGTGCCGGTTGCGGGCCACCCAGCGATACGCGGGCCAGGCGGCGGCGCGTACCGGCGGGAACCGCAGCCCGACCCCGGCGGCCCGCCAGAGCAGACCGCTGTCGCCGAGCAACGCGGCGATCGCCTCCGGACCGGCCGCGCGGCTGCCGTCGCGCCCCACCCACTGCACCGCCTCCTCGCAGTCGGCCTCGGTCAAGCCGAGCCGGTCGAGGTCGGCGAACTGCCAGGGCACCACGTGGGCCCCGGTCGGGATCCGGCGCCCGATGAACTCCGCGCAGCGGGTGCAGAACGCGCAGTCCCCGTCGTAGACGAAGGTAGACCTCTCCATGCCGCAATCCTCCCCCGGCGCAGGAGGGCCCGCGCTCGGGTGTCCGGCGGATCACTTGCACCGTGATCGTACGTGTGTTCGAATGGCAGCCATGCGCTGGGACAACCTCACCGCTCCCCCGGTCGAGGGAGTTCCCGGTCGGGCAGCGCCAGCGACGCCACCCCTGCCGCTGGCGCTGCCCGACGCGGTCGTCCGCACCTTCGACACCCCGGACTTCGCCGGGATGACTTTCTACGAGGTGCGGGCCAAGTCGATCCTCAACAAGGTTCCCGGCACATCACGGGCACCCTTCGAGTGGACGATCAACCCGTACCGGGGATGCAGCCATGCCTGCGTCTACTGCCTGTCTGGCGACACTCCGATCTTGATGGCCGACGGACGTACCAGAGCGATACGCGATTTGGTGGTCGGCGATCGGATCTGCGGGACCGAACGGCAGGGTGACCACCGCCGCTACGCGGTGACCACCGTTGCGGCCAAGTGGTCGACGACGAAGCCGGCCTACCGGCTCACGCTCGCAGACGGAACGACACTCGTCGCGAGCGGCGACCACCGCTTCCTCACCGACGAGGGCTGGAAGCACGTCACGGGCGCCATGAACGGCGACAGCCGGCGCCCATACCTGACCACGAACGACCGCTTGATCGGCACAGGGCGATTCGCGGCCGGACCGAAGGAGAACGACGCCTACCGACAAGGTTATCTCTGCGGCATCACTCGTGGCGACGGCAACCTGGGCACCCTCGTTCACCCGCACGGCGTCGCGCACAGGTTTCGGCCCGCACCGGCCGACGAGGAGGCGCTGCACCGCGCCCGGCGTTACCTGCGCGCCTTCGGAGTGGGAACGGCATGGTTCTCCTTCACACCTGCGAATTCACGCCGCAGAGCGATGGAAGCCGTCCGCTCCCCCAAGGAAGCGGACCTAGGCGCTATCCGCAGGCTGATCAGGTGGCCCGAGCAGCCCGACGACGACTGGTACCGAGGTTTCCTCGCCGGCATCTTCGACGCCGGGGGAAGTTGCAGCAGGGGGATCCTACGGATCTCCTGTGGCGACGAGACCATCCTGACCCGGACAGCGGACGCACTACGTCACTTCGTCCTGCCCTCCATCGTCGAGGACCGTGACCCGGCCAGCAGGGCCCGCACCCTGCGGGTTACGGTTGGCCTCGCTGAACGTCTACGGTTCTTTCACCTGACCGATCCCGCCACCACCCGCAGACGGGAAATCGTCGAGGGGGCGGCGGTGAGGTGCCAGGCCAGCCTCCGGGTCACCGCGATCGAATCTCTCGGGGTGGACCTTCCCCTGTGGGACATCACCACGGGTACCGGTGACTTCGTCGCCGACGGGGTGGTGAGCCACAACTGCTTCGCCCGCAACACCCACACCTACCTTGAGTTCGACGCCGGGGCCGACTTCGACCGGCAGGTGATCGTCAAGGTCAACGCGGGCGAGCTGGTACGCCGCGAGCTGGCCGCGCCGCGCTGGCGGGGTGCGCACCTCGCGATGGGCACCAACGTCGACTGCTACCAGCGGGCCGAGGGCCGCTACCGGCTGATGCCACCGATCATCGAGGCGCTGCGCGACTTCGCGAACCCCTTCTCGATCCTGACCAAGGGCACCCTGATCCTGCGTGACCTGCCGCTGCTGCGGCAGGCCGCCGACGTCACCCGGGTCGGCATCGCCTTCTCGGTGGGCGCCGTCGACGAAGCGTTGTGGCGGTCGGTCGAGCCGGGCACACCGGGCCCACGCCGACGTCTCGACGCCGTACGCCAGTTCGCCGACGCCGGCTTCGAGGTCGGGGTGTTGATGGCACCGATCCTGCCCGGCCTCAGCGACTCCGACGAGTCCATCGAGGCCACCGTCGCGGCGATCGCGGCCGCCGGTGCGGCCAGCGTGACCCCGCTACCGCTGCACCTGCGCCCCGGCGCCCGCGAGTGGTACGCGCATTGGCTCGCCCGCGAGCATCCCCGGCTCCTGCCCCGCTACCGTGAGCTCTACCGGTCGGGCTCCTACGCGCCCCAGTCCTACCAACGGGAACTGACCGCACGGGTACGCATCGCCGCCCGCCGCCACGGCCTGATCCGGCCCGAACGCGGCGGACACCGCGACGTGCCGCCCCCTACGCCGGAGCCTGAACAGCTGAGCCTGCTCTGACCTGCCGTTATCGCCCGGCGGGTGGCGCGGCTAGAGTCGGCGGGTGCGCTCCGCCCAGCAGATCCTCGCCGACTCCGCCGTGATCGCCGTCGTGGGTGCCTCGCGCGACCCGGCCAAGGCCGCCCACCGGGTGCCGGCCGAGTTGCAGCGGTACGGCTGGCGCATCATCCCGGTCAACCCGATCGCCGACGAGCTGTTCGGCGAGCCGGTGTACCGGTCCCTGGCCGACATTCCGCACCCGGTCGACCTGGTCGACGTGTTCCGGCCGGCGGAGGACGCCGTGGACGTGGTCCGCCAGGCGGTGGCGTTCGGGGCCCCGGCGGTGTGGTTGCAGCTCGGCATCGTCTCGCCACCGGCCCGGCGGATCGCCGAGGAGGCCGGCGTCGACTACGTGGAGAACCGCTGCCTCATCGTGGAGCGCGCCGCCGCCGGACTGACCCGCGCGAACTGAATTCCAGTAGACTTCGGCGGCGGTGACCAGCATCCTTTCCGGGTGCCGATGTCTTGCCGGGCCCTCCTGCGGTGGCAGTTCGACCTGACCTGGTCGCTGTTCGAGTACCACCTCGAACGGCTCGAACCGACGGACTTCTGCTGGAAACCAGCCGAACTCAGCTGGACCATGCACCGAGGCTCCGAGGGAGCCTGGACGCCGGACTGGGCGGACACTGAACCCGATCCGGTCCCGGTACCCACGATCGCCTGGCTCACCTGGCACCTCGGCTGGTGGTGGAGCGCGGCCATCGACCAGTTGCACGGGCGGCCCGTCCCGACGCGCGAGGACGTCGACTGGCCAGGGCCGGGAGAGGAGACCGTGAGCTGGTTGCGCGAGCTGCGCGAGCGGTGGCTGACCCTGACCGACACCCTGACCGACGCCGACCTCGACACCACCGCCGCATTTCCCTGGCCGGCAGAGAGCGGGCATACCGTCGCGCAGTTGCTGGGGTGGGTCAACGCCGAACTGATGAAGAACGTGGCCGAAATCGGCCAACTCCGACTGACGCGCGCCGCGCAACCTGCCGGGCGTTAACAGGGGCCCCCAGTTCTACCGGAGGCGTTGACAGGGGGCCCTTCCTTAAAGCTTGTAGTAACGGAGCAGGCCGCGGGAGATGATGGTCTTCTGGATCTCGGAGGTGCCCTCGCCGATGAGCAGGAACGGCGCCTCCCGCATCAGCCGTTCGATCTCGTACTCGGTGGAGTAGCCGTAGCCGCCGTGGATGCGGAACGCCTTCGACTTGATCGCCGAGACGTCGGAGCCGCACTCCGGCTCCGACATCGAGAAGGCTCCGCACACCTCGCCGGTGGCCATTCTCGGCAGCAGCCGGGCCTGCTGCTCGGCGGAGCCGTGCTGCGAGATCAGGTACGCCACGATGAAGTGCGTGTTGACGATGCCGGAGATCGACATCCAGCCCCGGGAAAGCTCCTCCACCACCAGGGCGTAGGTCAGCAGGGACTCGCCGAGACCGCCGTGCACCTCGGCGATGGTGAGGCCGAACGCGACCAAGGTGACCAGTCCACACAACGCTGTGAAAAGGTTCACCGCTGCGGGTAGCGTCCCGCAATGGGTGCCCATCCACCAGGGCGTACCGGTCGGAGCCGCCGGGCGGCACGGAGGAGGAGAACGTGAGCCAACCACCCGAACCGGACCAGCCACCGTCGCCCTACGAGCCACCTCCCGGCGGGCAGCCGTCCGGGCAGCAGCCAGACCAGCCCCAGTACGGCCAGACCTACGGGCCGCAGCCAGGCCAGCCGGCCTACGGGCAGCCGGCGTACGAGCACCCGGGCCAGCCGCCACCCGGCCAGCAGTGGGGACAGCAGCCGCCGTACACCCCGCAGGTGCCCTACGGGCAGTACGGCCCGCCGTCTCCACAGGGCGGCGGTGGCGGTACCAACGTGCTCGCCGTCCTGTCGCTGGTCTTCGCCTTCGTCTTCGCCCCCGCCGGCATCGCTCTCGGGCATCTGGCCAAACGGCAGCTGCGCACCAGCGGCGAGGACGGCGAACAGTTGGCCACCTGGGGTCTGATCCTCAGCTACGTTTTCACCGGAATCTTCCTGGTGGCCTGCTGCGGCTGGCTCGCGCTGGCGATCTGGGCCGGCTCCGGCAGCACCAACACCTGACCCCCGCTCAGCGGAACTGGGACTCCCGGACACTGTTCCCGCCGTCGACCACCAGCATCTGGCCCGTGATGTACGACGCGGCCGGCGAGCAGAGGAACGTGATCGCGGCGGCCACCTCGTCCGGTGTGCCGGGCCGCCCCACCGGCGTACCCAGGCCCTGCTTGAGCTCGGCCATGGTCGAGGCGGCGGTGTAGATGGTGCCCGGAGCCACCGCGTTGACGGTCACCCCGTCGGCGATCATCTCCATCGCCAACGCCCGGGTCAGCCCCACCACACCCGCCTTGGCCGCCGCGTACGCCGCCTCGGTGGGCTGCGCGTTGACCGGCCCGGCGGTCGCCGCCAGGTTCACGATCCGGCCCCAGCCGCGCTCGGCCATCCCGCCGATGAACGCCCGGCTGCACAGAAAGGCCGTAGTCAGGTTCCGGTCGATCTCCCCATGCCATTCGTCGTAGCTGAGCTGGGCGACCGGGCGGAGCACCTCCGGGCTGGCCCGGCTGGCCAGGCCGGCGTTGTTGACCAGCACCTCCACGTCACCGAGCTGTTCGGCCACGGCGTCGGCCAACGCACCCACCTCCGACTCGTCGGTGAGGTCGGCCACGAAGCCGATCACGCCCAGTTCGCCGGCCCGTTCGTGGATCCGTCGGGTGGTCGAGACGATCGCCACCCGGGCGCCCAGATCGGTCAGTCGACGTGCGGTGGCGTACCCGATGCCGTCCGGGCTGCCCGCCCCGGTCACCAGCGCGACCCTGCCGTCCAACCGCATCGTCACCGGCTCGGGCAGCGCCTCGGGTGCGTCCTGGTCGGTGGGCCCGGGCGTCGCGACGGGGCGGGAACGCCGGGCCACACCTGGGCGGCTGACGTCCCGTCTCGGTCTGTTGCCGGAACGGTCGGTCGCGCGTGCGTCAATCCCCATGCCGAGATCCTGCCCTCTGCTGCCGCGCCGGGCAACGCGGGCCGGTGCCGGGCGCGTCGGGAATTGTCCCCCGGTGACTACCCTGACTGCGCCACAGCAACGCGACGGAGGAGAACCCCCGATGACACAGCCCCCGCCGTCCGGCGGCTGGCCCGACCCCGCGTCGACCGGCCACCCTTCCAGCCCACCCGTCGACCCGACCATGCCGGTGAGCCCACAACCACCGGTGCCATCGCAGCCCACCGGGTACGACCCGTACCAGCCGACAGCCGACCCGTACGCCGGCATGAAGTCGGATCTCGGTGCCCCACCAGCCGCCGCACCGTACCCACCCGCCGGATATCCACCAGCCGGGTACCCGCCCGCCCCACCCCCGGGATATCCACCGGCACCACCCGGCTACGGCTACCCACCGCCCGGGTACGGCTACCCACAGCAGAAGACGAACTCCATGGCCATCGTCGCCCTGGTGCTCTCCCTGATCGGAATCGGTTCGTGCATCACCGCCCCGGTCGGGGCGATCATAGGTCACGTTGCCATGCGCCAGATCCGGGAGACCGGCGAGGGCGGCGAGGGAATGGCGAAGGCGGCCATCATCGTCGGCTGGATCCTCACCGGCCTGCTCGCGCTGGTGATCATCGGCTACGGCATCGCCATCGCCATCGCCATCGCGAACTCGTCGAACGTCTGAACCGTTGCCCGTCTGCCCCGGTGACGGCCGGGGCAGACAGGTGACCTGAGCCGACCACTCGGCGGGCGGGGTGAAGGCGGAGGTACGCGTCATGGCGGCGGCCCGCCCCTTGGCCGCGACCACCAGCGCCATCTTGCGGGACGCCTCGTCGATGCGAGTAGACCTCGTTCGCGGCATCGAGGTGCTTGTGACGTCACGGTAACCTCGGTCCGTGACCGGGGTGAATGGACCTGCGGAAGATCTCACTGACCGTCGACTGGTGGTGGTGACGGGCGCCAGTTCCGGCATCGGACTGGCCGCCGCCGTCGACCTCGGGCGCCGTGGCGACCAGGTGGTGCTGGTCGGCCGGGACCCGTCCCGGCTACGGGCCGCCGCCGACGAGGTGCGCGAGGCCTCCGGGGAACTGCCCGAGGTGTTCCGCGCCGACTTCGCGGCGCTCGACGACGTCCGGCAGTTGGCCGGGCAGCTACGCGCGGCGTACGACCGGATCGACGTGTTGGCCCAGAACGCGGGCGCGATCGTGCTCCAGCCGATCACCACGGTCGACGGTTTCGAGCTCTCCATCCAGGCCAACCACCTGGCGCCATTCCTGCTCGGCAACCTGCTGGCCGACCGGGTCCGTCGGATGGTGGTCACCGCCTCCGGCGCGCACCGCAGCGGCACCCTCGACCCCGACGACCTCAACGCGCCGCTGCGCGGCTACGGCCCGTTGTCCGCGTACGGCACCAGCAAACAGGCGAACATTTTGTTCACCGCGGAGGCGGCCCGCAGGTGGCCGGCGGTCGGCTCGTACTGCTTCCACCCCGGCGTGGTGCGGACCCGCTTCGGCAACGAGAGCAGGGTGGTCGCCCTGGGTATGCGCCTGCTGCCGCTGCGCGGCCCGGTCAAGGGTGCGCAGACGCTGGTGTGGCTGGCCAACCAGGACCGGTCCCGGCTGATCGACGGCGGTTACTACTTCGACTGCCGGCCGCGCCGTCCCCTGCCCAGGGCCGCCGACCCGCGGCTCGCGGCCCGACTCTGGACGGCCAGCGCCGTCGCCGTCGGCATCACCGCCTGACCGGAAGGCCGCTGGCGGCAGCACGACAGGGTCGCGGGGATCCGGTCACGTTGCGATACTCCGCGGCATGACCACGACCGGGAGCACCAACCTGCGGGTGTACGGCAAGGACGAGGAGTTGGCCGCCCGGTTGGAGGCGGAGCTGACCGCCTTCAACCAGCAGGCGACGGGCGCCGACGACGAGGCGGACCTTTCGGTGAAGGTCACCGACTCGGGCGGTGACCTGGTGGCCGGGCTGACCGGGTGGAGCTGGGGGGCCTGTGCCGGGATCAACCTGGTCTGGGTCCACGCGGACCGCCGGGGCGAGGGCTGGGGCAGCCGGCTGCTGGCGGCGGCCGAGGAGGAGGCCCGTCGCCGCGGCTGCACCGAGATCTCGGTCGCCTCGTTCTCCTTCCAGGCCCCCGACTTCTACCGTCGACACGGCTACCTCGACACCGGCCGCCGGGAGGGCATCCCGGGTGGCCACGTCGACCACCAGTTCTGGAAGTCGCTGGTCACCGACTCGGCCACCGCGGTGCGCCTGGTCGCGCTGGTCGAGATACCGGCCGCCGCGGTCGAGGCCGGCCAGCAGTACGAGGACACCGTGCTCTCGCTGCTGCGGCGCCATGGCGGGCGGGTGGAGCGGCGGCTACGCACCGGCGACGGGCGTACCGAGGCGCACGTCATCCGGTTCGACACCCGGGCCGGCTACGAGGCGGCCCTGGCCGATCCGGAGCGGACCGCCCTGCGCACGATGCTGGGCGAGGCCGCGCCGACGACCCGGGTGCTGGAGGTGCACGAGGTCTGACCGGCGGCCCTCACTCGCGGATGGGAGCCGCGTCGGCGGGTACGGCGGTGCTCACCCGTCGGGCTCGGCGGGCCGTGCGGGCGGTGGAGAGCACCACCACCGCGACGCCCACCAGCAGCAACAACAGGCCGGGCAGCGTCACCGGGTCCGGCAGCTGGCCCAGCCACGCCCAGCCGATCAGGGCGGCACCGGGGGCCTCCAGCAGGATCAGCACGCTGACCGTGGTGGCCGAGATCCGCCGCAACGCGTAGCTGAACATCGAGTGGCCGAGCAGTTGGGCCCCGGCGACCAGGGCGAGCACGGCCAGCCACGTCCCGGTGTCGAAGCCACCCAGCGGTAACCGGCCGACCAGGCAGACGACCAGCAGGATCAACCCGCAGACGCCGTAGGAGATAGTGGTGTAGGTGGCGGTGCTGACCGTGACCCGGGCACGTTCGCCCAACGCCGTGTACACCGCCGCGAACAGACCACCGGCGACCGCGAGGAGATCACCCACGAATGCCTCGGCGGACACCGTGAAGTCCGCCCCGGTGGCCAGCACCGCCCCGGCGACCGCCACGCCGATACCGGCCCAGACACCGGCCGGCAGCCGGCGGCCCTGAGCTTTCGCGATCAGGCCCTGCCAGACCGGCTGGGTCGCGACCAGCGCTGTCGCCGCTGCCACCGAAGTGAGTTTCGCACTCGGCATCCAGGTGGCGAAGTGCGCCGCCAACGCGACCCCGGACAGCACGCAGAACATGCCGTCACGCCGGCCGACCCCGCTGACCAGCGACCGGAGTTCGTCCCGTCGCCGAGCCACGGCGAACGGACCCAGCACGGCGACCGCCAGCACGTTGCGCCAGAACGCGATGGCCAGGGCGGGTGCGGCGGCGAAGGCGATCAGCGGCGCGGAGGACGAGACGGCCACGACGGCGAGCGCCAGCGCTCCGCCGGTCAGCAGGTCGAGCGGCGGACGGTGGGGTTCGGGGGACACGAGATGCAATCCTCACACGTCAACGGGCACCACTTTCCGTCAGCCTTCGGTTACGATCACGCGCGTCCTCGCCGGGGCTCTCCCCCCATCCGCCCGGAGGCAGTTCCCGATGCCCAGGTTCCAGGCGGTGCTGTTCGACTTTTTCGGCACGCTGACCCGTCCGGTCCAGCGTGGCGCCGGTCATCGCCGCACCGCAGAGTTGCTCAACTGCCCGCCGGACACCTTCGTGCAGGTGCTCGACGGCAGCTTCTACGAACGGGCCTGCGGGCGCTTAGGCAGCGCCGAAGCCACCCTGCGGTGGGTGTGTGAGCAGGCCGGCGTCCGCCCGTCGGAGCAGATGCTGCGGGCCGCGGTCGCTGCCCGGCACCGGGCCGTACGCGCGGACACCCGGCTGCGGAACGAGGCGGTGGGGACCCTGCGGGCGCTTCGGCGGCGGGGCGTGCGGACCGGTGTGATCAGCGACTGCACCCACGAGTTGCCACTGTTCCTGCCGGAGTTGGCGATTGCCCCGCTGCTCGACGTCCAGGTCTTTTCCATCCAGGCGGGACGGTGCAAACCCGACGCCGCGCTCTACCTGGCCGCCTGCGCGCGGCTGGGCCTACACCCGCAGGACTGCCTCTACGTGGGTGACGGCGGCAGCCAGGAGCTGACCGGCGCGCGGCGCGCCGGCCTGAGCGCAGTCCGGCTGGCCACGCCGGACCTCGCCCAGCACCTGGTCTTCAACCTCGACGCCGGGTGGACCGGTCCGGTGCTGGGCTCCCTGGGCGAGGTGCTCGACCTGGTCGAGGAGATCATCGTGCCGGCGCCAGTCGCGGGTGCCTGACCGGCCTCAGCGCCGCCGGACCCGGTGCAGCCGGAACGGCCTGCGGGTGGCCCGCACGGCCGGCGACGGGCGGGGTGACTCGGCCAGCGAGCCGTCGGGCAGCCCACCGCCGTGCTCCGGCTCACCGCCGGCAGCGAGCCGCAGCAGCGTGCAGCCCTCGGCCGCCCAGCGCGCCACCAGGTCCACGGTGGCACCTCGGGCGTTCAACCGCTTGGCCCCCACAAGCGGGGCCAGAGTTTCCCACTCCTCGCCGCCCGGGGTCACCCGGGTCACCCGCGCCGGCCAGGTCACGATCCGGCCGCCGTGGTCACCACGCAGCGTCACCTGAGCCTCGGAAGCCTCGGCCAGGCCGGGGGCGGACTGCTCGCCGGGGCCGGTGACCACGAACAGCGCGCCCTCCAGCGGCACGCACCACAGGGCGAGCGACGGGCCACCCGCCACCGCCACCCAGGCCACCGACGCCTTCTTCATCGCCTCGTTCACCAGTGGGCTGCTGTCCCGCTCGTCGGTCACCGCCGCATCCTCTCCTACCCGGGCTGGTCCGTGCCGACCATTCACCCGACGAACGGGGGGACCAGGATCTCCCCCCGCGCCACCGGCATCACCTGACCGGCGACGCTGGCGCCCAGCACCGTGCCGCCGGCCGCAGTGACCGTGCATGCCAACGAGGACGGCCGGCCCATCTCGGCGCCCTGCCGGACGGTGTACGACGATCGTTCGTCGCCGGGCAGCAGTCCGCTGGCGACCAGCCACACCCCGAGGCCGAGCGCCGCCGACCCGGTTGCCGGATCCTCCGGTACACCAAGACCGGGAACGAAGACCCGGGCGTGGGCGGTTCGGGTCGGGACGTCCCAGGAAAAGACGCTGACGTGCTCGATCCCGTACCGCCGTGCCGTTACCGAATCGACCTCGGCCCGAGCCAGCGCGTCGGGGCGTACCGGCAGGAACGGGAACTCCAGTCCGCAGCCGGCCACCCGCGGCGGCGGACCGAGGTGGTCGCCGGCGCGCAGACCGGCCATCTCCAGCAGCGGCTCCGGATCCAGCTCCGGCCCGAGGGTGGGGGTGCCGCCGGTCAGGGTGGCCGCGCCGTCGGTCACCTCGATCGGCATCACCCCCGCACCGCATTCCTGGGTCACCTGCCCGGCATCGAACAGACCGCGCCGGCTGGCGGTCACCGCGGCGCCGACGCTGGGATGACCCGCGAACGGCAGTTCGTCGACCGGGGTGAAGATCCGGGCCCGGTAGGTGGCGCCGACCTGGGTGGCAGGCAGCACGAAGACCGTCTCCGAGAGGTTGAACTCCCGGGCCAGAGCCTGCATCTGCTCGGTGGCCAGCCCTTCGGCACCGAAGACCACCGCGAGCGGGTTCCCGGCGTACGGACGGTCGGTGAAGACGTCCACGATCTCGTAAGCCAAGGTCGACATGTGATAAACACTAGGCCCTCCGGCGTCTGTCCACGGCACAGCCGGGCCGGGACTTCGGCCCACGCCCTAGGCTGGTGCCCGTGAGCACGCCGACCCGGGTCTACATCGCCCGCCTCGCCGGAGTCGCGGTCTTCGACCCCAACGGCGACCAGGTGGGCCGGGTACGCGACGCGGTCGCCCGGTTGCGGGCGAGTCAACGGCCGCCCGAGGTGGTGGGTCTGGTCGCCGAGATGCCGATGCGTCGACGGATCTTCCTCTCCATCAACCGGATCACCTCGGTCGACGCCGACGCCATCGTGCTGGGCAGCGGCACGCTCAACCTGCGCCGCTTCGAGAAGCGCCCCAACGAACTGCTGGTACTGCAGGAACTGCTGGACCGTCGGGTGCAGGTCGCCCCCGAGGGCCGGGCGGCGGCGGTGGTGGACGTGGCGATGGAGTGCAACCGCAGTGGCGAGTGGTCGTTGGCCCGGGTGGCCGTACGCGAGCAGACCGGCCGGCTGGCCCGCCGGGGCCACCTGCACCAGGTCGAGTGGGATCAGGTCCGCGGTCTCAGTGGTGTGGCGGACACCCGCGGCACCGCCAACCTGCTGGCGGTGCTGGAGGAGATGCGCCCGGCCGACCTGGCCAACGCGTTGCAGGACCTGCCCGACACCCGGCGCAACGAGGTAGCTGCCGCCCTGGACGACGAACGGCTCGCCGACGTTCTCAGTGAGCTGCCCGAACGCGACCAGGTGGAGATCCTGGCCGCACTGGACCGCGAGCGGGCCGCCGACGTCCTGGAGGAGATGGACCCGGACGACGCCGCCGACCTGCTCGGCGAGCTGCCGCCGCCGGAGCAGGACGTGCTGCTCGACCTGATGGAGCCGGACGAGGCCGACTCGGTGCGGCAGTTGCTGAACTACACGCCGGGCACGGCGGGCAGCGTGATGACCTCCGAGCCGGTCATCCTGCCGCCCGACGCGACCGTGGCGGAGGCGCTGGCCCGGATCCGGGAGCCGCAGCTCTCCCCGGCGGTGGCCGCGCAGGTGTTCGTGGCCCGTACGCCGATGGCCACGCCCACCGGACGGTACCTGGGCATGGTGCACTTTCAACGGCTGCTCCGGGAGCCGCCGGCCGACCTGCTCGGCGGCGTGGTGGTCAACGACATCGACCCGCTGCGCCCGAACACTCCGCTGCCGGAGATCACCCGCCGGATGGCCACCTACGACCTGGTGGCCATGCCGGTGATCGACCGGAACAACCGGCTGGTGGGCGCGGTCACCGTTGACGACGTGCTGGACCATCTACTCCCCCGGGACTGGCGGGACCGTGACGCGGTGGTGGGCACCACCCCGGACGCGGCGACCAGGGCTGCCGCCCCCGACGCGGCGACGGACGGTAAACATGAGTGAGCAGCGACGAGCGGAGCGGCTGGACCTCCCGCGGGAGCCTCGCGGGCTGAAGCTGCCCCGGGTCGACCAGGAGACCTTCGGGCGCTGGGCCGAGGGCATCGCACGTGGCATGGGCACGGCGAACTTCATCGTCTACATGACGCTGGTGATCAGCGCGTGGTTCCTCTGGAACACCCTCGCCCCGTCCGGACTGCGCTTCGACCCGTACACCTTCACCTTCCTCACCCTGGTCCTGTCCATCCAGGCGTCGTACGCGGCTCCGCTGATCCTGCTGGCGCAGAACCGTCAGGCCGACCGGGATCGGGTGGGGATGGAGGAGGACCGCCGCCGGGCCACCATGCAGAAAGCTGACACGGAGTACCTGGCCCGTGAGATCGCCGCGCTGCGGATCTCGCTGGGCGAGGTGGCGACCCGGGATTTCGTCCGCTCGGAGCTGGCCCGGCTGGCCGAGGAGCTGGACGAGGCGGCGCAGCGGCGGCAGCGGAGGGACCGGCGGCAGCGGGACAGTTCCGCCGATACGCTGGCCGGTCGGGGCGGGCTGGAGGAGCCCCGCGACGAGGTCGACGGTGGCCATTCCGGTGGCGGCCGCCAGGACGCAGAAGCCCCCCGCGCCCCGCAGAGCTGACCACCGGCGCCCGATCGACTCGCTCACACCGGCCGCGGCAGCCGTCGGCGGCGGACCGGACCGACGTAACATTGCCGGCATGTCAGCTCCCGTCAGCACCGTCAACGACGCGGTTCAGGCCGCCCTGGCCACCGTCAACGACCCGGAGATCCACCGGCCGATCACCGAACTCGGCATGGTCCGCTCCGCCGAGGTCGGCCAGGACGGTGTGGTCCGGGTCGAGCTGCTGCTCACCGTGGCCGGCTGCCCGCTGAAGGACAAGCTGCGTTCGGACATCACCGCCGCGGTGAGCGCGGTGAGCGGGATCACCGGCGTCGAGATCGAGTTCGGCGTGATGAGCACCGAGCAGCGCCAGGCGCTCCAGACCAAGCTGCGTGGCGGGGGCGCGGCCGGCCAGGAGCCTGTCATCCCGTTCGCCCAGCCGGGGTGTCGTACCCGGGTCTACGCGGTGGCCAGCGGCAAGGGTGGGGTGGGCAAGTCCAGCGTGACGGTGAACCTGGCCGCCTCACTGGCTGCCCGGGGCCTCTCCGTCGGCGTGGTCGACGCGGACATCTATGGACACTCCGTGCCACGGATGCTCGGCGCGGAGGGCCTTCCCACCCGGGTCGAAGACATGATCATGCCGCCTGAGGCGCACGGCGTGAAGGTCATCTCGATCGGCATGTTCACCGCCGGCAACGCCGCCGTGGTCTGGCGCGGCCCGATGCTGCACCGCGCGTTGCAGCAGTTCCTCGCCGATGTCTACTGGGGTGACCTCGACGTCCTCCTGCTGGACCTGCCCCCCGGCACCGGCGATGTGGCCATCTCGCTGGCCCAACTGCTGCCGAACGCCGAGATCCTGGTGGTCACCACGCCACAGGCCGCCGCCGCCGAGGTGGCCGAGCGGGCCGGCGCGATAGCCCTGCAGACGCACCAACGGATCGTCGGTGTGATCGAGAACATGTCCTGGCTGGAGCTGCCGGACGGTTCCCGGCTGGAGATCTTCGGTGCCGGCGGCGGTCAGACGGTGGCTGACTCGCTGACGCAGACCATCGGCGCGCAGGTGCCGCTGCTGGGTCAGGTGCCGCTCGACACCCGGGTACGCGAGGCGGGCGACGACGGAAACCCGATCGTGTTGGCCGAGCCGGACTCTGCGGCGTCGAAGGCGCTGGGCCAGGTCGCCGACCGACTGGCGGTCCGCCGCGAGTCGCTGATCGGTAAGCCGCTGGGCCTCAAGCCGGCCGGCCGCTGAGCGTTCCGGGCGTCAGGTGACCTCGTCGTAGCTGGCGGGACGCGGTGCGGGGGCCGGCGCGTCGGTGCGTGCCGGCGCGGACCCGGACCGACGCGGGTCGGCTGCGGTGGCGACATCCTTGATCTCGTTGTGCACGCCGGTGACGTCGGCGCGAAGGTCGTCGTAGACGCCCTGCAAGGGCTTCCGGATCGCCTGCTCGTCCTCCTCGGTGAGCAGGTGCTTGCGGATGAACGCCTTGGGGTGCAGGTCCTCCAGCTGGATGTCGGTGCCGAGTTCCTTGCTCAGATCGGTGGTGGCGGTGCGGGCCATGTTGCGGAGGTTACGCACCATCCGCAGGCCGTCGGTGATCACCACCGGCAGCCGGTCACCGAAGATCAGCAGCGCCAGCAGCAGCAGCGCCCCGACCTCCCACACGTTCAGGTTCTCGAACACCCTCCGACCCTCCTTCCCCCCACTACCGAAGCCAGAGTACGCACGTCGGTGGCTCGGCCAGAAGGGGGCGCGAGGTCACTTCGCGTCCGCGGCGAGGGTCACCGAGGCGTTCTGGCGGGTCGAGCCCCGGCGGTACTCGACCGTCACCACCGAGCCCGGCGCGTACTTGCGGACCAGGGCGATCAGGTCGGTCGGCTCGGTGGTCGGGCGGCCGCCGAGCTTCAGGATCACGTCACCGGCCCGTAGCCCGGCACCGGCGGCCGGTCCGGACGGCTCGACCGTTCCCAGGCGTACGCCGGAGCCGTTTGTGCTCGATCCGGGTCCGCCGACCTGGGCGCCGATCACGGTACGGCGGGCCTTGCCGGTGCCGATGATGTCCTGCGTGATCCGCTTGGCCTGGTTGATCGGAATTGCGAAGGCCAGGCCAATGTTGCCGGCCTCCTGACCGTCGGCGACCAGGGATTTGATCGTGGAGTTGACGCCGATGACCCGTCCCGCCGAGTCGACCAGCGGCCCGCCCGAATTGCCGTGGTTGACCGCGGCGTCGGTCTGGATCGCGGCGTAGTAGCGCGTCGGGCCGCCCGGCTCGCCGGCGTGCATGGTCCGGTCCAGGGCGCTGACGATCCCCGCGGTGACGGTGTTCGCCAGCGACAGCGGGGAACCCACGGCGAGCACCGGGTCGCCCACCGCCAGCGCGTCGGAGTCACCGAACTCGACCGGCCGCAGCCCGTTGCGCGAGACCTTGATCACTGCGATGTCGGACTCCGGGTCCTGGCCCACCACACTCGCGCCGGCCGAACTGCCGTCGTTGAAGATCACCGAGGCCTTTCCGGTACCGCCGGCGACCACGTGGTCGTTCGTGATCACGTATCCGTCGACGCTGACGATGAATCCGGAGCCCTCGCTGGTGCCTCCCACGCCGGCCACCCGGACGGTGACCACGCTGGGCAGGACGCGTGCCGCGACCCCGGCCAGCGACTCCGGCGGGCGCTGCGCGAGCGTGGGCACCGGACCTGGGGCCGCGCCGGGCACCGGCCCGCCGGCACCTGCCCGGATGGCGAAGGCGTAGCCGAGCGCACCGCCGAGCATCCCGGCGAGCAGGGCGATCATCAGAGGTACGAGCAGCAGTTGGCCCAGTGTCGGCCGGTCGGGCGAGTCCGGGTCGGTGACCCTCTCCGGTTCGGTGCCGGCGGCCACTGCGACGGGCAGCACCACCGCCGTCGGGGCGTTCGGGTCCCGCCACGGATCGGCGAGCGCGTCGGACCACCACGGCGACTCGGCACCGTGGCCGCCGTCGCGTGGTGTCGAGGGCACGCCGGCCAGCGGCTGTCCGGGCACCGGTTGTCCCGCCGGTGCCCCGCTCGCGCCGGGCTGGCGCCAGTCCCAGCCGTCGGTCACTCGGTGCCTCCCACTCCGTCCCCCGGTATCCACCATCCGCGATCGGGCGCCGCCAGAGGTGCGATCGACGGGATACCGCTTCCAGGATTGCACGGATGCGCCGCGTCGGGTCAGCGGTTGTCACTGCGGGTGGATGCCCGGCTGCGCTCGGGGCCGGTCGCCTCTAGAGTCACAGTGCCCACCCGCCCCTCGCTCCACGCTCGCCGCCCCGGAGGTCCCCCATCGCCACGGTCGCCGGTTCCGGCAGCTCGACGAACCCGGCCCTGCAGTTCGCGGAGTCGTACGTCACGGAGGATCTGGTGCTGCGTACCGCCCGCAGCATCGCCCACGAGGTCGGCCTCGAAGCGGTCACGCCCGGCGCGGGCGCCGCGTTGCGCCTGCTCGCCGCCGCTGGCAACGCCCGCGGGGTGGTCGAGATCGGCACCGGCACCGGGGTGAGCGGAGTGTGGTTGCTGCGCGGCATGCGCGCAGACGGGGTGCTCACCACCATCGACGTCGAGGTGGAGCATCAGCGGATCGCCCGCCGCATCTTCGCCGAGGCCGGCTTCGTCGCCGGCCGGACGCGCATCATCACCGGCCGGGCCCGCGACGTCCTGCCCCGGCTCGCCGACGGCGCGTACGACCTGGTCTTCGTCGACGCCGAGGCGACCGGCTTCACCGCCTGCGTGGACGCCGCGCTGCGGCTACTGCGACCGGGCGGTGTGCTGGTGCTCAACGGCGCGTTCGCCGGCGGCCGGATCGGTGACCCGGCGGCCCGGGACGCGGAGACGGTGACGGTACGCGAGACGGTGAAGGCTATCCGCGAGTCGGAGCACTGGATCCCGGCGCTGCTGCCGATCGGTCACGGACTGCTGGCCGCGGTGCGCTGCTGACAGCCACCGAGCCCCGGTGCGCTGCCGAGCAACCCGGTCAGGTCAGTGTCGCCAGCCAGCGCAGCAGGCCGCGTACGCCCCAGCCGGTCGCGCCCCGGGCCAGCTCCGCGTCGTCCCGGTCGCTCCAGGACGGCGCGGACATGTCCAAGTGCAGCCAGCGGTCGCACAACTCGCCGGTGAACTCCCGCAGGTAGAGAGCCGCCAGCACGGAGCCGGCGCCCTGCCTCGGAGCGCTGTGCAGGTCGGCCAGGTCGCTGCCGAGGTGCTCCACGTAGTCGGCGGGCAACGGCATCCGCCAGGCGGACTCGCCCGCCGCGTCGATGGCCGCGAGCAGGTCCTTGGCCAACTGGTCGTTGTCGCTGTAGAGGGCGCCGGTGCGGCTGCCCAGCGCGACCGAGTTGGCGCCGGTCAGGGTGGCCAGGTCGATGAGTAGATCGGGCTTGAGTTCCCTGACCGCGTACGCCAGCGCGTCGGCGAGGACCAGGCGGCCCTCGGCGTCGGAGTTCGTCGTCTCGCTGGTCAACCCGCCGTAGTGGCGGACGATGTCGCCGGGCCGGAACGCGCCGCCGCTGACCATGTTCTCGGCCAGTGGCGCGAGCGTGGTGACCCGAACCGGCAGTCGCAGCGCCGCAGCGCCGAGGGTCGCCGCGACAACCGCGGCGGCTCCGGCCATGTCCTTGCGCATCAGCTTCATCGCCGGCACCGGCTTGATCGAGATGCCGCCGGTGTCGAAGGTGATGCCCTTGCCGACCAGCACCACGTGGGTACGGGCGTCGGCCGGATGCCAGTCCAGCTCGACCAGGCGCGGCCCGCTGGCCGATCCGCCGCCGACGGTGAGGATTCCGCCGAAGCCCTCGGCGGCCAACTCTTCCGGCTCGCGTACCCGCAGACCCACGCCGGGCAGGTCGGCGGCGGCCGCGGCGATCTGCGCCGCGAACCACTGCGGGTTCTTGACCGACGAGGGCATGTTGGTGAGGTCACGGGCCAGCCAGGTCATCCGGGCAGTGGTCCGGGCCACCTCGACCGCCCGTTCGTACGTCTCGGGGGCGGTGACCGCCAGGTCGACGCCGGTCAGCTCGGGCGGGTCGGCGTCTTCGCCCAGCCGGAACCGGTAGGAGCCCAACAGCAGCCCTTCGACCAGTGCACGCACCGCCTCCGGGGTCACCCCGACCGGCAGCCCAAGTGTGATATGAGTCTCATCTTTTCCGGCGCGGGCCAGCGCCGCGCCTGCGGCCCGCCAACCGACCTCGTCCGCCTCGCCGACCCCCACCAGCAACAACCGATCCGGCATGCGCCCCGGGCGCAGCTGCACCCGGACCTCGCTGGTCCGGCCGGTGAACCGGGCCAACGGGAGCAACTGGGCCGCTTCGTCGGCGACCTCGTCGGGCAGCGCCACCGAGGTCGCGAGCGGCTCGGCCGGGGCGGCAGCAGTGCCGCCCGACCGCACGGGCAGGGCCAGGGTGTCGAGCCGGTCCGGTTCGGCGGTCAGACGGATGGCGAGCACGCGGAGCCGTACCTCCTGGAAGGGTCGCGAAGCGGGTGCTCCACGAGATCGGGTATCCGGGGCAGCAACCCGGGAGTTGGTACGAAGGCCCTGAGCCACCGGCGGAGCCGGTGGCTCAGGGTGAGGGCATGACTCGGTGGAGACACGCCCTCGACGAACCGTCCGCGGCGGCGAGCGTCGCCGACGAACCGGCCTTGATCAGCCGGCGGCCGCCTTCAGCGCGTCACCCAGAGCGGTCGCCTCGTCGGGAGTCATCTCGACGACGAGCCGGCCACCGCCCTCCAGCGGGACCCGCATGACGATGCCCCGGCCCTCCTTGGTGACTTCCAGCGGACCGTCGCCCGTCCGCGGCTTCATCGCCGCCATGTTGTCTCCCCTCAGACCTACACCAGGGTCGGTGGGTTGCCCCACAGCCACTTCGCCATGACCACCCGCAACTTGCGTGAGGGTGTCGACCAACGATTTTCCCTGATGAACACCGCCGGACCCAAACCGAAGCAGCATTGATGTAACAGCATCTAGCTTATCCTTAGATTGCCTGTCACAATGTGCGGTCATGCAGGCACGGTCGGCACTCTTCGACCTGTACGGCGACCACCTCCGACCCCGGGGTGGCCGCGCACCCGTTGCCGCCCTGGTCAAGCTGCTGGCACCGCTCGGTATCGCCCCGCCCGCCGTGCGGACGGCGGTTTCCCGCATGGTGCGACAGGGCTGGCTCGAACCGGTCAGGTTGACCGCTGGACCGGGATATTCGATCACACCCAAGGCGGCCCGGCGGCTGGACGAGGCCGCCGCCCGGATCTACCGCACCGGCCGGGTCACCTGGGACGGCCGGTTCGACCTGCTGGTGCTGGACGCGCCAACGGCACGCCGGGACCGCCAAAGACTCGCCGGCAACCTGCGTTTCCTCGGCTACGGCACGATGGACGAGCAGACCTGGGTGGCCACCCGCCCCGGCGAGGACGTCGACCTGCTTCTCAACGAGGCCGGCGTGCATTTCGAGCGGTTCACCGCCGCGCACGCCGCCGGCACCCCGGGCGCGATGGGCCTGGTCCGCCGGGCCTGGGACCTGGCCGAGATCGGCCGGGCGTACGAGCAGTTCGTCACCGAGCAGCGGGCACTGCTGACCGGCGTCACCGCCCGCAGCGGCGACGAGGAGGCGTACGCGGCCCGATTCCGGCTGGTGCACGCATGGCGTACCTTCCTCTTCCGGGACCCGCAGCTGCCACCGGCGCTGCTGCCCGAACGCTGGCCCGGCACCACCGCGGCCGGCTTCTTCGACCGGCACGCGACCCGGCTCAGGCCGGCCGCCGACCGGTACGTCGAGCAGTGCCTCGACGGTGGAAACCGGTTAGCCCGACAGAAGGGTCGCCAGACGTGACCGAACCGCTGCTCGTCGACCGCACCGAGGCCGTCGTCACCCTCACCCTGAACCGCCCGACAGCGATGAACGCGCTGGACGTGGCACTCAAGGAGGCGCTCCGCGACACCCTCGCCGAAGTGGAGGCCGACCGGAGCTGCCGGGCAGTGGTGCTCGCCGGAGCCGGCGGGTCCTTCTGCGCCGGCCAGGACCTACGCGAGCACGTGAGCACCCTGGAGTCGAGTGCCGGCAAGCCGCTGGACACCGTCCGGGCGCACTACAACCCGATCGCCGCCCGGCTGGCCAGCCTCCCCAAGCCGGTGGTCGCCGCAGTCCGCGGGATGGCCGCCGGAGCAGGCGCCTCGCTGGCGTTCCTGGCCGACATCCGCCTCGGCGGGCCGTCGACCAGTTTCCTGATGGCGTTCGCGAAAGTCGGGCTCGCCGCCGACACCGGCGCGTCCTGGACGCTGCCCCGGCTGGTCGGCCACGCCAAGGCCGTCGAGTTGCTGATGCTGGCCGAGCCGGTACGCGCCGACGAGGCGTCCCGGCTGGGGCTGCTCACCCGGATGGTGGACGACGACGAGACCGTGCTGCCCGCCGCCCAGGAACTCGCCGCCCGCCTCGCCGCCGGCCCGACCGTGGCGTACGGGGCGATCAAGCGTCAGCTCTCCGTCGCCGACGCGGGCACCCTGGCCGACGCGCTGGCCGCCGAGGCGCAGGCCCAGGCGATCTGCGGCAAGACAGCCGACCACCGGGCGGCCACCCTGTCCTTCGTCAACAAGCAGAAGCCGGTCTTCGAGGGCCGCTGAGCCGCCCTGCCCGGCAACAGCCATTCCGGTGTGGCCCGTATCGGCCCCGCCGGCGGCGGTCAGTCGTCCTCTTCAGGATCCTGGTTCGCCTGGGCGCCGAGCACGAACGCCTGCATGGCCAGCTCGTCGCCGGAAGGCGAGACGAAGGCAGGCAGCTCGCGCGGGCCCAACTCCTGCACGTACGCCCAGAACAGGCGGGCCGCCTCCGCCGGGGTGTCGGCTTCGATCGGCAGATCCAGACTGACCAGCCAGTTGCGGCGCTGCGGCGCCGGGCCGAGCTGGTCGACCAGGTCGCGGAACGTCACCGGGTCGAGCGCGGTGACGGGCCCACCGAGGATCGGTGAGTCGACCGGCACCGGTTCGTCGAAGGCCCGCCGGGTGTAGGCCACCACCAGCGTGTCGGGCACCCGGTCGGACTGCGGGTCGTCCGGATCCTCCGCACGGGCGGCAGCCGGGCCGGCGACCCGGCCCACAGCCACCAGCCGCGGCGGCTCGTCGGCCAGCACCGCCACCTGGTCACCGGGTCGGGGTCGGACCACCTCACCCAGCCCGGTCAACTCCAGCGTGTCGTGATGGACGAGCCGCTCGGCGTCGTACCGTCCGGCGGGCAGCAGCACGGCCCAGGCGCCGGTACCCTCCGCGTGGCTCACCCCGTGCGCCCGGTGCGCGGTGTCGGTCATCATGCCCTCATCCCACCACGCCCGCGCGGTCCGTCACGACGTGGCAGCCCGCGAGATGGTCGTCGACCATCCCGGTCGCCTGCATCAACGCGTAGGCCGTGGTCGGGCCAACGAAACGGAAGCCTCGCTTCTTGAGCGCCTTGGCCATCGTCGTGGACGCTTCGGTGAGCGCCGGCACGGCGGTGACCGAAGCCGGACGGGCCCGCCCGGGCGGTGGCGCGAAGGACCAGAGCAGCGCCGACAACCCTTCGGGCAGCTCCTGGGCCGCCCGGGCGTTGGCGATCGCCGCCTCGATCTTGGCCCGGTTGCGGACAATGCCCGCGTCCACCAGCAGCCGGGTCACCTCTGCCTCGCCGAAGCCCGCGACCGTGTCGATCCGAAAGTCGGCGAAGGCGGCCCGGAACGCCGACCGCTTCCGCAGGATGGTCAACCAGGACAGCCCGGACTGGAACGCCTCCAGCGTCATCCGCTCGTACAGCGCGTTGTCACCGCGCAGTGGGCGACCCCATTCGGTGTCGTGGTACACCGCGTAGTCAGGGGTACTCGCGCCCCACCCGCACCTGGCCAGGCCATCAGCACCGATCACCAGTTCAGTCACATCGATCAGGTTAGGCGAGCCACCGACAGCTCGCCGCGCCGCCCGGTCTCCTGCTCGCTCCTGGTTGCCCGGGGACGATAGGGCGGGCCGAGCGGGTCAGGGCAGGCGGCCCTGCTCGACCTGGCGGGCGAACCTGCGCAGTGCCCGCGTCAGGCTGAACTTCGAGCCGGGCCAGAGCACCGGCCAGGCCACCCGGCCGGCCGGCCCGCCCGGCAGGTGGAACCACTCATGCCAGACCACCTGGCTGCGGCCGCTCGCCAACTGTGTGCAGCGCAGCACACCCGGGCCCCGCAGCAGCGTGCCGCAGTGCACCACACCGATCTCGTACGGCGCGTCGACCCGGACCACCCGCATCTTGTCCCGGATCACCACCGGGCCGAGCGTGGTGACCGCCTCCACCAGGCTGCCCTCGCCGCCGTCCCCCTCGACCACCCGGACCGTGGTGAACGGGATCCAGTCGGACTGCCGCTCCCAGGCCAGTAGGCCGGCGAAAACATGCTCGGCGGGCGCGTTGACGATCACGGTCGCGGTGACCTCACCGGCGCCGGGCTGGGCCGCCTCCCGCAGATCGTCGGAGCGGTCCGAGCCGCTCACGCCGGCTCCGACCGCACCACGGGAGTGCGCGAATCGGCATCCGGCTCCCCGGCACCGGCCGGCGGCTCGCCGGAGCCGGCGTCGCCCGATGCGCCATCGCCCGAGACCTCGGCAGCGGGTGCGGGTGCGGCATCGACGGACACGACGGGGGCCGAGACGGCGTCGGCGTCGCCGCCCACCCCGGCAGGGTGTGCGGTGTCGCCGGTCGGCTCCGCGCCGCCCTCCCCGGCCGGGAGGACCGACCGCCGCGAGGACTGCTCACGGGCCTGCCGCAACTCGTCGGCCTCGGCGGTCCGCCCGCTCCGCAACGCGGTCACCTCCGCCTCCAGCACCCCGATCAGCTCGGTCTTGTAGCCGATGTCGTACGCCGCCCGGCGCATCACCTGGTCGACCTGCGCCATCCGGTACCCACGAAGGGCGGTGTCGAAGCGAACCTCGCCCACGTCGGACTCGCGCAGCGGCCGGTCACCGGGCAGCGGCACCGCCCGCCCGTCCGCCTCGACCGCCACCAGGCCGGGATCCCGACCGGTGACCAGCACCGTAACGCCGAACACCACCGCCGCGACGGTCACCGCCACGACCAGCAGGAGCAGAAACTGACCCATGCACTGATCGTGGCACGCCGACGGGAACGGAGCGACCCCACCCGGCGCGCCGAACCGGACGGACCGTCCCGGCCCGCGACCGGATAGCGTCACCGTGGCGGCGGCGCGATCGGCCGACGAGGTACGGCGGTGAGGGAGGCGGCGTGGCCGGGGAGCTGCGGCTCGGTGGACGTACGTTCGGCATCGACCAGCTGGTGGTGATGGCGATCGTCAACCGCACGCCAGACTCGTTCTTCGACCGCGGCGCGACGTATCGGTCGGACAATGCGCTTCGGGCGGTGGAACGCGCGGTGGACGACGGCGCGGACATCGTCGACATCGGCGGCGTGAAGGCCGGGCCGGGCGCCGACGTTGACGTCACCGAGGAGATCCGGCGCACGGTGGACACCATCGCCGCCGTCCGGGCCGCCTTCCCGGAGGTGGTCATCTCGATCGACACCTGGCGCGCCGAGGTGGCGGTGGAGGCGGTGGCAGCCGGCGCCGACCTGCTCAACGACACCTGGTCGGGTGCGGATCCGGCGCTGGCCAGGGTCGCCGCACGCACCGGTGCCGGGTTGGTCTGCTCGCACGCGGGCGGGGTCAGCCCGCGTACCAGGCCGCACCGGGCGGCCTTCGTCGACGTGGTGGCCGACGTGGTGACGACGGTGACCGGGCTCGCCGAGCGCGCGGTCTCGCTGGGTGTCCGCCCTGACGGGATTCTCATCGATCCAGCACATGACTTCGGCAAGAACACCCGACACTCGTTGGAGATCACCCGGCGGCTCGGCGAACTGACCGCCACCGGCTGGCCGCTGCTGGTCGCGCTGTCGAACAAGGACTTCATCGGTGAGACGCTGGACCTGCCGGTCACGGAGCGGCTGGAGGGAACACTGGCCGCGACGGCGGTCTCCGCCTGGCTGGGCGCCCGGGTCTTCCGGGCCCATCAGGTTCGCCCGACCCGCCGGGTGCTCGACATGGTGGCCGCCGTGCAGGGCCTCCGCGCACCCCGGCTCACCCGACGCGGCCTCGGCTGACCGGGGTTCAGGTCCAGGTCAGGATCTTGCGCCGCCAGGCGTAGAGGAGACCGAGGGCGAGGACCACCACGAAGACCGCCATCTCCACCGCGGTGACCAGACCGAAGCCGGGCCGGTCGAAGACCACCGCCCAGGGGAAGAGGAAAACCGCCTCGACGGCGAAGAGCACGTAGAGGTAGGCGTAGACGTAGTAGCGGATCTGCATCTGCGCCCAGTCGCCGCCGACCGGGTCGATGCCGCACTCGTAGCTGGCGCGCTTGCCGGGCGGGTCGGCCGGACGGGCGGGACTGAGCACCCGGTTGGCCGCGAACGCCACCACGAGGAACCCGATGCCGGCGAGCAGCAGCAGCCCGAGCGTCGCGTACGAGCCCAGGTAGCCGGTCACGATGGATCACCCTACCGGCTCGCCCGCCCAGCACGGCGCCACGAATGTGTTTCACCTGGGACTGGTGTCCCAGAACAACTCCTGCCGTCGGGGCGGATATCTGGTTCCAGCCCCGGAGACCGGCTCGGCACCCTGACCCGTACGGGCCGGGACGTGCGGTGATCTGGATTACGGCGGGCCGGGCGAAACATCACAAGAGCCCGCATAAACTCTCACATTCCGATCCCAGTCGGCGGACCTCTGGGGCTGGCGGCCCCCCATTCCGACGTAGGCTTCTCGGTGAGGACTGGCAGACGGGCCGTACGCTCACGGACGGCCGGTGCAGCGGCACGTCAAGGAGGTCACGTGACCGGGCAAGGCGAGGTCACCATCCAGTTCAGCGGACCGCGCCAGGCGCGGCAGAGCGAGGTGCGGACGTGACCAAGCAGATCCGCCAACTGGAACGGGTGGTCATCCGATTCGCCGGCGACTCCGGCGACGGAATGCAGTTGACCGGTGACCGGTTCACCTCCGAGACGGCACAACTGGGCAACGACATCTCCACGTTGCCCAACTTTCCGGCCGAGATCCGGGCGCCCGCCGGCACCCTGCCGGGAGTGTCGAGCTTCCAGGTCCACTTCGCCGACTACGACATCCTCACTCCTGGTGACGCGCCGAACGTGCTGGTCGCGATGAATCCGGCGGCGCTCAAGGCGAACCTCGCCGACCTGCCCCGCGGTGCCGACATCATCGTCAACACCGACGAGTTCACCAGGCGCAACCTGGCCAAGGTCGGGTATTCGAGCAGCCCGCTGGACGACGACACCCTCGACGGGTACGCCGTGCACCCGGTCGCGCTGACCTCGATGACGATCGGTGCCCTGGCCGAACAGGACGTGTCCAAGAAGGACGCCGAGCGGGCCAAGAACATGTTCGCCCTCGGCCTGCTCAGCTGGATGTACTCGCGGCCGTACTCCTCGACCCTCCGATTCCTGGAGCGCAAGTTCGCCAAGCGACCCGAGCTGGTCGCGGCGAACATCGCCGCCTTCAAGGCCGGCTGGAACTTCGGTGAGACCACCGAGGACTTCGCCGTCCGCTACGAGGTGAAGCCGGCCAAGATGCCGGCCGGCACCTACCGCAACATCACCGGCAACGCCGCCTTGTCGCTCGGCATCGTCGCCGCGGGGGTCCGCTCCGGCCTGCCGGTCTTCCTCGGCGCGTACCCGATCACGCCAGCCTCGGACATCCTGCACGAGCTGAGCAAGCACAAGCGGTTCGGTGTCACCACCATGCAGGCCGAGGACGAGATCGCCGCGATCGGCGCGGCCCTTGGCGCGTCGTACGGCGGCGCGCTGGGCGTGACGACCACCAGCGGCCCGGGTGTGGCGCTCAAGGGCGAGACGATCTCCCTCGCGGTCGCATTGGAGCTGCCGCTGCTGGTCATCGACGTGCAGCGGGCCGGGCCGTCCACCGGCCTGCCGACCAAGACCGAGCAGGCCGACCTCAACATGGCGCTGTTCGGCCGGCACGGCGAGGCTCCGGTGGCGGTGATCGCGCCGAAGTCGCCGTCGGACTGCTTCCACGCCGCCCTGGAGGCGGCGCGAATCGCGCTTACCTACCGCACCCCGGTGATCCTGCTGTCGGACAACTACGTCGCCAACGGCTCCGAACCGTGGCTGCTACCCGAGGTGGGGTCGCTGCCAGATCTGCGCGTCGAGTTCGCCACGGCACCCAACGGCGAGGACGGCACCACCTTCCTGCCGTACCTGCGTGACCCGGAGACCCTGGCGCGGCCGTGGGCCGTCCCGGGCACACCGGGCCTGGAGCACCGGATCGGCGGGCTGGAGAAGGCCGACAAAACCGGCGACATCTCGTACGACCCGGCGAACCACGACTTCATGGTGCGTACCCGGGCCGCCCGGATCGAGGCGATCCCGGTGCCCGACATCGAGGTGGAGGACCCGGACGGCGACGCCCGGGTGCTGGTTCTCGGCTGGGGCTCGACCTACGGCCCGATCGGCGCCGCCTGCCGCGCCCTGCGCCAGCGCGGGCTGTCGATCGCGCAGGCGCACCTGCGGCACCTCGCCCCGATGCCGGCCAACCTGGGTGCGGTGCTGCGCTCCTACGACCGAGTGGTCATCCCCGAGATGAACCTCGGCCAGCTCGCCCACGTGATCCGGGCCCGCTACCTGGTCGACGCGATCGGCTACAACCAGGTTCGCGGCCTGCCGTTCACGGCCGCCGAGTTGGAGACGACGCTGGAAGAGGTCCTGAAGAATGTCTGAGCCCGTCGCCCTCAAGCTCACCATGAAGGACTTCAAGTCCGACCAGGAGGTGCGCTGGTGCCCCGGCTGCGGTGACTACGCGATCCTCGCGGCCGTGCAGCAGTTCATGCCGGAGCTGAACATCCCCCGGGAGAACATCGTCTTCGTGTCGGGCATCGGCTGCTCGTCACGCTTCCCGTACTACATGAACACCTACGGGATGCACTCGATCCACGGTCGGGCGCCGGCGATCGCCACCGGACTGTCGGTCTCCCGCCCCGACCTGTCGGTCTGGGTGGTCACCGGCGACGGTGACGCGCTCTCCATCGGCGGCAACCACCTGATACATGCGCTGCGCCGCAACGTCAACCTCAAGATCCTGCTGTTCAACAACCGGATCTACGGCCTGACCAAGGGCCAGTACAGCCCCACCTCCGAGGTCGGCAAGATCACAAAGTCGACGCCGGTCGGTTCGGCCGACGCGCCGTTCAACCCGCTCTCGCTGGCACTCGGCGCGGAGGCGACCTTCGTGGGCCGGACCATCGACTCCGACCGCAAGCATCTCCAGTCGGTGCTGCGCGCCGCGGCAGAGCACGAGGGGTCAGCCTTCGTGGAGATCTACCAGAACTGCAACATCTTCAACGACGGGGCGTTCGAGCAGCTCAAGGAGCCGGGCATCCGGGACGACCACCTGATCCGGTTGGCGCACGGCCAGCCGATCACGTTCGGCTCCGACGGCCAGTTCTGCGTGGTACACCCGCCGGGCGGCTTCGGCCTGGAGGTACGCGACACTGCGTCCACCCCGGCCGAGGAAATCGTCGTGCACGACGCCACGGTCACCGACCCGGCGTACGCGTTCGCGCTGTCCCGGCTGCCCGGGTTCGACCTGCGCAACACCCCGATCGGAGTCTTCCGGTCGGTGCGTCGGCCGTCGTACGACAGCGTGGTGCAGTCGCAGCTGGCCGAGGCGAAGGCCAACGTCACCGAGACCCCGGAGCAGCAGCTCACCGGCCTGCTGAGCAGCGGCGACACCTGGACGATCGTCGGCTGACCGTACCCTTACCGCCGCTCGGGCGGCGGCGAGGCTCTCACCGTGCCGTGGAACCAGCTCGGCCCTGGCGGGCACCACCGGCGCGAGCGTGAGTTCGGCGGCGATGAAACGCGGCTGGAAGCCGTTCTGCCAGAGCCCGTGCGGCAGCCAGGTCTCGGCGTGGTCCCGGCCCTCCCGCGCGGGGTGCCCGCGCCGTAGCCGCCGCCCAGGACGTGACCACGATGAACTCGCGGTCGCCCCGGTCAGGGCAGCGTGTTCGCCGTGGGACGGTCGTCGCGGACATGCACCAACATGTCCCCGGTCTCGATGACGGCGCCCGCCCGGTCCGCCACGGTGACCACCTTGCCCCGCCGGACCAAAGCGATCACCAGCGTCTCCAGATCACGAGGATTCGTACCCACCTCGTGCCGCTCGGCCGACCGCATGGCCAGCGCCATGCCCTGGCCCGGAGTGAGCAGATCCTCCACCACGTCGATCAGGGGCGGGGCCGAGGTCGACAGGCCCAGCAACCGACCGGCGGTCGCCGAAGAGACGATCACGTGGTGTGCGCCGCTCTGCTTGAGCAACGGCGCGTTCTCCGCCTCCCGAGCCGCCGCGATGATCCGGACCTGGCCGGCCGTCAACTGGCGTACGGTCAGCGCCACCAGCACCGACGCGTCGTCGCTGTCGGTCGCGATGATCACCGCCTTGGCGGTACGAACGTGCGCCTGGTTGAGCACCGAGGATCGGGTCGCCGACCCCTCAATCGCGACGAGCCCGTTCGAGGTGGCCTGGCGCAACGCCGGGCCGTCGCGCTCCACCACCACGATCCGGGACTTGTCCAGCCCGTTCTCCATCAGCGCGGAGATCGCACTCCGCCCCTTGGTTCCGTAGCCGCAGATGATGACATGGTCCTTCACTTTTCTCTCCCACCGGTGCAGGCGACGGCCGGTCCGGTACTGCTCGGTCAAAACCTCGAGGGTGGTGCCGACCAGGATGATCAGGAACAGCACCCGGGCCGGGGTGATGAACAGGACGTTGATCAGCCGAGCCTCCTGGGTGGCCGGCACGATGTCGCCGTACCCGGTGGTCGACAGCGACACCACGGCGTAGTAGAAGCAGTCCAGCAACGTCAGTCCATCGCCGTTGACGTCGCGATAACCGTCCCGCTCGATGAACACGATCGCCACCACGGCGAGCACCAGCCCGAGGGCGGCGGCCAACCGCAGGCTCAACGCGCTCAGCGGGCCTCGCCGCTGCGCGGGAAAATGGATCACCTGGGGCACCGCCCCGCCTCGGTCGCCTGCACGCCCACAACATAGCCCGTGATCGGGAAGCCGGATGTGGCGGTGGCGGCAAAGGAGGGACGGCAGGCAGACCGGTGAACAGGCATGATGGGAAGGTCAGCGCAGGACCGGCGAGAGTGAGACCCGCATGTCGTTGCTGCGACGGGTGATCGGCGCGGTACTGCGCCGGGAACGCCAGCGCCAGAGCCGCACGTTGCGCGAGGTCGCGCGCGCCGCCGGAGTCTCCGTGCCGTACCTCTCCGAGGTCGAACGCGGCCGCAAGGAGGCGTCCTCGGAGGTGCTCGCAGCGATCTGCCGGGCGCTCGACCTCTACCTCTCCGACCTGCTTGAGGAGGTCCGCGACGAGTTGCGGCGGGTCGAACGCCGGCTGCCGGCCGCTCCCAAGGCCGGTCACGTCCCGATCGCCCGGCACGGCGCTCCCGCGGTCGCGACCTCCGCCGGCCGCGGCACCGACGGCTCCACACATCCCGTAGCCCGCCTGAACGGTCTCGGCTTCGGCAGCGAGGTGATCCTGCCCGGCGGGACCGGCATCGCCGGCAACCAGGTCAGCACCAGCTCGCCTGGTCTCGGCCCTGGCGGGAAGCTGGTCGCCGGCAGGTTCCCCGGCGGCGAGCCCGGGATCGCCGCGCCCAGGTTCGGCGGCGGCTCGTCCGGCGGGTTCCGCAGCGGTCTGCGCCACGACGCGCCCGGCAGCATCCTGGACGGTGGCCTGCTCGGTGCCGGCCTGGACGGCAGCATCCGGATCGTCGTGTTCGCCGACCCGCCCGCCGGCATCGAGGCGATAGTCCACAGCCCGGCACACCGCCACCTGCCTGCCGGTTGGCGGGCAGGTGGCTCGCGACGGGCACCTGCACAGGCACGCTCAGCCGTGGCGGCCACCCGACGAGGTCGCACGCTGGCCCGGACACGACGCTGGCTCCGGGCCCTGTCCGCCTCGACCGCCGGCCTGGGTGGCGCCACCGGAGGCTGATCCCTCCGGAGGCTGATCCCTCCGGAGGGTGCGCACCGCCGGCACCTGCCCCACCCGTTCTGCCGTGGGCGGATCTGCCGGGGGCAGAACCACTCGAGCCGGGCCGCCCGGCTGGCGCAGGCTGGAGGAAGCCGGTCCACGGGCGCACGACGTCGCCCCCGGCGGGTGGAGGTTGACGCCATGATCAAGATGTTGGACGACGGCCAGCGCGGCTTCGGTGACCAGGTCTTCGAGCGACTGTTGCGGGAGCGAATCGTCTTCCTCGGCAGCGAGGTCACCGACGAGATCGCCAACCGGATCTCCGCCCAGATCCTGCTGCTCGCCGCCGAGGACTCAGAGCGGGACATCCACCTCTACATCAACTCACCTGGCGGCTCGGTGAGCGCGGGGATGGCGGTCTACGACACGATGCGCTTCGTCCGCAACGATGTGGCGACACTGGCGCTGGGGCTGGCCGGTTCGATGGGTCAGTTCCTGCTCTGCGCGGGCACCGCCGGCAAGCGGTACGCGCTGCCGAACACCCGGATCCTGATGCACCAGCCCTCCGGCGGGATGGGTGGCACCGCCTCCGACATCACCATCCAGGCGGAGAACATGCTGCACGTGAAACGGACCATGCAAGAGTTGATCGCAGAGCACAGCGGGCGCAGCCTGGCCGAAATTCAGCAGGACTGGGACCGCGACCGCTGGTTCACCGCCGAGCAGGCCCGCGACTACGGCCTGATCGATCAGGTCCTCAACAACGCCAGCCAGCTCCCCACCAGCTGAGCACCGGACGACGGCTGACCGGTGGCCCGGGGCAGAAGACCGTCACGGACCACCGGCCGGATCCGAGGGGCGGCCCCCGGTTGGCCGCGCCTGCGGCCTAACCGTCACTTGCCTCCGCCACCGGGGCCACCGCGCCGATTCTGCCGCTGCGAGCGCTCATGATGCGCAAGAGGCACCTCACTCTGCGGCCGACGGACGCCGGGTCGACATCGACTGTCCGGGCGGACGGACGACCGTTCTGCGTGCTCCGCTCCGGACGCCGCTGGGGCTTGGTGATCATGGTCCGGCGAGGGCTTCGGTTGGTGCGAGTCGGCTTGCTTGTATCGCGGGGTAGAGGCCGGCGGCGACGCCGATTAGGAGGGTGGCTGCCAGCCCTCCGGTCATTGACCAGGCCGGCATCACGATGGGCCAGCCTTGACTGGCCGCGTATAACCCGGTGGCGGCGACGCCGAGCAGGGTGCCGCCGGCGCAACCTAGGGTGGAGAGTAGGAGTGACTCGGCCAGGAACTGGCCGCGGATCTGTCCGGGGGTGGCACCGAGTGCTCGACGTAGTCCCACTTCGGCGCGGCGTTCTAGTACCGAGATGACCATGGTGTTGGCGATGCCGACTCCCCCTACCAGGAGCGCTACCGCGCCCAGTCCGAGGAGCAGCCCGTTCAGCGCGTTATCGGTGGCTTGTTGGGCAGCCAGTGCGTCGGAGGGTCGGGATACCGCCACCTCGTTTGGTGCTTGCGGGTTCACGGTGCGCCCGAGCACTGCCCGAACCGCCGTGACCTGAGTCGGCGCGGCGCGGAGATAAAGCCGGGTGGGATGGCCGTCGAAACCAAGGTAAGACTGAGCGGCATCCCACCCCACCAGCGCGGCCGAGTCCAACTCCTCGACCAGGGGTACGGGCGTCAGAATACCGATCACGGCGAACCATTCGCCATCGAGCCATACGCGCGTCCCGACTCCGGGTACGTCCAAACGGCGGGCGGCGGTGGCGCCGAGCACCACCGTTGGATAGGTGGCGGTGGCGGGCGTGAACCAGGAACCGACGTGCATGGTGGCGTCAACGACGGTCAACAGTTCAGCTTGAACGGCGAGCACCTGGATGCTGCCGGTCTGGCCCGCGGGGACCCGGTCATTGCGGTAGATGAACTTTTCAATGGCACCGGTTGCACTGACCGTTTCTACCGGGCCGATCCGGCTGACCGACGCCGTTGACTCCTTGGGCAGGGCTGCCTCTTCGCCCGTGCGGGTTTCGCCTGGGGCTGCGGTCAGCAGGTTGGTGCCGAGCCGGTCGAGGGTTTGGTCCAGTTCGGCTCGGCTGGAGGTGGAGATGCCGACTACCGCCAGCATCGCTCCGATGCCGATGGCGATGCCCAGCGCGGAGAGGAAAACCCGCAGTGGTCGGGCCCGCAATCCTGCCGCGCCCAGCCGGGCCACGTCGGCTGGGCTGAGCCGCGCCGGTCTCGGTTTCACGGTGCCAGGTTTCAACGTCATGGCCCCGCCGGCTTTCCGGGTCACGGGCGCACCGCCAGCGGCGCGCCGGAGTCGCGAGTAATCCGGCCATCGCGCAGCATGATCTGCCGGGGCAGGCTTGCCGCGATGTCCTGGTCATGTGTGATCACCGCGACCGTTGTGCCTTGGGCGTGCAGCTCGTGTAGCAGCGCCAGCACGGCTGCACCGGCGGCCGAGTCGAGGTTGCCGGTCGGTTCGTCGGCGAGTAGCAGCGCCGGCTCGCCGACGACGGCACGTGCGAACGCGACCCGCTGCCGTTCGCCGCCGGACAGCTCATGCGGCCGGTGGTCGAGCCGGTGGTCGAGGCCGACTCGTGCCAGCGCGTTCGTCGCACGTCGCCGCCGTTCCCGCCTGGGTACCCCGGCGTAGAGCAGCCCGTCGGCCACGTTGTCCAGCACGGGTACCCCGGCGGCCAGGTGGAACTGCTGGAATACGAAGCCGATCCGGTGGCTGCGGAGGGCGGACACCTCCCGGTCGGTGAGAGCGAGCACGTCGTGCCCGTCGATGCGTACCGTGCCGGTCGACGGGCGGTCAAGCGTGCCGATCAGGTTCAACAGCGTGGACTTGCCTGATCCGGAGGGGCCGACAATCCCAGCCAGTTCCCCACAGCCGATGGTCAGGTTGACGTTGCGTAGTGCTGTCACTCCGCCTGGATAGGCCCGAGACACCCCGACGAGTTCAATGACATCAGTCACTGCGGCACCCCCACCATCACGCTCTCGGTCAGGCTTTCGCCGCTGACCTCAACCCGCCCGTCGGCGAACATGCCCGCTTCCACCGCCACGATCCGGGTGCCCGTCGGCCCGGTCACCTCCACGCCGTACCCGCCCTCGGCGAGCGCCAACAGCGCCTCCACCGGCACGGTGAGCACGTCCCGGCGCTCCTCCGCGATGTATCGCACGTCGACCGGCGTGGCGCCCAGCGCACCTAACGCCTTCTGATCAGCGATGGCGACAGTGACCTCGACCGTGGCGGCGGCAGTGCCGGGCCGTTCCGGGTTGGCAGGCTGCTGCCCACCGCTGGCCGGGGCGCCGGATGCTGGGGCGCCGACGGCACTGACCTCGCCAGCGACCGAACCGCCGGTGGGCAACGTCACGGTGACCTTGGTGCCCTTCGCCGCCCAACCAGCCTCACCTGCGCCGGCGGACACCGTCACCATCCGGGTGCTGCCGGTGTACGTCAACACGTCCCCGGTCGCACTCGCGCCAAGGCGTACCAGGTGCTGTGCGATGCGTATCGCCTTCGGCGCGTAGATCACCCGGCCTCGCTCGACCGTACCGGTCTCCGGCAGTTCCAGGTCCTTCTGCCAGCGCTTCACCGCTTCGATGGTGGCCGCAGAAAACTTCTCGTCCACCGTGAACCCGCCATAGCCGAGGGCGGCGAGGTTACGTTCGAACTGTCGCACGTCTGAGCCTTCTGTGCCCTCGGTCAGCGGCCGGTACATCGGCAGGAACCCATACAGCAGCACCACCGGCCGCTCATCAGCGCGCAGCAGCACCCCGCCGCGCCGCACCGTGGCCCCAACCTGAGGTAGCCAGGTCACCGTGCCCGTGGCAGTCGAGGCAAGCGGTATGGCTGGGCCGTAGCCAAGTTCGCCGGCCAGCGTCACGGTCTTGACCAGCGTCTGCCGAGTGACCTGCGCGGTGGCGGCCGGCCCCGTACGCGCCGACAGCGGTTCATCCCTACCGCGTCCGCCGAGGCCAAGGGTGGCCGCGCCGGCCACCGCGAGGGTGACCACCGCGGCAACGCCGCCCAGCGCGGCCCGCAGCCGCCGTCGCCGCCTCCAGCCCAATTGGGTAGCGGCCGGCTCGGCCGGGGATACTTGCTGGCTCATCCCGGGTAGGTCGCATTCGGGTTCGGGGTGGTCTTCGGCCGCCCATCCAACACCGGCTCACAAATCTGCAACGCGCGAATATTCGCCGTCTGCTCCTGCGGAGTAAGCTCCCGAGTACCCCACCCAGGCCATTCGCCATCGGGTCCCGGGTCAGGCCAGTCCGGCATCCCGTTCGCGCGCATGCACTTGGCGTACTCACGCCGGTGCGCGACCTGCTCCGCCGTCGCCGGGGGCACCTTCTCCTCCAACTCCTCAGGGACAGGCAGGAGGAAGTCCATGCACTTCGTCAGAGCCGCTTTCCACTTCGGATCAGTTTTGGACACACCAAGTACACCTAAGTCGATGTCGACAGATCCTTTAGCGTCCGGGTCCGGCAGGTCAAAGCCCTCCTTTCGCAGGCATTTGACCCACTGGCGCCGCCCTTCGACATACTGGGCCACCACTCCAATGACCGCGCTAGGCGACCCTGTCGGCTGGGCGCTGGAACCGCCGGCCGTGGCCACCGGCGGCGCCTCCGCAGCGCCGCCGCAAGCGCTGAGCGCGAGTGCAACCATGACAGCGGCCCCTGCCCCGGCGTGGTGCCGATAACGGCGTGGAAAATCTAAACGATTCACGGTTTGGTTTCTCCTGACTTACTTCCAGACTTAACACCCGCTATAACCGTGCAGGCGTCCAACGACTTGAACCGCGAGGAGACGTGATGTGTTACGAACTGCGTGCTACCGGCAACCAACGCCAGCCATCGGCCGACCCGTACAGCATTCCGTCGGTGTAACTGTGGGTGTAGAACCAGCCATCCGGCGTGCGGCGGATGGGTTTGACGGTGGGCGGAAGGCCATCCAGTTCGACTGGCTGGTACACACCATCCGGCCGGGCCGCCCACCAGCGGTAACCATCGATACCCTGGCCGGGCTGGGCCACGACCTCAGACAGCACATGCGTTCCATCAGACGTGACGAACGACGGCGTGCCGCCGGCAAGGCGGTCAGCCGGCAGTTCATCCGCACCAGAAACGGGCTGCCAGCCATCACCGCCCTGGCCGCCGCTCTCCACATAGCGGTAGACCGCGAGGCGACCCGCGCCATCGATCACTGCATACACGGCCGGCCCGTCACCCACCGCCAGGTGCGGCGCCGGACAACCCCCCCGTTGGCAGGCCGGCGCATCGGCGAAAACTTCACTGGCCCAGCTACGCCCAGCATCCCGGCTCACCGCGACTGCCGGACGGCCAGTCGCCGGGTCGACACCCGACGCCCACAGTCGCCCGGCAGTTTGCGCGATTGACGAATCCTCATCGAGGGCGAACGGGGGTTGGCTCGTCAACGGCGCGAGCCGATGTGGCGCCGCATCAAGTGCGTGCACCGTGCACGTCTCAGCCACCTTGTCGGACTCCGGCCAGCACACGGCAGTGCCTCCCGCCGGCACCCCCGCGACGGCAGAAGCCCGAACCAGCTTGCGCCAAATCCGCCCGCCGTCCGTGCTGACCTGCAGCGTCCGCGCCCCCACACCGGGCGTGTCGGGCAGGATGGCCGCCAGCAAACGGCCAGGTCCAAGGACCCTGAAGCTGACGGCGTTGATCGGCCCGCCCCGGTCACTCCACGTACGCCCGCCATCGTCGGAACCAACCATTTGCACGATCGTCTTGGCGCATGGCTCCTTGGAACAGCTGAGATGCGTCGACATCGTCACATAAAGGTGATGTGCGTCGGCCGCGCTGGCCCACTGAATCAGCTCCCCGCGGTGTGGCAGAACGCCAAGCAACGACTGCTCTTGATCAACACCCGTCTCGCCACTGACGGACCGCTCCTGCCTCATCATCGAAGCAACACCCGTACCGGCGGTCATGACGAGGGCCACAACGGCCGCGCAGTTGGCGACGGCCCGCCGACGGCGACGCCGGCGTCCGGCCGCGTACAGCTCATCCGCGACCAGCCGACTCGGCGGCGGCGCTGAATTCGCCGTTTCCTCTAAGAGTTCACGCAGCTCTGTCATGCCTTTCCCTCCGTAGCGCAGGCCAGTGCGGGGACAGGAAGTGCGTCACCCAGAACCTTGCGTAGCGTGGCGAGACCCTTCGATGTCTGACTCTTCACGGTGCCCTCCGAGCAGCCCAACGCGACGGCCGTCTCGGCCACGTCAAGCCCTTGATAGAACCGGCAGATCAGGGTCACTCGCTGGCGAGGTGGCACCTGACGCAACGCCTGAGCAAAGACCACCCGACGGGCCACCGACTCAGCGTCATCATTCCCGCCGACCAGATCAGGCATCTCCGCCACAACGCGCTCGCGGCGCCGCCACACCCGCCGCGTCTCAGACAAGTACGTCCGGACCAAACAGGTCCGCACGAACGCGTCCAACGCCTGCTGATCCCGGACCCGATGCCAGGCCGAGGCAACCCGGATAAACGCCGCCTGAGTCAAATCATCCGCCCAGTGCCAGTCCCCGCACATCAGGTACGCAGAATGCCGCACCACCTCGCGCCGCGCAGCGAAGTACTCACTGAACTGCCGCCGATCCTCGTCTTCGCCTCGCATCCGACTCCTCTCACCGTTAAGTGCACCGGCGGGATGAGATCGGTTGCTCGGACCGCCCAAGATTTTTCGGCTGATAGAGCCAGCCAAGCCTTTGATCCTTACAGCGGTGGTCCGGCATTCCGCTTCCCGCGCACGTACGGCCATGGGTTACGTAGCCACGCAGCCGTTGACTCGGCACCGCACGCGGCCCGACCGCGCTGCAGCTCACCCTGTGCAGCTGCCGGGTCCGACAAGCTCGCCGCCGCCGGCGACGGCTGGGTTGAACGACGTGACGCCCCATCCACCGATCTGGACCGCTGGTGGCAGTCGTTCCTACGCCGCTTCGACCTCGAACACACGTTCCGGCTGTTCAAACAGACCCTCGGCTGGACCCCACGGCCCCGGCGTTGTTCCTTTGCGTCCGCTTTAACCATGATTTGTTAGATGCCGTGGACGGCGAAGGTGTCGACGCGGTCGTGCAGGTCGCGGCGGGCGTGGGCGATGTTCGCGCGGCCGGCGAGGCGGAACGTGTTGACAGCCAGGTTGCGGAAGGTGGCGAGGGCTCGCGGGGTGGTACCGGTCCTGAGCTGGGAATCGTCTTCTCGGAAGGTCACATCACGGGTCCAGTGCAGACGGTTTTCCACCGTCCAATGCCCTCGGGTGTAGTGGTTGAGGTGGTCCGGGCGGGCGTGGTCGGCGTCCAGGCTGACGATGCCGTGGATGATTTCTTTGCGTGTGCGGACACCGTCGAGGCCGCCGGTGTCGCGGCGTAGCCGGAAGACTTGCCGGGCGCCGGGGAACAGGCTGTCATCGGCGGGGGCGACCCGTAGGGTTCGGCGTTCGGTACGCCCGTGTCCGCGGTCGTCGTCGATGCTCATCTGGTCGGCGAACTCGGTGTCGCTACCGGATAACAGCGTCTGGGCGGCCTGGTAGGCGAGCGGCTGATTCCCCTTCAAGATCAGAAGATAGTGGGCGTGCAGCTGGTCGGTGATCAGGCGGGCGGTCTTCTTCGTCGTGTGCAGCGCGTCGAGGGTCAGCACCATCCCGGCCACGTCCAGCGGTGCCAGCAGGTCGGCGACCACCGCGTTCTCGCCGCGTTTGTCGGGGACCTGGCGTTGGCCCAGGATCACCCCGCTGTGATGGGTGATCGCGGCGACGAGGAATACCTGCCCGGTCGGGGTGCGGGTGCCGTGCAACAGTTTCCCGTCGACCGCTGCCGTGGGGAGCAGTCCGTCCGGCCGTGGGTGGGTCACCGCCCGCTGCGCGGTGCGGCGTTGCTCGCGTTCGAGGGGTCCTTCGGTCGCGGCGATGACCGGCGCGCTCGCGTCGCCTCGCACGACGTCCGTAGCGTAACCGCAGGTCGCCGTGTCGAGGGCGTCGCCGTCCAGGCAGGCGAGGACCCGACGGAAGGTGCGTTCGCTGGGCACCGTGTACCGGCCGGACAACGGGTTGAACCGAGC